>JBAMLU010000027.1:0-8747 GCA_039793385.1 bacterium
TCCATAAATGTCGAGAAAAATATAAAACCACATCCACATTATTATGCCCTATACCAAAAGCGAGGACATATAGTCACACTTGATGAGGCGAGAAAGGCGTCATATTCTTTTACCGAGGATGAGTTCAGGGATATTCAGGTTTGGTTTAATCTCGTTTGGTGTGGAAGGACGCTCAAGAAAAACAGGAAAATAAGATATTTGATGGACAAAGGTGGAAGTTTCACTGAAGAAGAAAAATCGTTGCTGCTTGCGGAACAAAAAGAACTTATAGGCAAAATCATACCCCTACTCAAAAAACTTGAGCAAGATGGGAAGATTGAAATATCTACATCCCCATATAATCATCCTATAACTCCGTTGCTCTGTGACACCCGTATAGCTAAAATCTCAGACCCAACAACCATCCTCCCAAATGCGATATTCCATTATCCTGGTGATGCCGTGGAGCAAGTGAGAAGGGCTATAAAGTTCCACGAAGAGGTATTCGGTAAGAAACCATCAGGCATTTGGCCACCTGAAGCTGCCATTTCCGAAAGAACAATATCGATTTTCGCGCAGAATGGGATAAAATGGTTTGTCTCGGATGAAGAGATATTTAAGCTTTCGATAAGCCTCTCTATGGGTGAAAAAAGCGAGAGCTATCTATCACATCTCGAGAATTTCTATCGCCCTTACAAAATCTATGAAAAAGGCGCGGAGATAATAGGTTTTTTCAGGGATAAGAGGCTTTCAAATCGAATATCTTTCGATTATTATTCAATGAAAGGCGAGGCTGCCGCAAAAGACCTTGTTGAAAACCTTAAGGTTATAAGGAATAGATTGCCCGATGATGGAAACGATTATATAGTCACCTTAGCGATGGATGGCGAAAATGCATGGGAATACTTTGATGAAAACGGAGAAATATTTCTAACAAATCTCTTTTCTATGCTTTCTGAGGAGAATGGGCTTGTTCCAATAACTTTTTCAGAATTTTTGGGTAAGAAGAACCCGCATATAAGCCCTCTTGAAAGGATTCATCCCGGGAGTTGGATTGGCGCGAATTTCAAAACATGGATTGGCTCAAGCGAGAAGAACAAGGCGTGGGAAATACTTACCAAAGCCCGACAGGAACTTGATAACTTTAGAGAAAAGCCAAACTGGGAAGCATCTTACAATTCCATTCTTAAAGCTGAGGCAAGCGATTGGTTCTGGTGGTACGGTGAGAGAACAGTATCAAGCTTTCTATCAGAGTTTGATTATCTCTTTCGCAATCACATAAAGGAAGCCTACATTGCGCTTGAACTTGAACCCCCACTATACCTTGAAGAGACGATTCTCAAGGAACTATTTGCGGTAGAACCAACAAGAAAACCCACAAGATTCTTCACGCCGAAGATTGATGGTGAGGCTTCTGCATTCTACGAATGGAGTTCCGCCGGATATTACGAGGCTCGAAAATTTAGAAGACAGGATATAGGGTTCGAGAGCCTCCTTTTCGATAAGGTGTATTTCGGGTTTTCAAAGGATAAACTCTTCTTGCGAATAGAATTCAAAAATGCAAAGGCAATAGATGTTATAAGCGGAGAGACACCACTCTCGATTGAGTTTATCCAGCCCAAAAAGCTGAAATTCATTTTCAGAAAAGAAGGCGAAAATATAATATGCGAAAAGCTAATCTCAGAAGATGATACATGGAAAGCATTACAAATGGAGTGTATCGTTTGCGCTCTCAAAGATGTCGTTGAGTTAGGAATACCTTTTAGTGTTATAGGCTCAAGTGTCGGAGAGCCCATTTACTATTTTATATATCTCTCAAAAAAGTCTATGACTATAGAGAGATTCCCGCCTATAGGGTTTATGGAAGTAAAAATGCCGGAGCCAACATTCGATGAAGATTATTGGTATGTGTAAGGAGGAATAATTGAGAGAATTAGGGCGAGTAACTGCACGGCAGGGGGGGTATGTGATAGTGGAAATCTGTGACGAATCATCCTGTAATCTCTGCGAATTCAAGCACAACTGCGCTAAACCAATAAAAAGAAGGGTGAGGATATTTGATAAGGAGAATAGATATCCAATAGGCACTGTTGTTCGTATTTCCTCCTCGCCGTCAAAATATCTGCTCGCAGCTTTTCTCCTTTTTATACTCCCGCTTCTTTTTCTCGTAGGGTTCTATTTCATCGGGGAGATGATTTTCAAATCCGAATCAAAAGCGATACTCTTTAGCCTCTTAGGAATGATTATAGTCTATTTTTTCATCTTTGTTTTGCTAAAAATAAAAAGAATAATGAATTTTTTCAATATATCCAGAATAGATTTTGAATATTGAACTAACTCAGCTTTCTTCCCTTAGCTTTTTTATATCCTCATCCTTTCCGACAATAATAAGGGTGTCGCCTTTTTCAATTTTGTCGAGAGCAGATGGAATCACCTTAATTTTTCCTGTAGATTCTGATTTAATTGCGATGACCTCAACCCCATATTCTCGCCGAACATTGAGTTCTAAAAGAGTTTTTCCCCAGAAATGCCTTGGTGCGACGAAATCCACGATGCTATAGCCTGGTACAAGTGGGATGTGGTCGACGATATTCGGAGAGACAAGCGCCATGGCAATCCTTTGCGCCATATCCTTCTCCGGGAAAATAACATCAGTAGCACCCACCATCTTAAGTATCTTACCGTGTTCTGGCGAAACACCCTTAACAATAATCTGCGGCACACCAAGTTCATGAAGATACATCGTTGCAAGAACACTCCCTTCAATATTATCTCCGAGCGAAATAATTGCCACATCAATACCCTCAAACCCAATAGACACAAGATCATCTTTGTGAGTGACATCAGCCTCTATAGCTTGTGTGATAATATCACGCATCGAATCAACATTTTCCACATTCCTATCGATTCCGATAACAGCTGCACCATATTCAGCAAGTGTTTGAGCCACTATCTTGCCAAAACTCCCTAGACCCAACACCGCAAACTGCTTCATATCTTTCCCCTTTCCCGTATAGTTTTGATGCCTTTATTAATATAAATATAACCCGAAAAAATCGCAAGAAGGTCCCCAAAAATCAAGCATTTTAAAGCAAATCGCTTTATCCCTATTACCACAAGAATCATCCCGATTGTCCAGCTTAGGGGGGTTAATCTTCCGTATATATTCGTGCCAAAGTTTTTTACGCCGTAATAAAGTATTGCAAGTCCCAAAAATGCAAGAATAATATCCCTCAACAAAAGCGGCGCAAATATAGCTAAAGGGATCTCTTTTCTTATTATGAGAATTAAGCCCGCCGTATCAACGATTATCTTATCGAAAACAGCGTCGAGTATTTTGCCTGTAAATGTTATTTTCCCTGTTTTTCTTGCTATGTAGCCGTCAAAAAGGTCGGTTGAAACCATAAAAAATGCCGGGATGAGAACCCAGTGTAGTCCGAAACGCTCACGGTAGTAAAGGATAAAGAAAAACGGGATACTCACGATTAATCTCGATATTGTTATTAGATTTGGCAAAATGAGAAGTTCTTTGAAAAAGAAATAGTTCAAGTTACTCCTTTTTCGAAAGCATCCTTTCCTTTATTTAAGAATGAGCCTCAAACCAATTCTTGCCAATCCCTATTTCCGCTTTCACGGGCAAGCGAAGTTTAATCGCGTTTTCCATCTCTTCCTTGACCAGCTCTTTAACCTCATCCGCATATTCCTCTTTAACCTCAAACAACAACTCATCATGAACCTGAATGATCATCCTGCCTCTTTCGCCAAGTTTCTTATGGATATTCACCATTGCAACCTTAATAAGGTCAGCTGAGGAACCCTGTACTGATGTGTTTATAGCGATTCGTTCAGCATATGCCCTTATATTTTTATTATCAGAATTTATCTCTGATAGATACCGCTTTCTACCAAGAATCGTTTGAACATAGCCGTTTTTTCGAGCGAACTCCTTTACTTCTTCTATATATTCCTTTGTCCTTTTATACGTATTGAAATAATTATCAATGAACCTCTTTGCCTCATCAACCTCGATATTCAGTTCTTGTGAGAGCCCGTAAGGGGATAAACCGTAGATAATTCCGAAATTTACGGTCTTAGCAACACGCCTATCTTCGGGGGTAAGTTGGTCCTCTTTTTTGTTCAATATGAGCATTGCTGTTGTATTGTGGATGTCCTTGTCAGCCTCAAAAGCGCTTATGAGAATAGGGTCGCCGGAAAGATGAGCGAGAAGGCGGAGGTCAATCTGTGAATAATCAGCGGATAAGAAAACATAACCCTCCTCAGGCACAAATGCCTTTCTTATCTCTCGCCCGAACTCCCCTCTTATCGGGATGTTTTGAAGGTTTGGGTCGCTTGATGATAATCGTCCTGTTGCTGTGTTCACCTGATTAAATGATGCGTGAATCCGTCCCGTCTTTGGGTTTATGAGCCCTATTAAGGACTCAATATAAGTGGATATAAGCTTCGAATAAGAGCGATATTCTAAGATCTTTTTAGGCAGTGGGTGATGTTCAGCGAGCTTCTCGAGCACATCAACATCAGTGGATTTACCTGTTTTTGTCTTCTTTGCCGACGGAAGATTTAGCTTTTCAAAAAGGATTTTCTGAAGCTGAGCGGGTGAATTTATATTGAATCTCTCGCCAGCGAGTTCGTATATCTCATTAGCGCAGACCTCCATTCTCTTTCTAACCTCTTTGGCGAAATCCTCAAGCATAGCCCTTTCAAGTTTAACCCCGGCATATTCCATATCAGCAAGAACATACATAAGCGGCATCTCAACCTTCTCAAATACCTCCTTAAGTCCATAATCATTTAACTTCGGTTCAAAGAAATTCTTCAACCTCAGCGTTATATCAGCGTCCTCAGCAGAATATTCGCATGCAACCTCAATAGGAAGCTCGCCAAAAGGAATCTCCTTTTTACCCCTTTTTGTAACCTCTTTATAAGTTGTCATCTTGTAATTGAGGTAGCGTAAGGCGATATAATCAAGCCCATGCTGATGCGAGCCAGGGTCTATAAGGTATGATGCGATCATCGTGTCGAACCCGCAGTTTTTGAGCTCAATTCCGTAGTTGCGAAGGACAAGTATATCATATTTCGCATTCTGACCAATTTTCATAATTTCTTCATTTTCAATCATTTCTCCTAATATCTTAATAATTTCGTTTAAATCAAGATTATTATATTTTTGCCTAACAAGAGAATCATTTAATTTATGTCCAACAGGAATATAATACCCGCTTCCCTCATCTATTGCTATCGATATTCCAACAAGATTAGCATCTATCGGAGATAAAGAATCCGTTTCGGTATCCAGTGCAAAATAGCCCTTATCTTTTATCCTTTTGACCAGCTCCTTCAGCTTCTCAATTGACTCGACAACCTCATACTTGCCTTTACCTTTTTTAAGTTCTTCACCGCCAAATTCTTTCAATAGCGAATGAAATTCCAATTTCCTTAGAAGTTCTATAAGTTTTCCCTTTTTCATCTCCCTAATTCTGAACTTTTCCGGGTCAAACTCTATAGGCAAGTCAGTTTTAAGTTTCACAATCTCCCTGGAACGAAAGGCTGAATCTTTGCCTTCAATTAGTTTTTCTCTTACTTTTTCAGGGATAGAGTTGATGTTATTGTAAATTTCCTCGAGGCTTTTGAAATCTGAAAGAAGTTTTTGAGCTCCCTTTTCGCCGATACCCTCAACTCCTGGGATGTTATCGCTTGCATCACCCATAATAGCGAGAAAGTCGACGACCTGCTCAGGTTTCACGCCGAGGCGCTTATGTGCGTTCGAGTAGTCCCACCATGTCGATGGAAGGGACCATTTGCCGGGCTGAAGGATTTTTGTCTGTTCGTCGATAAGCTGGAAAAAATCCTTATCTGATGTTATAATAATTGGTTCAAACCCCGCCTCTCTTGCTTTAACAACAAGAGTTGCAACAACATCATCAGCCTCTTCACCCTCAATCTCACACACCGCTATGGAAATTGCATCAAGAACATCCTTTATGATAGGCATCTGTTCTTTTAGTTCTTCCGGCATCTTTGCCCGTGTTGACTTATATTCTGGGTGAATTTTCAGTCTTCTTTCCGGGCGACCGGCATCAAAAGCAACACCCATATATTCCGGCTTCTCCTCACGCAATATCTTCATAATGGACATAATAACACCATATATTGCTGATGTGTTTCTGCCTTTTGAGTCGCGAAGTGGCTCTTTTATAGCAAAGAAACTTCTGTAGGCAAGTGCTGTACCATCAACAAAAAATATCCTTTTTTTCATTCCTGCCCTCCCTTTATAATCATTCCATCATAAGCCCATTCTATGGGGGGCTCGAGCGATTTATAAAGCCCCTCCCTTTGTGGTGGTATATGTGTAAGAATAACACGATTGAATGGGTTCTTCTTTATAAATTCTGGAATCTCCTCGAGTTGAATATGCATACCATCGAGTATAAGTATATCGCCCTTAATTATATCTTTTATATCGTTAAGAGATTCAATATCTGATGAATAGCAAATAGTTATGTTCAAACATTTAATATAAAATCCAAAAGATGATAGAAGATTCTCATCACAATCAATAAGTTCTGATTTGATTTTATTGAGATGCCTCGTTCTTATTGCATTAACTTCAATGTTCTCATCACTATAAATTCTCCCTTCGCAAATTGGAATAAATAGGAGTTCGAATCCGACTCTATTCCGGAATATGAGGTTTTGCTCGAGATATTTGTAGAAAGATTCCGGTGAGATAGGAGGAGCAAATATTTTAAGCTGTGCTTTTCTCTTTTCGAGGTGTATCCCTTGTATGAGGAAAGGCAAGCCGGCAAAATGGTCTGGGTGAAAGTGTGAAATGAATATTGAGCGAATAAGGTCAAATCCTTTTTCGTATTCGAGTATAGCCCTTGCACATCCATCACCAGTATCAAACAAATACCCCACCCCTCTAACCTTAATCAATATTGATGATGCTTGTCGGGATGGAGTGGGTATACCTGATGATGTTCCGAGGAATGTTATTTCAACCATCGCCTGAAATATTCAACCGTCTTTTTTAAACCCTCTTCAAGTGAATACTTTGGCTCGAATCCGAGCATCATTTTAGCTTTTTCGTTATTGAGCACGGAGTGTTTTATCTCACCCTGCCTTTCCGGGGCGTATATTGGTTGCTTTGAATAGCCAGTGAGTTCCTTCAATATATAAAAAAGTTCGTTTATGGTCGTTCCTTTTGAGCTGCTGATATTAAAAGTTCCGTTGAAGTTACCTTCAGTAGCAACCCTGTTAACCCGAGCTATATCCTCAACATAAACGAAATCCCTTGTCTGCGTGCCATCACCAAATATAACAACATTGTCGTTTTTCAGCATAGCCCTTGCGAATATGGAAACCACCCCTGATTCAAATGATAAACCTTGCCTCGGTCCATAAACATGAGAATACCTGAGAATTGTATAACCAAGTCCATACTCACGGTTAAAGTAAAGGATATATTTTTCTGCTGCTAATTTATTAATACCATATGGTGAAGGTGGAGCATATTCGTATTCCTCTTTTGATGGTAAGCCGAACTCTGGATTGTATATTGCGCCACCGCTTGAAGCGAAAACGAACCTCCGCACACCATGTTTAACAGAGTGCTTGAGAAGATTTATTGTACCGGTAAGGTTCACCCTTATATCCTCGTCGGGATTGGCTTTTGACGAAAATAGGTCTATTCTTGCTGCGTGATGATTAACAACATCAAACCGTTCCGACGCAAACAATTTATCTATCTCATCAGATAGTATGTCGAGCTTGTAGAATTTGGCTCCACTCGGTATATTGCTTTTCAACCCATTAGATAAATTATCAACTATAACGACATAATGCCCATACTCAAGAAGGATTTCAGCAACCCAGGAACCTATGAACCCTGCCCCACCAGTTACAAGAATTCTCATATATTGAAAGATAATCCTTTTGAATAAAAACGCAAGAGCTATAGAAAGATACGCAACCTAAAGGTTGCGGCTACCCAATTATTAAATCAACGAATTAAAAGTTTCGGTAGCCGCAGGCTTTAGCCTGCGAAAGATGCTATAGTATATTTCCTTATTGACTTTTGGATATCCGATTGTAAAATGAATGAATATGGAACTATCGTTTTATACCAGATTAACCGAGGCTGAACTTCACGAAAGGATTGTCAATCTGAAAAAGCAGAAAGGGGCTGTAATTCTTGTTCACAAGTATCAAAGGAATGAGGTTCAGCTTGTGGGTGATTTCATCGGGGATTCGCTGGGGCTTGCAAAAAGGGCTATGGAAACGGACGCCCGAATTATCCTCTTTGCCGGTGTGAGATTTATGGCTGAGACCGCAAAAATTCTTAACCCCAAAAGAAAAGTACTTTTACCCGACCTTTACGCCGGCTGTCCTCTCGCTGCCTGCGCAACTGTCGATGAGCTCAGAGAATTCAAAAAGAATTATCCCAACCATGCATTCGTAGCATATATAAACTCGACTGCTGATGTTAAAGCTGAGGTAGATGTTGTTTGTACATCAGGAAATGCTGTAAAGGTTGTTGAGCGTATACCATCAGAAAGGATAGTTTTCCTTCCAGATAGGAACCTCGGGCATTTCGTGAGTCGATTTGTCAAAAATAAGGAGATTGTTTTGTGGGATGGTGGATGTTATGTTCACACGAAACTTACCGTGGAACATATAAAAGAGGCAAGACTAAAATATCCTGGGGCGAAAATCATCGTTCATCCTGAATCGCCCCCTGAGGTAGTTGA
>JBAMLU010000028.1:0-1041 GCA_039793385.1 bacterium
AGGCAATCTTAAAGAAGGGTGCGGAGATTAAAGGAACGAATTATAGATTGGCAGAACCTGATGAAGAGTCAAAGGGGATTGATGGCTACATTGGCGAGATACCTGTATCTATAAAGCCTTATACTTATGATGTAAAGGCATCTCTACCTGAGCATATTAGGGTCAAAATAATTTATTACAGAAAAGTTGATGATGGTATTGAGGTAGACTATGGAGAGATTTTATAGACCACATCGCCTAACAAAGCATAAAAGGTTCGTGCTCTTTCCGGCACTCACACTAATTTTTCCTTCGCAGAAACTTCTTTTATGCTGATAACTATATGAATAAATAAGGAAGGGAGGTAATATGAGAAGGTATCTTAACTACATTGGAGGTAAGTGGAAAGAACCAAGAAGCGGGCAGTATTATGAGAACATAAATCCTGCGACAGGCGAAATTTTAGGTGAATTTCCTCGCTCAAGTAAGGAGGATATTCTTGAGGCGATAGAATCTGCACATAATGCTTTTGAGAGATGGCGTTCTGTGCCGGCACCCAAGCGTGCGGAACTAATTTTCAGGGCTGGTGAGATTTTACTTTCGCGTAAAGAGGAGTTCGCGAGAGAGATGACAATGGAGATGGGTAAGGTTCTGAAAGAGGCGAGAGGCGATGTTCAAGAGGGGATAGATATGACTTATTATGCGGCTGGCGAGGGTAGGAGGTTTGATGGGCAGGTTGTTCCGTCGGAGCTTCCAAATAAGTGGGCGATGTGCATGAGGGTTCCTATAGGCGTTGTCGCAGCTATAACTCCATGGAATTTCCCTCTCGCAATTCCCACATGGAAAATTATACCGGCGCTCGTTAGCGGGAACACGGTTGTTTTCAAGCCTGCGAGCTATACTCCCAAAAGTGCATACAATCTGGTTAAAACACTTGAGGAGGCGGGTCTTCCTGAAGGGGTATTAAACCTTGTTTTCTCTAATGGACCTATTTTCGGGGAGATTGTGCTTGAGGATGATAGGGTAGGAATGATATCTTTTACTGGCTCAACAGAAATAGGA
>JBAMLU010000029.1:0-7323 GCA_039793385.1 bacterium
TTCTTTTATGAATTTTAGGTATTCATCTTTTGTTATTTCTTTCATATCTTTATACTTTTTACTCATTCTCGTGTTCATTATGTATTCTTTTTGTTTTAAAAGCAGGGATTTTGCCTTCTATTCCCATTTTATAAAAGAGTAGATTTTCCTGTTTTAAAATATTTTGCGGTCTCCTCAAGGGTCGTTATTTCAGAAAAACCTTCCATCATAGGTTTAACCCCTTTTTAACCTGCCAGTGTTTATTATAGGTTAATATCTCACAGGGAAAGCTGAGGCTTTTTGTATTTATTTTATAAGGACGCGAGCTTATTGTCAATTATTATAATTTTCGATAACGATTTATTGTTATCCAAAAGGCAAAAATATTTGACAGAGATATTTCTAACCAGTATTATTATGCGAAACACCTTTTATGTTGGGAATGTTATTCTGAGTTTCTTGCTATAATTAAGGAGGCAGGATGAGTCAAAAGTTTAAAAAACGGATATTTGAGATCTTAGAAACTGCCACCCCAGGTGACCGTCTCAGTAGAATCTTTGATATCTTTATAGTCACCTTAATTTGCATAAATATAATGGCTGTAATTTTAGAAACAGTTAAAAGCTTGTATTCAAAATATATGCTCATTTTCAGAAATTTTGAGATTTTTTCTAAGGGGAAGAAAGAGGAGCTAATAATAGCTATAGTTATGATATTGATTCTATTGATAATTTCGTCAAGTCTAATGTATTTTGTTGAAAGCGGGGCTCAACCACAAACTTTTACGAGTATTCCTGCTGCGATGTGGTGGGGAGTAACCACTTTAACCACTGTTGGCTATGGTGATGTTTATCCTGTAACACCTTTAGGCAAACTTTTAGGAGCAATAATATAGATTTTAGGAATCGGAATGTTTGCCTTGCCGGCGGGAATACTCTATTCCGGTTTCGTTGAGGAAATCCAAAAAAGACGAATAAAAGAAATAACTTGTCCGCATTGTGGAAGGACTATCGGTGAACCCCAATAAAGAAGATCTGTTAGAAGATAAAAGGAGGTTCCTTATGGAATCATATGTAACACAAGAATCTCTTAAAGCAAAGACAGAAATTTGGCTTGAACATATTGCTCTCTTCAATAAACATAAAATGCAACTTAACAAAGAAAAATCTGCACTCCTCGTTATTGATATGCAGCAATTTTTCTTAGACCCGGCTTCTCCAACCTTTACTTGCGGTGGAGTTGCCATTCTTCCAATAATAAAAGGGCTTATAGAAGCGTTTCGAAAAGCAGGCCGCCCGGTGATTTACACACGACATGTTCATCACCCCGCCCGTCTTGATGCCGGAATAATGCAATATTGGTGGGAAGGAATGTGTATTGAAGGAAGCCCTGAAAGTGAAGTACATTGCGATATTGCCCCACTGCCCGATGAGAAAGTTATTCTCAAACATCGCTATTCAGCATTCTATAACACCGACCTTGAAACTGTTCTTCGCTGCCTCGGGATAGAAGATCTTGTGGTATCCGGCATTATGACCAACTTATGCTGTGAATCCACGGCGCGTGACGCTTACTATCGGGATTACAGAGTGTTCTTCCTCGCTGACGCTACCGGAACAATCAACGAGGAGATGCATCTAGCAAGTCTCTTAAATCTCGCTTTCGGATTTGCGTATGTGACAACTACCGATTCGATTAAAGAACAATTACTGAAATAGAGTATGCCTCCTCACATAGATATATTAAAGAGGAGTTCCTCTATAAATTATGTACACCACTCATTCAAATAACTTTGCTTCGCCTCTCGCCTTCGCATACACCAAAGCTATTCTGCTCCAAGATCTACCTTGACTTTTTAAAAATTTTATTATAAATTTACAATATGAATGAAACGCAGAATATAAAAAGAAGCGGTTTGTTGGTAGTATTATCATCGCCATCAGGCGGAGGGAAAACAAGCGTATGCCAAAGGCTTTTGAAAATGGCGCCTGAGTTTAGGTATTCGGTTTCTGTTACGACACGCCCACCACGAGCAAATGAGGTCAATGGTGTGGATTACCATTTCAAAAGCAAAGATGAATTTGAGGAATTGATAGCTAAAGAGGCATTCGCTGAATATGCGTTCGTTCACGGACATTACTATGGAAGTCTCAGGGAACCGGTCCTTTCGGCACTTGCTGAAGGCGCTGTACTATTGTTCGACATTGATGTCCAAGGCGGCACAAAACTGAAGAAGAATTATGAGGATTCAACAGTGCTAATATTCATTTTGCCACCATCATTCGATGAACTTGTCAAACGGCTCAAGCAAAGAGGCACAGAAAGCGAAGAACAGTTCAAATTGAGAATCAGAAATGCCCTTTGGGAATACACATTCTGGCCCAAATACGATTACCTTGTCATTAATGATGACCTTGACAAAGCCGTGGATAAAGTATATTCTATAATAAAGGCTGAACGCTCAAGGGTCTCAAGAATAAGGGAGCTAAACTGGAACCTTCCTGATGTAAAGGAGGTAATGTGATAAAGGATAAGTATGGACTGCCGATATTCAGGCTAACTACTTTACCACTATCAAAATATGAGATTGTCATCCTTCTTGCGAAAAGGGCTAAAGAGATAAATCAGAAAAGGGTAGAACTTGAACTTCAGGTTGGAACGAAAATCTTAGAAAAGGAAAAACCGGTAAACCAGGCGACACGAGAAGCACTCGAAAATAAGATAGGATTTGAGTTCAGAAAGGAGGAAAAAGCCCCTGCGCCTGAACCACCAAGACCCAGTAAGACGATTATCTAAAAATGAACAGAAAACGCTCCCTTATTATAGTTGAGTCGCCCACAAAATCGAAAACGATAAAAAAATATTTAGGACGGGATTTTGAGGTTGTATCATCAGAGGGACATATATTCGACCTGCCTAAAAATAAGCTTGGCGTCAACATAGAAAAGGGGTTTGAACCGGTATTTGTGCCAATACCGTCAAAGAGAAAAATTATAAAGATGATAAAGGAAGAAGCCAGGAAATTCAAGCGGATCTACCTTGCATCAGACCCAGACCGCGAAGGTGAAGCTATAGCATGGCATATATCAAGAATAATAAACGAAAACGACAAAGAAATATACCGCGTCCTTTTCAACGAAATAACAAAAAAGGGGATTGAAGAGGGATTGAGTTCGCCACGAAAGCTGGATATGAACAAGGTTGAATCTCAAAAGGCGAGAAGGATTTTGGACAGACTTGTAGGTTATCTTGTGAGCCCGTTTTTATGGAAAGTTTATTATAAAGGACTTTCTGCTGGACGGGTCCAGACGGTTGCACTAAGGCTCATTGTTGAACGAGAAGAGGAAATTGAAAAGTTCGTTTCAAAGAAATATTGGAATATCTATGGCGAATTCATTTTACCTAATGGGAAAACTATTCGCGCCAAACTTGTAAAAATCGATGGAAAACCCGTCAAAATAGAATCCGAGACCGAGCTTAGTAATATAATCGGAAGGCTCAGGAAAGTGAGGTTCTCATTTAAAGGTACAAGCCAAAAGGAGCAGAAAATTCCGCCGCAACCACCATACATCACAAGCACTCTTCAGCTCGAGGCGAACCAGAGGCTAAACTTTTCAGCCATAAAGACTATGACAATTGCACAACGACTATACGAGGGTGTTGAACTTGGTGCTGAGGGTCCTGTGGGACTTATTACTTATATGAGAACGGATTCGCCCCGCCTTGCTCCAGAGGCTATTGCTACAGCCCAAAAATATATTGTCGAAAATTTCGGGGAAAATTATTCAAAGCCAAGAAATTTCAAGAGCAAAAGCAGTATCGCACAGGAGGCTCACGAAGCTATCCGACCAACATTTATTGAGTATACCCCGGGAAAAATAAGCAAATACCTATCTCAGGATGAGCTCAAGCTATATGATTTTATCTGGCGGAAATTCGTAGCGTCACAGATGGAAGAGGGTGTTGTTAGAATAAAGAAAGCTATAATTGAAGGCAACGGATTTTCATTTGAGGCAACAGAGAAAAGGATTGTGTTTGATGGCTGGCTAAAAGTATTTCCTGTAAAGAATGTCGAGGAAGGAGAGGAAATTCCAGAGCTATTAGAGAATACGAGCATCGAGGCGAAGGAATTCGAGAGCAAAGAGGAAGAAACAAAACCACCACCAAGATTCACAGAGGGAAGCCTCGTTAAGGAACTTGAATCTAAAGGCATCGGACGACCAAGCACATATGCACCAATAATTCAAACACTATTACAGAGAAAATATATCGAAAGGAAAAAGGGGGTTCTCCATCCCACTGAGCTTGGCAGAAACATCGCTCGCCTCCTTGTTAAACTCTTCTCTGAGATATTTGAGGTTGGTTTCACGGCGAAAATGGAGGATTCCCTTGATAAACTTGAACAGGGAAAAGAAAAGCCAGTTAATGTCCTTAACGCATTCTACTCTATCCTTGAAAGCGAACTTAAGAAAGCCGAGAGCGAAAGAAGAAACATTATAAGGGAAACCCAGCCCGAAACTCAGCATCTCTGCGAGAAATGTGGCAGCCCGATGATAATAAAGTGGAGCAAATACGGTCGTTTCCTTGCCTGTTCGAATTTTCCTGCTTGCCAGAACATAAAACCGCTCGAGGAGGAGCAAGTAGATAAAACCTGTCCGAAATGTGGTGCTCAACTTGTTGTGAAATACGACAAAAACGGCGGGAGGTTTCTTGGATGCTCCTCATATCCAGCCTGCACACATATTGAGCCATATTCAACAGGTATGAAATGCCCGGTTTCCACCTGCACCGGGACACTTGTCGAAAGGCGCACAAAAAACGGAAAACTGTTCTGGGGTTGCAGTCGCTACCCTGACTGCACATTCGCAAGCTGGGACGAACCTCAACAAATCCAATGCCCAAACTGCGCCGCTCAAACTACATTCATAAAATACTACCGACGAAAAAAATACAACTACTGCGCCATTTGCAAGCACAAATGGTTAGATAAAAAAGAGAAAGAACAAAAATGAGTTCTCAGATAGAAGATTATGTGGAAGATTTTTTTAAAAAAGGAATTGAGTTCAAAGGATACTCAGATTTCACGAAACAAAGCTACAAAAGGGATTTAAATCAGTTTAAAAAATTTCTTGCGCAGGAATATCCTTATGCATTGGAAAACATTGACGAAATATCCCCACTTGTTGTGAGAGCATTTCTTGCGAATTTGAGAGAATCAGGATATAAACCATCGTCACTGGAGCGAAAAGCAGCCTCAATAAGCGCTTTTTTCAAATATCTTTACAGAAACGGGAAGCTCAAAATAAATCCCGTAAAATATGTTATAATTCCTAAAAGAGAAGAGAACCTGCCATCATTTCTCGAGCCTGCCCAGATAGAAACGCTTTTCAGCAAACTAACGGGCGAGAAATCAATAATATATCGCGACAGGGTAATATTCGAACTCCTGTACAGTACCGGCATCAGATTGAGAGAACTATCATCTCTAACGATTAAAAATATCTCTCTTAGCCGAAACGAGTTGAAAATCAGGGGTAAAGGTGGTAAGGAAAGAATAGTACCTTTCGGTGAACCTGCAAAGGAAGCGCTTGAGAAATATCTTACGGTAAGAGAATCATTGTTGAAAGGTAAACCTGATAACGGATATCTTCTTATCAATCGTAATGGTCGTGCATTAAGTCCTCGTGGAATAGAACATGTTGTGAGAAAATATATGAGTCTCATCCCCGGTGCCAGAAGAAACCCGCATATATTTCGACATACATTTGCCACTCATCTTCTTTCATCAGGTGCTCCAATACTTGTGGTCAAGGAGCTTCTTGGACATTCAACCCTTTCAACAACGCAAATCTACACCCATATTCAGCTAAAACAGCTAAAGGATACTCACAAAAAGGCGCATCCAAGGGGATGATAAATCGAGTTAAAGGAGATTTAGAAATGCAAATAGTGAAAGGAAAACCAATATATTCCACAACGATATTGGGTTTAAGGTACAATGATTGTGTTGCGATGGGTGGTGATGGTCAAATTACACTGGAGAATACAATATTGAAAAGCACTGCACAAAAGATAAGAAAATTATATAACGGGCGAGTGCTTGCGGGATTTTCTGGGGGGGCTGCTGATGCAATGGCACTCTTGGAGAGGTTCGAGCAAAAACTTCAGGAACATGGCGGAAGCATTCGCCGAGCAGCCGCAGAACTCGCAAAAGACTGGCGAACCGATAAATATCTACGGTATCTTGAGGCTTTTCTTGGCGTTATGGATGCCGAAAACTCATTCATCATCTCCGGCAAAGGCGACCTTATAGAACCGGATGATGGTATAATAGCGCTCGGTTCAGGCGGTCCGTATGCCCTTGCCGCCGCAAAGGCTATAATTATGATGAAACCGAAGAATATGAACGCATCAGATATAATAAGAACTGCGCTTGCTATAACCTCAACAATATGTATTTACACCAACGATAAAATAACAATTTTAGAGCTTTAAGGTTCGAGGTTTCTATGAGAGAGCTCACACCAAGTGAGATAGTAAAGGAACTTGATAAATACATTATAGGGCAGAAAAAAGCTAAGTGCTGTGTCGCTATAGCACTTCGGAACAGGTGGAGACGGATGCGCGCTCCCGCAGATATAAGGGATGAGATAATCCCTAACAACATACTTATGATTGGTCCAACAGGTGTTGGGAAAACCGAGATTGCGAGAAGGCTTGCGAAGCTTGCTCAGGCACCATTTCTGAAAGTTGAGGCATCAAAGTTCTCTGAGGTTGGATATGTTGGGCGGGATGTCGAATCAATGGTCCGCGAGCTTATGGACATTGCAGTTGCTATGGTTCGAGAAGAAAAAGCCCAAAAATTTGCTGAAAAAGCCAAAAAACTTGCACAGGAAAGATTGCTTGATATTCTCATCCCCAAGCAAAAAAGCGATAGCGACGAGGAACTCGAGAGATGGGAACGAAGCCGGGAAAAAATGGCTAAACTCCTTGAGGAGGGCAAACTCAACCACAGAAGTGTGGAGATAGAAACAACAGAAAGTATGATACAATCCATTGAGGTTTTCACCCCGGCAGGTCTTGAGGAGATGGGGATAAATTTCCAGGAGCTATTTGAAGGGGTGATACCGAAGAAGGTAAAAAAGCGGAAGGTAAGTGTCCCTGAAGCCTTAAAAATTCTTGAGGCTGAAGAACTTTCTAAACTTATTGATTATGACGAGGTCGTAAACGAGGCAAGAGAAAGGGTTGAAACAACCGGAATAATTTTCATCGATGAGATTGACAAGATTGTTGGCAAGGGAGAAAAATATGGTCCTGATGTTTCTCGTGAGGGTGTTCAGCGTG
>JBAMLU010000029.1:7333-8457 GCA_039793385.1 bacterium
CGTGACCTCTTGCCTATAGTTGAGGGCTCAAGTGTTATAACGAAATATGGTGTTGTCAAAACCGATCACATCCTCTTTATTGCCGCAGGGGCATTCCATTCATCAAAACCATCAGACCTCATCCCAGAACTTCAAGGCAGATTCCCAATAAGGGTCGAACTCAACTCCCTAACTCAAAAGGATTTCGAGCGAATCCTTGTTGAACCTGAAAATAGCCTTGTTAAACAATATAAAGCACTGCTTTCATCTGAGGGTATAGAATTAAAGTTTTCAAAGGGTGCCATAAAAGAAATTGCGAGGCTCGCTTATGAGGTCAACTCGAGAACCGAAAATATCGGCGCCCGAAGACTTCATACAATAATGACAAACCTCCTCGAAAATATCCTTTTCAACAGCCCCGATAAACTAACAAAGAAAAAGATTATTATAACTAAAGCTATTGTAAGAAAGAAACTCTCGAAGATAGTCAGGGATGAAGATGTAACAAGGTATATACTCTAATTAGCCAAATATCAGACCCTTCTGGAAATAAGCCTCTCAATTAATATCGCAATACTGACAAACAATATAGGATCATAAGGCAATCTAAACCTTATCCTTGTGAAAAATATTGCCTGAAAAAACGGAAATGTGAAATAAAGGAATATCAAAAATAATTCACCTTGGTGAAACTTGACCCTTTTGAAAAGTAATACCCGTATAAAAAGAAATATCAAGATTAGATAATATGAGATAAACATAACAATATCGTTTAACTTGTTTTCTTCACTTTTTGTTGCAAGTTTGTTTCTATAATTGAAATGGTTGAGCCACTTGAGAATATAAAGCTTTAAGGCTTTAGTTTTATTTGACATTATCCATTCGATCGCCTTTTTCCTATAAAATCTGTCTCTTTCTACCTCATCCAATCCTTTCGCTGAATCCACATAGCTCGATATATCCACAGATATACCGGTATTAACTCCCGCGTTTTCGGAATTGCCTGCAAGAAGGTTTATGCCTGAATTTGTCGAGATAAAAACAAATCTATCAAACACAACCTTGTTCCTTACACACCAAAGCATCGGTAATAAAATCGATGAGAAGAAAAAAATCGCTATTATATCTTTTCTGATTTGCTCGGG
>JBAMLU010000030.1:0-8442 GCA_039793385.1 bacterium
GATGGCAATGGTGATGGATATCTCGATGATTTCTTCTCTGTCTGGGTCTCTACAGATACGGGAAGAACATGGACTCGATTGCTCTACGACTACCAGAGAGAACCATCGATGGCAGACAATTGGTACCTTATTATGGGAGACTCAATTTATACATCAACCCTTACACCTTACACCGAAATATTGAGGATCTCTGGCGGATTTACAAGTTCAACCGAACTAAGCTCTTATGCAGGAAATAAAATTATGCTTAAATGGCAGATAAGATGCGATGAAAATGATGATGGTGGAGTTGGAACAGGGTTCTGGCTTGATGATGTTCTTATATATTACACTGTTGCAAAACATAATGATGTTGGGGTTGCGGAAATTGGTGTCTCGCCTGCAAATATCAACCAAAATGTGCAATTTACGGTAGTTCTTGCTAACTATGGAATAGATAATCAGGCTGATGTTCAATCATTATTCAGGATTTATAATAGTAGCGGAACTGTTGTTCATTCTGGTGGACTGACCCCTTGGCCATCAATAAATGCCGGTCAAAGAATAACACGAACAATCACCTGGCGCCCTACCGTCCCGGATACTTACACAATCAAGTGCTGGACAGGACTTTTAACTGATGAGGACCGTTCAAATGATACGCTTGCTGTTCGATTCACAATTCATTCTGTAAATGTATTCGAGCTCGGGTTTGATGATGGCGTTACTGACACGATGCTCGACACTACTGGAACTGTATCATGGCGTTTCCTTGGTGCGTCGGATGTGGCTGGTGATGGTGTAGGGGTGAAGTTTGTTGCCCCAAGTTATGATTCCCTTACGATATGGAAGGTGAAAGCATATCTCGGTTCTATGGCACCATTTGACATTCAGTTTTATAGCGCAACCCCATCAGGTGAACCTGGTTCAGCTATCGGTTCACCAATTCCTGTTGCAGCCCCTGCTGGAATAGAGAGGTTCAGCGAATACCTTGTGAATAGACCCATAGGTCGTGATGCTACATTCTTCATACTCCTGCTTAATGCAAATGAGGGTCAGATGGTATCGCTCGGTATGGATAGAACCCTTCCTCACGATGGCAACTCCTGGGCTTATGTAGCTTCAATGGGGGGATTTATTAACCTTTCTTCAATCACTCGATATGCTGATGTTGACCTTATGCTGAGGGTATATCTCTTTACTGGAACCAGCGTAACTCTCGATGAGGAAGGTAAAGTTATCCCGAAATTCGAACTTCACAGCAACTACCCCAACCCATTCAACTTAGGAACAACAATATCTTTCTCAATCCCGCAAAAGGCTCAAACGAAACTGGAGATATTCAACTCTCTTGGCGAACGAGTTGCAACCCTTTTAGACGAGGAAAAAGAAGCCGGATATTATGCTTTTAGATTCAGTGGGGTTGACAAAAATGGAAAACCTCTTCCATCAGGATTATATTTCTATAAACTAACATCAGGCAACTCGCAAGCTGTAAAATCAATGATACTTATGAAATAAAGGTTCTTTTTTAACCTGAATTTCAATCTTTTTTCGAAAGGAGTCTTGTGAGAGAGAGGATTTTTGACGCTATAAAGAGTAGGAACGCATATATTGAGGTAAGAATTGAGAAAAGGGAAAGTAACAGGATAAGGTTTAGAGGAAGGTCAATTGATGAGATCTCCGCGAGCTCTGACCTTGGCGGATTTATAAGAGCACTTGCCCCCAATGGCGGTTGGGGTGTTGTAACATTTAACAGGATTGAGGAATTAGAGAAAAGGGTTAAAGATGCAATAGAACTTTCACGCTCTATAGTACCAAAGGAAGAGATAAAGCTTGCTGATGTTGAGCCGGTGGATGTGAAAATTAAAGAGGAGATAAAGGATGATTTCAGGAAATACACCCTTTTAGAGAAAAAAGCGGTTATAGAAAACTACAACGATATTCTTCTTTCTCATAGCGATTACATAATCGACACAACGACCGCATATGCTGATAGTTTTTTAACCACATATTACGCCAACACTGATGGCACATATATTGAAAAGGAAAGAGCGGACTGCTTGGTTATGATAGGTGCTATTGCCAGGAAAAACGGGAATGTCCAGCAAGCCTGGGAAGCGAGGAGCAGCAGGGTTTCATTTGGTGATTTGAAAGGGCTTGACGGAATTGCTAAGGAAGTGGCGGAAAGAGCCACAAAACTGCTTGATGCCGAACCAGTTAAGGCTGGAAGGTATACCGTTATTTTAGACAACTTTCTGGCTGGGGTTTTCATCCACGAGGCTTTTGGACACCTTTCTGAGGCTGACCATATTTTCGAGAATCCAAAAGCAATGGAGATGATGAAGCTTGGCAAACGGTTTGGCCCGATAGAACTTAATGTTGGTGATGACGGAAGTATTCCGGGATTAAGAGGGACAATTTATTATGATGATGAAGGCACAAAGGCTCAAAGAAATTATCTCATAAAGGATGGACTCCTTGTCGGTAGACTTCATTCTCGTGAGACTGCAGCAAAGATGAAAGAAAAACCCACAGGCAACGCAAGGGCTCAAAACTATGAGCACCCTCCTATCGTCAGAATGACAAATACTTTTATCGAAAATGGCAATACCCCTCTTGATGAGCTTTTCTCAGGAATAGATGAGGGTATATATGCTTGCAGGGCTTATGGCGGTATGACTGAGTTCGAGAATTTCTCCTTCTCCGCGGGTTATGCTTATATGATTAGAAATGGCAAAATAGCGGAACTCGTGCGTGATGTTGTTTTACAGGGAAACCTATTCGAAACCCTTCAAAATATCGAGGCAATCGGCAACGATTTCATATGGTTGCCATCTGGTGGAAATTGTGGTAAGAATAGTCAGCTCGCTCCTGTTGGTATGGGTAGCCCCCATATAAGGATTAGAAATGTTCTTATAGGAGGTAAATAAATGTTAGATATTAACGCACTTATTAAGGGTAAGGCTGAGGCTGGGGAATTATTCTACGAGTCAAAAGAGGAGTTGGTTGTCAGTTTTGAGGGTTGGAAACTCAAAAAAAGCGAGATAAAGGAGAGAGCAGGATATTCAATAAGGCTTGTTAAAAATGGGAGGATTGGTTTCTCGGGCACCACAGACCCTGATGCTATAAATGATATGGTTGAAAAGGCAGTCCAGAGTGCCCAGATAGGCGAAACCCTTGAACTCGAGTTCCCCGGTCCATCAGAGAAAAGGGAATTTGACATTTATGACGACAATGTTGTAAACCTTGAATATTCGGACATAGTTGAGCTCGGAAGAAATATTGTCGACGAATTATCCTACCTTATTGATAGGTTCGAACTTAAAATGGAATTGAGAAAGATAAATTCACCAAAGCTGGAATTCCAAAATACATCTGGGGCTAATTACAGCTTTAGTTCAACATATTTTGGCGTTGGGGTTGAGCTTTTCAAAATGGAGGAGGGTGATGTTCTTATACTCGATGAAACCGTTTCATCGACTCATAAGGATGAAGTTTTTGAGGGGGTGCCAAAGATAATTAATAGGTTAAAGGAAAAGGAAGAAATGACAAGGGATGTTGTTAAAGTTAGGGCTGATGGTGTTCCGGTTATACTTTCACCCAATTCCATATTCTCCTTGCTTATTCCGATATTTGCGGCTGTGAATGGGAAGAATGTTGCTGCAGGTTCATCCCCACTCATTTCGAAGCTCGGAGAGAAACTATTCGACGAAAAATTAAGCATCGTGGACGACGGAACCATCCCAAGAAAGAACGGAACCACACCATTTGATGGAGAGGGGTTCCAGAAACAACCGATAACTATCATCGATAAAGGCGTAATTAAAAACTACCTTCTTGACATTGTAACAGCCAAAAAATTAGGGATGAAACCAAACGGCTCGAGCTCAAGAGGAATATTTTCCCCACCCGCCCCAAGTATTAGTAATATCATCGTGGGTAATGGCGATACCAATTTAAAGGAGCTTTTAAAATATTTCCCAAAGGCTATCCTTGTTGACGGTCTTCTGGGAATTGGCCAAGGTAATGTTTTATCGGGGGCGTTTTCGAATCCTGTGGCTTTAGCTTTCTTTGTTGAAAACGGCGAAATCGTTGGAAGGGTTAAAAATCTTGCAATAGCAGGCAACATATACGAATGCCTTAAAAATATTACCGCTATCTCTGAAGAGAGAGAATGGAAAGGTGGAGTATATCTCCTGCCTCACATATTGCTTGATAATCTCTCCATTACTGGTGGCGAATGACTATCTCCACAAACCTTTCCTATTTTGTACAGCATAGTCAAAAGCCTGACGAAATCTTTTGACATATTTTACATTCGGCGGAATAGTCATAAGCATTGCATAACCCTCTCGAAGCATTATCTCATTTATCATTTCACCTGAAGGAAGATAAAGATAACCTAAAAGCCTCCCGTATCTATCTACTTTCTGTACATCAAACTCAAGCCTCAACTTTGTTCCGGGTTTCACAATCCCCTGCGCAAATCTCTTCGATAACTTACCCAGCGAAGTAAGCGCTTTCATAGAGATATTGTATTTTTTAATATCTCGCCTCGCTTTAAAATTCCCCGATGTCTCAGGTGCGTCAATCCCAATAAGTCTAACGCTATAATAATTCCCGTTGTAGTTAACAATAAATGTATCCCCATCAACAACTCGAACAAGCCTAACATAAATCTCTTTGTTCCTTAAAAATCCTAATGTGCTCGATAAAATTAAGAAAAGAACGAAAACAATTCTTAATCTAAATTTCATCTAAAGCCTTCTTAATTCGCTTGACACAGGTTTCTTTTCCTATGACCTCCATAAGCTCGAAAAGCCCTGGTCCAATTGTCATCCCAGTTACGGCAAGTCTTACCGGATGCACAATAAATCCCAGTTTTATCCCTATTTCCCGCGCATATGCTTTGAAAAGCTCCTCTATATCCTTATGCTCAAAATTGATCAAACTATACAGCCGCTCAGCGATTTCCTCAAGATGAGGCTTTGTTTCAGGGGTAAAGTATCTGATTTTCCCGTTCTCATCGTATACATGCGGATCCTCAAAGAAATAATAACCGAGCTCGTATATATCCGTAATGAGTTTCAATCTCTCTTGCATTAGCGTATAAACTTTGATAAGGTATTCGTGTGGAAATCTATCCCACGAGCGTTTTTTCAAAAAAGGCATCGATACCTCAACAAGCTCATCTACCTTCATCATCCTTATATACTCGCCATTCATCCATTTGAGTTTGTTTATATCGAATACGCCAGATGATGGGTTCAAGCCGGACAAATCGAACATCTGGATTAGCTCATCTCTTGAGAATATCTCACGATTCTCCTTTGGTGACCATCCTATTAGCGAAAGATAATTGAAAAGGGCGTCAGGAAGGTAACCCATTTCTCTAAATTCTATTATTGATGATGCTCCATGCCTTTTAGAAAGCTTTGACTTATCGGGTCCAAGGATTACGGATAGATGAGCAAATTTCGGTGGTTTCCAGCCAAAAGCATTATAGAGGAGGATATGTTTGCCGGTTGAGGGTATCCACTCCTCAGCACGCATAACATATGTTATTTTCATTAAGTGATCATCAACAATATTTGCAAGGTGATATGTCGGGTATCCATCGGATTTCAATATAACAAAATCATCAAGCAGAGCATTCGAAAAGCTTATCTCACCACGAATAATATCGTTAAACTTTGTATTGCCTGTATATGGGATTTTGAACCTTATAACCTTGTCAGGGTCCCCAGGTGAACCTTTGATGCCCAAATCCCTGCAATGTCTATCATATCTTGGCGGGATACCCTTAGCCATCTGTTCTTTTCTAACTTCCTCCAACCTCTCTTTTGTGCAGGTACAGTAATAAGCATACCCCCTTTCAACGAGATATTGAGCACATCTGTGATAAATCTCCAGCCTTTCGGATTGAATATATGGTCCAAAAGGTCCGCCAAGTTCAGGTCCCTCATCCCAATAAAGTCCTATCCATTTAAGCCCGTCAAGTATAGCTTTTACCCCTTCCTCAGTATACCTTTCCCGATCGGTATCCTCAATCCTCAATATAAAACTTCCATTGTAATGTCTGGCGAATAGCCAGTTCAAAATTGCCGAGCGAATGTTGCCTACATGGGGGCTACCTGTTGGTGAAGGTGCAAACCTAACACGATATTCCATCGACCGGCCAGGCGTAAATACATCTTTCAAGTGCGGAAGTGGTTCAAATGTTTCCATAGACATTTTTAATTTAACCAATTAAACTCTTTTGTCAATAAGGATAATCAACAAATAGAGCTCAAAATATACTTGACAACACATAGAACATGCTTTAAACTTTATATTTAAAAAAGCGAGAGAATATGAGCCGTATTGGAGCAGTTTTGGTATTGGGAGGAGGAATTGGTGGTGTTCAAGCATCGCTCGACCTTGCTGAATCGGGTTACCTTGTTTACCTTGTCGAGCGGAAGCTTTCGATTGGCGGGACAATGGCTCAGCTCGACAAAACATTCCCGACAAACGATTGCTCCATTTGTATACTTTCACCCAAACTTGTTGAGGCTGGAAGGCACAGGAATATCCGCTTGATGACGAACGCTGAACTTTTGAGTGTTGATGGTGAACCAGGAAATTTCAAAGCGAAAATCCTTCTACACCCTCGATACATCGACATATCTAAATGCACAGGCTGCGGGGATTGCGCACGGGTTTGCCCAGTGGAACGCCCAAATCCATTTGAGGAGAATCTCGCCTACAGAAAAGCAGCCTGGAGACTTTTTGAGCAATCAACACCGAGCGCATTCGCAATAGAAAAAGCAGGAATCCCGCCCTGCCGTGCAGCATGTCCTATCCATGTTAATGCTCAGGGATACATCCAGCTTATAAAATCAGGCAAATATAAGGAAGCACTCGCACTTGTTAGAGAAAAGAACCCTTTCCCGAATATAACCGGGAGAATCTGCACCCGCCCCTGTGAAAGCGCCTGCGAAAGACAAAGGGTGGATGAGCCAATCGCTATTGATGCACTCAAACGATTCGTCGCCCAGCTTGAAGAAGAACCAGAATGGGACCTAACATGCAAACCAGAAAACGGTAAGCATATCGCTATAGTCGGTGCTGGTCCTGCAGGACTTATGTGCGCTCATGACCTCAGAAGAGAGGGATATAAGATCACCATATTTGAGGCTCTCGACAAACCCGGAGGACTGCTTTATACAGGCATCCCTCCCTATAGACTTCCAAGAAATATAATAGAAAAAGATGTGAACCTCCTCTACAAACTTGGTTGCGAGTTTAGGTTTAACACGAAAATTGGTAGCGATATAAAATTTGAGGAACTTCAAAGAAAATATAATGCTGTTTTCATTGCTATAGGTGCACACATTAGCCGAAAACTTGGAATCCCCGGCGAGGATAAATCGGGCGTTATTGGGGCTGTGGAATTCCTGAGGGATTTCAATTTGGGGAAACATATTACGCTTGGTAAGAAGGCTATTGTGATAGGCGGTGGGAATGCTGCTATGGATGCTGCAAGAACGCTAATTAGGCTTGGGGTTGATGTCACGGTGGTTTATAGAAGAACAAGGTCAGAAATGCCTGCAAATCCTGAGGAAATCGATGGGGCAATCGCTGAGGGTGTTAAATTCATATTCCTTGCTGCGCCTATGAAAATCATTGGTGATGATAAGGTTACTGGTCTCGAGTGCGTTCGAATGGAGCTCGGTGAGCCAGACGAATCGGGCAGAAGAAGACCTATCGAAATAAAGGGCTCAAACTTCACCCTGGATTGTGATATGGTTGTTCCAGCCATAAGTCAGTCGCCGGATATTACCGGGTTTGAGGAGCTTAAACTCACTAAATGGGGAACAATTGATGCAGACCCGATAACTCTTCAGACAAGCATTAAAAATGTCTTTGCTGGCGGTGATGCTTGTAGTGGTCCAGCAACCTATATTGATGCCCTTGCTGCAGGAAGAAAAGCCGCTAAATCAATTGACCTATTCCTCAAAGGTGAGGATATGCGAGTTGGTCGCGAATATGAGGGCAGCCAGAAAACCGAGGTAAAAGCTGATATTGAGGGTGTTTTTCCGCAGCCAAGGTGTCACGAGAGGGAACTTGACCCTGTTATAAGAAGGAATAGTTTTGATGAGGTTATTCTCGGTCTAAAAGAGGATGATGCAATAGCTGAGTCAAAAAGATGTCTCAACTGTGGCGTATGCTCAGAATGTATGCAGTGTGTTTGGGAATGCAAAGCTAACGCTATTCTCCATGATATGGTGCCAATAATAGAGGAAATAGATGTTGGCTCGATTATCCTTACACCAGGATTTGATGAGTTTGTTCCGGAAATAAAAGATGAATATGGCTGGAAGAGATACAAAAATATTGTCACATCAATAGAGTTTGAGCGAATTCTTTCGGCATCGGGTCCTTATGGTGGGCATATTCTTCGCCCCGGTGATAGAAAAC
>JBAMLU010000031.1:0-8413 GCA_039793385.1 bacterium
CTAACATTTGTATTATTGTTAAAATCCGCTGTTGTTGTCTGTGTCCAGCTGTTTAAGCCACTCACAACAAAAGCGAAGTTTCCGCTTCTCGTTGCGCCACCCTCACCTGTTGCTCTAACAGTTATATTGTGAAACCCAATTGTGGCGTCAGGGAGCGCGGTAAATGTCACCCGCGATGAGCAGGTCGGCGCACAGGATATAGGCGTAATTTCGTATCTCACGCTATCAGGAACACCAGAAACAGAAAGGGATACAGTCTGGGTAACAGGCGAAACCCTTGTTAACCTCACATTAACCGTGGAAACATTGCACGGGGCACCGAAGATTGAAACGGTGTCAGCAAGTGGTTCCAGGGATAAAGAGAAATTGAAAGCGTTTACGGTCAAATCGTATCTTATGGAATCTGTTGAGCCACCAATACCGGTTGCGACAATATAGATTGGGTAGTTTCCTGGAGTAGTGGTTATGGTTGAGGAGATATTGAGTGTAGTGCTGCAGGTGGGTGTGCAGTTTGTGGTTGTGAGTGTTGCTGTAATGCCATCATACATTGGTGAAGGCGAGAGAGTAAATGTTAGCGGCTGAGGAACCTCAGAGAGAAGCGTTGCTCTCATCCTTGTAGATATGCTTCCGCCCTGGTCGATATTCCCTGCCGTTGAGCTCAGCGAGAGTGTAAAGCGGAAATAATTCACCGTGAGTGTGAATGCTGCTGTTCTCGTGACACCGCGTGAGGTTATAACTGTTATCTGGCACGGATAGGTTCCTGCTGGTGTTGTGGTTGATGTGTTTATTGTTAGTGTTGAGCTGCACGATAGTATGCAGCTTGTCGGACTGAATGTTGCAGTAGCGCCCGTTGGAAGACCCGAGATGGAAAATGTGACATCATCGGGGGAACCTGTTACGAGATTTGCGGAAACGGTTGTTGATGTTGAGCTACCCTGGTCTATTGATGCAGCCGCAGGTTCAACAGAGACAACGAAATCAAATGGAATGTTCACTGTAAGTGTAAATGTTGCAACTCGGGCAATTTCGGAGGTGGAGCCGATTACTGTGATTGTGTATGTTCCTGGTGGGGTTGAGCCAGTAGTGGAAATAGTGATTGTGGATCGACAGGTTGGGGTGCAGGTTGATGGTGAAAATGTGGCTGTCACTCCGGGTGGAAGTCCCTCAACGGAAAGGTTCACAGATGGTGTGTAGCTCGGTGTAAGCGAAATCACTGATATAAGATTTGTTACGCTACTTCCACGGTAGACAGAAATCGATGTTTGATTTGTGGTTATGGTAAAATCACCGGCAACAAGTTCCCGCTCTATTTTTATTATGATAGAATCGCCTCTATCTGCAAGTGATACCCCTGGACCGGCTCTGAAAAGAAGGCTACCGGTTCGTCGTGTGTGAAGGGAATCTGTGTATACAGATTGAAGGGCGTATTCGACTGTTCCTGCGCGGATGCTGTACGGAGCAGATGAAAGTCTTTCGCGGGGCATAAAAACCTCATGATTAACCTCCGCCTCAAGCCAATATTGTTCCGAGAAATCCACCGAATCGGGGAATCCCGATAGCTCAACAGAGAATAGCCCATTGCGGATGATAACATTATCAATTGTCTCTTCCCAGAGCGGGCTACCACCAGTCTCGCCCGTATAAAGCCTGAATGTAATAGGGAGCGTGTCGTTCACACCAATTCCTGAAGAATTAACAAGCTTCCCCTGATAATTTATAACCCTCGGAACAGCTCCAATAGTTATAATCCCAATCAAAATTAAAAACCTCTTTAACATATTCACCTCCTTTGTCTTTATAATTAAAATATAATCAATTCAATTTTATTTTTCAACTTTTTAAAATTTTTTATCAGGCTAAAGATTAATTTCAAGTAAGTTTCAGATTATGTTAAGGATTTTCCCGACCTTTTCGAATTTTTCGAGTGCGAAATCGATTTGTTTGTCAGTATGTGTAGCCATAAGGCTTGCACGGATAAGGCAATCGCCTTGAGGGACAGCAGGAGGAACAACAGGATTAACAAATACACCTTCGTCCTCGAGGAGTTTACACATTTTAAATGCGTTTAGCATATCGCCAACCTTAATTGGGATGATTGGTGTGCAGGATTTTCCGGTATTGAACCCGAGCGATTTAAGCCCTTCACGAAGCCTTATTGTATTGTGCCATAGCCTTTCTCTTCTTTCAGGCTCCTCAATGATTATTTCAAGGGCTTTTTTAGCAGCGGCGACCTGAGCTGGAGCAGGCGACGCGCTAAAAATAAGCGCACGGGAATGATGCTTAAGATAATCGATAACTTTTGCAGGGCCGGCAATAAATCCCCCAATTGATGCGAGGGATTTGCTGAAAGTACCCATAATAAGATCGACCTCACCAGTAAGACCAAAGTGGGCTGCAGTTCCATTGCCAATTGGACCAAGAACCCCAATCGAGTGAGCATCATCGACCATAATCTCGGC
Organism: bacterium; assembly: GCA_039793385.1. Taxonomy (GTDB): domain Bacteria; phylum UBP14; class UBA6098; order JBAMLU01; family JBAMLU01; genus JBAMLU01. Next base: position 2,460 of record JBAMLU010000031.1, read on the forward strand.
GTTATATTTTCTTGAAAGCTCGACTATTCCTGGAAGGTCTGCTATATCGCCTTCCATACTAAATATACCATCAACGATTATGAGCTTATTTCTTTCAGGTTCGATGGAGTTTAAGACCCTTTCGAGGTCATTCATGTCATTATGGATAAATTTTATAACCTTACCGAAAGCTAATCTTGTACCATCAATAATCGATGCGTGGTCGAGCCTATCAACGATAACATAATCGCCTCGCCCGATGAGGGTTGATATGACGCCGAGATTTACCTGAAATCCGGTTGTATAAATGAGCGCTGCTTCCTTACCGACGAATTTCGCAATCATCTGTTCAAGTTCCTCGTGAATAGTGAGTGTGCCGTTGAGAAAACGGCTTCCAGCACACCCTGAACCATACTTTAAAACAGCATCAGCAGCAGCTTTTTTTACTCGCGGGTCGTTTGTTAATCCCATATAACTGTTTGAACCGAGCATAAGGACCCGCTTCCCATTAATCGTAACCAAGGTATCCTGTTCCGTAGCGATCGCTCTGAAATAAGGATATAAATTCATTCTTCTAACTTCATCGGCATCCCTATATTGGAAGCATTTGTCAAAAATGCTCATAAATTATCTCTTTTGGGCACCACAACAATGTTTATATTTTTTCCCGCTTCCGCAGGGGCAGGGGTCATTTCGTCCGACCTTTTGCACCCGTATAGGGGCTTGTTTTGTGCCTGTGGGTGGATTTTGTCTTGCACCCGAAGAGATGGTTTCCCTTTGCATGTCATATGCAGAAACAGATGTGTGCACAACCTTCAACGGTGCACGAAGCCCCGGTCTTCTCTCCTCTACTATCTCAGTCCTGAAAAATCTCTCTATTGTTAAGCCATTTATCTTATCAAGCAGTTCCATAAAGGCATTAAATGCTTCCCTCTTGTATTCAACAAGAGGGTCTTTTTGCCCATATGCTTGAAGCCGTGAGCCCTCGCGGATACCATCAAGTATGTACAAATGTTCTTTCCAGCATTCGTCGATCGTGGCAAGAAGAATGAACCTTTCGATTTTCTCGGTTAGTTCTTTGCCAAGCCTCGCTTTTTTCTCCTCAAATGCCTGAATAGCCTCTCTTTTAAAGAGCTCGAAAAGCTCATCCTGGTTCCGAATCCTCTTTATTTCTTCGTCGGTTATTAACGGTGTTCTTGAGAAATATTTTCTAAAATCGGAAACCCCGATGTTCCAGTTCCATTCTTCAGGTATAGTACCCTTAATAAATACATTTTGAGTGATTTTATCGACAATGTCATCTATCATATAAAGGTATTCGTCAAGCAGGTTTTCGCCTTCAAGGATTCGTTGTCTTCGTGAATAGATGACCTCTCGTTGCTTGTTCATAACATCGTCATATTCGAGGAGGTGTTTTCGGATTGCGAAATTCTGTGCCTCGACCCTTTTCTGTGCCTGAGCGATAGCGCGAGTAATGAGCGGATGTTTTATTACCTCCCCCTCTTTAAGCCCTCCCATTCTGTCCATAATAGAAGCGATTCTTGTGGAGCCGAATAGCCTCATAAGATCATCCTCAAGCGAGAGGTAGAATTTGCTTGCTCCCGGGTCACCCTGACGACCGGCTCTTCCTCGAAGCTGTAAATCAATTCTCCGTGCCTCATGGCGCTCTGTGCCTATTATGTGCAGTCCGCAAGGCATATTCTTTATGCATTCCCGAGCTTTCTTCTTTTCCTCTGGAGCCAGTTCTCGATTGCCATCATACTTTATCAAACACTCGTCGCATTTAACAACACCCTTGCCAAGTTTAATATCTGTTCCTCTTCCCGCCATATTTGTTGCGATTGTCACAGCCCCGGGTTGACCTGCAAGAGCAACTATTTCGGCTTCTTTCTGGTGATGTTTTGCGTTGAGAACTGAATGAGGTATACCCTTACGCTTGAGCATCCTCGAAAGTGTTTCTGATGCCTCGACTGATGTTGTTCCAACAAGAACAGGGATATTTTGCTTATGAAGTTGTTCTATCTCTTCAATAACTGCGTTGTATTTTTCTCTCCGCGTGCGATAGATCTGATCATCATAATCTATTCTTCGCACTGGTTTGTTCGTTGGGATTGATACAACCTCAAGCTTGTATATCTCGTAGAATTCGTTCGCCTCAGTTATTGCGGTTCCAGTCATCCCAGCGAGCTTCTTGTACATCCTGAAATAGTTTTGTAATGTTATTGTTGCGAATGTCTGGGTCTCGTGTTCTATTCTAACACCTTCTTTAGCCTCAAGTGCCTGGTGAAGACCATCGGAGTATCTTCTTCCCGGCATAAGCCTTCCCGTAAATTCATCAACGATTATTACCTTGCCATCACTCACGATATAATCAACATCACGCTCGAAAAGCGAATAAGCTTTGAGTAGCTGGCTTATAGCGTGAACCATCACCGAGCGCTCAGAATAAGTCTTCTGAATCCTTTCCTTTTGTGCCAATTTCTCCGTGAGCGTAAGCGTCGAATGAGCGTCAATCCTGCTGAATTCCGCTGTTATATCGGGCAAAACGAAAAGCTCAGGATTGTTTGGCGATAGAAGTTTTCGACCTTTTTCTGTAAGGTTTATTGTGTGTTCATGCTCATCGATGACGAAGAATAGGTCGCTGTCGAGTAGGTGAAGTTTTTTGTCACGCATATATGTAAGTTCAACGCGGTCAATGAGCCTTTTTATGCCGGGCTCGTGCATAAGCTTAATAAGTTTTTTGTTCTTCGGCGCGCCTCGCTTAGCTTGTAGGAGAAGTTCACCTATTTTATCTTCATTTTCCCCAGCATTAGCCAAAAGTTGTTCGGCTTCAGCTATTTTCTGGTTAACGAGAGAGGTTTGTTTTTGAACGAGCGAGTTGACCCTCGTGTTGAATTCCCTGTAAATATCTGAGTATGATGTTCCTGCGGGACCAGATATGATAAGCGGTGTCCGAGCCTCATCAATTAAAACCGAGTCAACCTCATCGATTATCGCATAATAAAATCCCCGCTGAACCTGGTCCTCCCGAGAGATTGCCATATTATCCCTTAAGTAATCGAAACCGAATTCGTTGTTGGTTCCATAGGTTATATCTGCGTTGTATTGGGCTTTTCGCTCCTCCTTGCCCATATCGTTTTGAAGGCATCCGACTGTGAGCCCGAGGAATTTATATATTGCACCCATCCATTCGCTATCGCGCCGTGCAAGGTAATCGTTCACTGTTACAAGGTGAACCCCGTGCCCTGGAAGCGCATTCAAATAAAGAGGCATCGTCGCAACAAGCGTCTTCCCTTCTCCTGTAGCCATCTCAGCTATCTTTCCCTCGTGAAGCACTATTGCGCCCATTAACTGACAGTCGAACGGAATCATATCCCATTTTGTCGGAATACCCACAACCTTTATCGCCTCACCATTATCTGAAAGGATTTTCAACCTTCTGCAGCTCTCCTTAACCGCAGCATAAGCCTCTGGAAGAAGTTCCCATAATATTTCCTGCTCCATCTTGAATAGTTCCTCCTCAAGTTCTTTTCGCTCATCGTAAATCCTCTCGCTTTCGCCCGGTGCAAGTTCGGTTTTCAACGCATCAGTTAGTGATGATATTCGTGATTCAATCGGGGATGTCCTTTCCTTTATTCTCCTCCGAAATTCATCGGTCTTGGCTCTAAGCTCCGCATCAGTAAGGTTATGATATTGCTCATAATATTCATTTATCTTATCTACAATAGGCTTTATACGCTTTATCTCCCTCTCAGAACTCGTGCCAAATATCTTGCGCAGAAGTTTCTCGAGTATCATAAAACTAATATAATCCTTTTTTCAAAATAGGTCAATATAAGTCATAAAATTTTCTATTGACATTGCTTTCAGTGCTGCTTATTATTCTAATACCGGGGTTTGTGAATGTTTTGTTTAAAATATATATAAATGAAAGTGAATATGAAAAACCCCGGAATTTTATACTGGATATTGCTAAGTAACTTTATAGTATTTGTGAGACTTTTTTCTTTTGAATTAAAGATCGAACATTCTGGTGAAGATAGATTTTCTTTTTCGCTCGACTATTCATCGGCAAAATCATTAACCGATTCCATCATAAGGTTGGAATTTGATGACCATTTTAAGCTTGGAAAGCCCGGGTATCCAAATCTACCTGTGAAAACATTCACTTTAGCAATTCCTCCTTATGGCATGCCGCGCGTTATTTATATTGTTCTGGATTCCGTTTCTTATGATGGAATTTATATTCCACCTGCGGAATCCATTTATTATAAGGATGAAAGGCGAGAGGATTACGAACGAATATATGTTGAGAATCCGCAAATCTATGGGATTTCGCGCTATTTTCCGGATGAGTTTGTTAAGCTTGAGTATATCGGATATTTCAGGAGCCAGAGAATAGCAACAGTTGCGGTTTATCCAATAAGGTATAATCCTTTGATGAAAAGGGCGATTATGGCGCGGAAATTGAGCATTAATATCATATTTGGTGAGGTCCGTGGTAAAGGTGGTTATATTGACGAGAAAGGGTATGAGGCTGTTTTAGGTGCTAATGTTATGAACTATGAAAAGGGCAAGATGTGGCGTAGGAAAAGGATAGCGAGGGTTTCAAAGGGTGACATATTTGGCGAGACGAACGAATGGGTAAGGATTAAGATAGAAAGTGAGGGCATTTATAAGCTCACCGGCACAGACCTCGAGAGAAGAGGCATGAACATAAGCGAGATAAACCCGAGAAAGCTAAGGCTTTTTGAGTTTATTAACGATACCATTAAAACCCAGCTGCCAACAGACTCAATGCCCAATATGGTTGAAATTCCCATTGAAACTTATGGTCTTGATGATATGCGATTCGATAGGAACGACTATATTCTCTTTTATGCCCGTGGACCATCTGGCTGGAGAATAAGAAGCGATGGAAAAATCAACTATTTCATTCACCCATACACAAAATCATATTCTCTATGGCTGAGCTTGAATGGCAATATCGATGGGAAAAGGATTTTTGAGGTCAATTATCCTGACGATAATGCGGTTGAAATTCGATCGACTTATTTCAAGAGGCATTTTGAGGCTGACCTTCTATGGCAGGGCGGAATAAACTGGGCATGGGACAGATTTTCATCGCGGAAATTTTTCTTCTTTGACCCATTTGTGGTTCCCGGTGAAACAGCTTATGTTTTCGTTAAACCTTCCTGCAGCTATGTTCTCGTTGATAGCGTAAGGGCTTCTTATTTGGCAGGCATTGATGGATTTAGCATAAACTCACTCAATACACGCGCTGATATAACTATTGCTTATGCTGGCGAGAATATTCTCGATTGGTTTGAGGTCAAATATAAAAGGGCGTTAAACGCTGACAATAACGAACTTCTATTTTTCTCTCCCGAGACCCCTGGAAAATACAGGTATAATATAAGAAATTTTTCATCACAGCCTAAAGTATATGATATAACAGACCCCGAAAATGTTAGGAGCTTTTCGACCCAACCTGGTAGTATCGGGTCGGGTGAGTATTTCTTTATAGATTCTATAGGGATACAAAAGAGGATTTACATAGCTCTTACACAACAGGCTCTAAAAGTGCCTGTTTCAATTGAGATTTTTAGAATGAACTCGTTAAGGGATACTGGCAATTCAGCGGAGATGCTTATTCTTACAGCAGATGAACTTGACCCATCAAGGCTTGCTCAGTTCCACACAGAACACGATTCAATGATTGTTCGTGTAGTCAAGCTTAGCGAGATAATGAACCAATTCGGATTCGGAATATATAATCCTGTTGCAGTGAGAGATTTCATCTATTATGCGTATAATTTCTGGTCAGAGCCAAATCTAAAGTATGTTATTCTTGTTGGTGATGGTCATTACGATTATAGGAATATCCTGAATTCACCGCCTATCTACTTTCCGCCCGCTGCTTGTGATAGCTATTTTTCAGATGATTTCTTCGTGAGGGTTACCGATTCTACAAG
>JBAMLU010000032.1:0-8305 GCA_039793385.1 bacterium
AATCTGTCAACGGTGGTAGAGTATGCAACGCCATCAACATAAATTCGCCTGCCCGATGGGTCCGATCTTATCGTATAATGATATGTTGGAACAACCTCAAAATATGCGTCAATATATGTGGTCTCAGAGGCGTAAGTTATCCATACAGGTGTAGTTGCTGTATCTCTTCCGCCTTTTATCCAATAGAGAAATCTTATAAAGCAAATTGTACTATCCTCACACGGCACGAACGACTGCGCCTCAAGCCTGTGATTTGTGCCCCTATCCCATAGAAAGCTATTTTCTCCGTAGAATGGTCCCTGATAATCAACCCAGTATGGTCGGTCCGCGCCGAATGTTCTTATTGTAACCTCATAAGCCCTTTGCAATAATTCAAACTCGATTAATCTTGGTGTCTGTATATCCGGCGAGAATTCATAAACAACTACAGACGGTAGTGCCCCTAAATAATCACTATAGTATACCACCTGATAATCGACCGTTGCTGTCGGTGCAACAGTTATGCTTGTGTTCCAGAATGTGTCCCCTTCGCTTGTCGTCCAACACACAAACCGAAATATTATCCGCCCATCTTCACTTATAATTGAATCCTGCGCTTCAAGTGTGTGTGATGACCCACTTACCCATCTATATGTTATAGGAGTATTAACAGTGTCTCCATCAACGATTACCCTGAAATTCCTCAATGTTGTGCTTATTGTGTGCGTATAAAGCGCAACAGAATCGAACATCGCTTGACAATTGAAACTCGAATCCGCTCTTATCGTTATAAATGTGTCTGTACTATCTGTTGTTCCTACAACCCATCTATCGAAATAATAAAGGTAAGAACTATCCGCGTTTGCCTGCACTGAATGCGTCAATATGTTATGTGTTGTGCCTTTTACAAAATATTTTACCCTTGTTGATGTAAATGTTGAATCATCTATTGAAAATACTCTTCCCGCTGAGTTTGTTCCTATAATATGCCTTGTTGCATCAAGATATGTGAAATAGGCTTTGTACCATGGGTAAGTGTTATCTGGCGGGTTTACCGACCATTGAGGGTTATTTACCTGGGTTGTGTCGGAAACGGAGTTCCCACCGCGCCAGTAAAGGAACCTTGCAAAATGAAGCGAATCGGGGCGTAACCAGAGCGTGTCCCTTACCTCAAGAAGATGTGGTCCGCTTCCCCAACCCCAGGCTGTTGAGTATGTACCAATACGCCTTGTATAGTCAACATAATATGGCGCCGCACTATCAGGTTGCGTGTAAAATGTAGGATATATCGTTAATGGGCTCAATGCTAATGTCTCTGTTTTCATAATATTTAATAAAATTAAAAGGAATAAAAACAAAATGCTCACCAGAAACGCTTTCCTTTTCATATGCCAGCCCTTTCTATAAGCATTAACTTATCCTTTTTTAAAGGGGGTAGGTGTGAGTTCACCTACCCCCGGGTTCTCACACATTCGTTACGGTGATGGTGGCACAAACTGGTCGGAGAGAACCGTTATCCACCTATCCATATCTACCCAGATCTTCCTGCCATACTTACCGTTAGCCTGAGCAATCTTTGTAATGCTGCTTAAGTTTGATATATCGAGTGCGTATACAAGTGGCTGGCTGTCGGTTGTACCCCAGTTGGCGAGGAATGCGAAGTAATCGCTCCCAACATAGACATCACGAGCATCAAGCGCTGTCTCATCTATCGGTGCCCAGCTCCCTGATGGGGAGGTGTTGTAACTGGGGTTGCTGTTTTGAGGTTCGCCTGTTATCATGTATATCTGGAGCCCCTTCTTCCCAGCCGCAACAAAAAGGTATAGACGACCATCAGCACCGCGCTGATACCTCTTTATCCCCCACGCCTTTCCGCCAATTATAGTGATGAGACTGCCATAATAATCGATGGAATATGTGTTGCTCCCATTATAGCAGGTATATCCTCTTACCCAGCCAGTATCGGCAGTAGTTGAGTTATTATAAAAACCGCAGATGTAAACAGGACCCCACCAGTTAGCTTCGTTCTGGCACATATCCGTCGGGTATGGCTTGTGGTAGCTATTTATCTGGCACTCTGATGAGCTGCCAGGAAACGGCAAACCACGGGCAGAGACATAGTAGTAACTGGAAGCGTTGGGGTTATAGCATAAAACATAACAGTATCCGTTTGATGAGTCGTGCATTGCTACCCACCAGTAAGACTCGTTCTGGCCTGACCGATATCGGCTTGTCGCCATACCATAAACATTACCTGTTGTCCTGCCTGAGCTTTCAAACCCGTTCGGAATGTAGTAAGCAGAATTGCCCCAGGTCCAAAGACCGGACCCACCCATTATATAACCCATAATTATATAATAATTGTAATTCCCGCTCCAGAATTTCCCGCTCAACTGAAGCCCATCCCAGGCGGTATATGTCCAGATATCAGATATTGGACCAACAGCTTGTGGGTATTCATCTTCGCGAACCAATGTTGGGTTAAGCCTATCGGTGAGGTTGTATATCCTTATTTTGTTTCCGAGGGCAACTGCATAGTAGTTGGGATAGCTGTACCTATCCGGCATCATAGCACGCCCTATCATTGGCAGTGTTGCAGAGCTTCTATATGTTATTGTTGACACGGCGAGAATCCCCGCCACCACCATTATACTTGCTATTATCCATATTAAGCGTTTCATTTTTATCTCCTCCACGCTTTTTATTTAAGGTTTTTAAGTTTTAAAGAACTGAGCAAAGGTTAACAGAATAAAGATGGTTGGCTGATATTCTTTTGGAATTGGGTGGGGCACGAGGTGAAAATTGGTTCCTACTATACATCCAGCATAAGATTTCCCTTTCAATGGCAGGGATACGCTCTCTTGAATCAAAAAGCCAACCGATGCAACCACTTTTAATAATAAAACCCGATTTGCAGGTTATCACGGGGAGTGGTTCGTTTAATTTATATGGAGAATATGTTTTTGCTTTAGTTTTGATGTATTCTTTTCCATTATATTTATTTTTTGAATGATAATCGGGGGTTTGGTCAGAGAACGAGAGTTTGCCGATAATCTTTTCCGGCTTGAGTTTTAACTCAGGTTCATAGAATGTGAGGAAATCGAATAAAGCGAAAGCACCACAAGCATTACTACTACTTTCAGAATTGAAATCGAATTCAATAACGATAATATATGATGAGCAATTGTTATTTAGCTCCTCAGAAGGGTTAAGTTCCTTACCCCAGAGGATGGATGGGGTAATGAGAAGCAGAGTAGCCACAGGCTTTAGCCTGTGAATAAGATGATGTATTTTTGTTAGCCTGCGCATGAAGTTTGGTTTAAGTTTTATCTGAAGTATATTTCGAGCTCACCGAGCCTGACCCATGAGCCATTGTCAGCGGTGAGCGTTATTATTGAGACAAGATTCTCGCCGCCTGAAAGCCCTGTAAGAGTTGAGACGGGGATGCTGGACCAACTTGTTGATGAAAATCTTCTCCCGTTATAAAGCGTGTCGCCCGAGGAATCGATGAGGCAAAGTTTCACTGATGAAACTGTGGTATCGGAGTTACTCGTTATGTAGAATAGGCGCAATGAATCTGCTGATGTAAATCCTCGAGGTGGTGCCCATATGAATGATATATTAAAAGCCTGGTCGGACCCAGAAAGACCATCCATATGATAATAGTTTCTTCTTGTTGCTGGGTCGTATCCGCTTGTGATATAAACTTTAGCGTTTAAAGTATCCGGAGGATAAAGGCTTGCTTGTGGATATTCCGGGATAAATCTTGCAGGTGATGTTATAGCCTCACCTGCAACCTCAGCGTAGTTCGCCCTTATAGCATATGGCATTGATGTTAGTCTTTCCCTTGGCAAAACCGTCTCCGAGCCTATCTGAACCTCAAGCCAATATTGCTTGTTAAACTGCAAGGTATTTAATGGCGTCCGCTCACCAAGTATCACAGAAAAAAGCCCTTGCGATACAACAACCGTATCATGAACCTCGTGCCATATAGGTGTCCCACCTGTGGCGGTATCGTATAACCAAAATGTCATAGATAATGTATCTGTTATTGCTAATCCAGTTGGTGTCGTTAATTTCCCCTGATAATTAAGTATAAGTGGAACTGCACCTAAAAATAAAAAGGTAATGATAATAAGCGCTAATCTTGCCGCTTTCGCCTTTGTTATTAACATTTTTCCTCCTCTTCTTGTTAACATGTTCTTATATGTCTTTATTGTTAAAGATTATCTATGTGATATAAAAAGTCAAGTTTTTTTTTCAATTTTTAAAAGCATGATAGTCTATCGATTATTTTGGTAACACATTATATTTAACGGAAATAAATATCGGAAGTTTATGTTTTTCGTGAAGGGTATTTTTAAAAAATTTTTTTGATTGATAAAATTTAAGCAAAAAATTTGCACGCTTTAAAAATATTTTTTATTGCGACTTTTTTGGAAATCGTTATAATATTATTGTGAAAGGAGGTAAAATATGAGTGGGCACTCGAAATGGGCATCAATAAAACATGAGAAGAGCAAGAATGATGCCAAGCGGGGGCAATTATTTACGAAGATTATCCGTGAGATAACGGTTGCAGCGAAAATGGGTGGTGGCGACCCCGAGAAGAATCCTCGTCTTCGTGCGGCGATATCGGCGGCTAAGAATGCCAATATGCCCCGCGAAAACATCGAGAGAGCAATCAAAAAAGGCACAGGCGAGATCCCGGGTACAACATATGAAGAGGTCAGATATGAGGGATATGGTCCTTCGGGAGTGGCGATAATCGTTGAGACACTCACCGATAACAAGAATAGAACGGTAGCGGAACTAAGGCACATATTCTCTCGTTTCAACGGGAACCTCGGCGAAACAGGATGTGTGGGATGGATGTTCGACTGGAAGGGTGTGATTACCATCCCACGCGAAAATTACCCTGATGAGGATTATATTCTTCAGGTTGCACTTGATGCCGGGGCTGATGATGTCAAGGTGGAGGAGAATATATATCAGGTGATAACATCACAAAGCGACCTCGAACATGTTCGTGCGAGGTTTGATGAGGCTGGGATTAAGTATGAATCGGCGCAGGTTCAGGCTATGCCGCAGTCTACGGTCAAGGTTGAAGGTAAAAAGGCTGAGACACTGCTGAAACTTTTAGAAGCACTCGACGACCACGATGATGTCAAAAATGTATACTCAAATTTCGAGATGGATGACGCCCTGCTTGAAACACTGAAAAATCAATAATATTAAGGTAAAATGGAATTTAAACTCCTTGTTCTTGACCTTGATGGAACCACATTAAAATCAGATTTAACTGTCTCTCCAAGGCTCAAACGCTTAATCCAAAAACTTCTTGACACCTTCAACCTGAAAATAACTATTGCTACCGGAAGGATGTTTGAGAAGGCGAAAAGATATATTGAAGATATTTGTGTAAATGCACCTGTGATTGCGCTAAATGGGGTTGAAATAGTTGATCACAGTAATGGGAAACCAATCCGATTTTGGCATATTGATAATGAACTTGGGAAAAGGGTAAAGGATATTTTATGGGGATATGAAGGTTCTGCGCTTGCAATAACAACGGATAAGGTTTATTTGAGCCGTTATACTGATGTGGCGCTCGGCTCGATGCATGATTGGTTTGCGCAGCCGGTTGTGGAATACCCGGGAGATGGTGAGCATTATTTATGTTTTTTCGCTATAGGAGAAACAAGCGCTCTTCAAAAGATAATAGAATGCGTTGGCTTTGACACAGCGAACGGATTTAGCTACGATATATTCCCATCATTGAGGTATCATCCACTTAGTTATCTTGAGATAAGGGCAAAGGGTGTATCAAAGGGAAGCGGGCTCAGGTATCTGCGTGAAAAACTTGGGTTAAAAAAGAAAGAGATTCTCGCTATAGGCGACTGGACCAATGATATCACCCTTTTTAATGAGGCAGGATTTTGTGCAACCCTCGCTAATGGTGCACCACAACTTAAAGAAATTGCCCATATCGTATCTCCATTTACAAATGACGAGGATGGAGTAGCGCACATTGTTGAAGAGATATTTTTTAAGAAAGCCCAGATATGAAAAGAATACTCGGGATTGATCCGGGAACAAAGAGATTGGGATTTGGCATTATCGATGTTGAAAAGGATAAAATTTACCTTGTTGATGGTGGGACGGTGGAAGTAAACTCCACAGGAAGAAATGATCGGCTTAAAGAACTTTACAATTTTACCAGACAATTGTTAAAAAAGTTCGATCCGGATGTGGTTGTGATTGAGGAATCATTTTATGGTAATAATGTGAAGACGCTTATTAGACTTGCTGAGGTACGGGCATCAGTGATTGTTGCGGCAGGCGAGGAATCTATTGAAGTTGAGGAATATTCACCAAGGGAGATAAAGCTTGCTATAACAGGTGATGGTAAAGCATCAAAGGAAAGGGTGGCTTTTATGGTTTCGTCGCTACTTAATATAAGAAGACCAGAGGAATTGGATTTCTCTGATGCTATTGCAACAGCATTATGTTCAGCCCTCAGAAAGAGGATATGATAGATTACATATCTGGAACATTAATAGAGAAATCACCAAGTTATGCGGTTGTTGATTGTGGTGGTATAGGATTTTATATCTACATTTCATCTCACACATTTGAAACACTTCCAGAACCCGGTTCAAGGGTGAAAATTTTTGTCGATTTTTCAATAAAGGATAGCGGCGCCGAGATTTACGGATTCCATAACGAGCTCGAAAGGGAGATTTTTAAACAGATTACAACTGTGCCAGGAATTGGCAATAAGCTTGCATTATCAATCCTTTCAAACCTATCTATAGGTGAGTTTGTATCTGCAATTAGGTCTTCCGCCTTAGAACCTTTCTCAAAAGTACCATCACTCGGGAAAAAACGGGCAGAAAGATTGATCAACGAGCTAAAAGAAAAAGTTGACAGATTCAAAATAATAGGTTATGAAATAGATTATTCGGTTCTTAATGATGCGCTTTCGGCTATGGTCTCGCTTGGATATAAACGGAGCGAATCTAAGGCTGTGCTCGAGAACATCCTTAAAAGTGAACCAAACCTTTCCCTTGAGGAAATTCTACGCAAGGCTTTACCTATAATCTCAAGAAAATAGCACAGATAATGAAAAAGAACGACATACTCAAACCTGTCAGGCAACCTGACGAGATTTCTTTTGAAGAGGATATTAGACCAAAAACGCTTTCTGAATTTATCGGGCAAAGCAGATTAAAAGATAAGCTCTCGATATTCATTGAGGCTGCGAGAAGAAGGGGTGAACCTTTAGACCACATCTTGCTCTATGGACCACCTGGGCTTGGAAAAACAACGCTCGCACACATAATTGCTAATGAGCTTGGTGCTCGTATAGTTACAACTACAGGACCAACCCTTGAAAGGGCAGGGGACTTAGCCGGAATACTCACAAATCTCAAAGAGAAAGAGCTCCTTTTCATCGATGAAATCCACAGGCTTTCCCGTGTTGTTGAGGAATATCTTTATCCTGCGATGGAGGATTTCAAACTTGACATAATAATCGAGCGTGGTGCAGGTGCAAGAAGTTTGAGGCTTAATCTTAGCAGGTTCACCCTTATCGGTTCAACTACTCGTGCCGGGCTTGTTGGCTCCCCCCTCCGTTCAAGGTTCGGGATTATCGAGCATCTCGATTACTATCCCCACGATGAATTATACGAAATAGTTATACGATCATCAAGGATAATGAGGGTTGAAATTGAAACTGATGCCGCTATGGAAATAGCGAGGCGTGCTCGAGGTACGCCAAGGGTCGCAAATAGACTCCTGCGAAGGATAAGGGATTTCGCTGATATAAGATACGGTGGAAGGATAGATGTTCGTTGTGTTCGTGAGGCTCTTCAGATGTTCGAGGTTGACGAGCTCGGGCTTGATTTAATGGACAAGCGCCTACTTCAAACAATCATCGAAAAATTTCATGGAGGACCTGTAGGACTCAATACTCTCGCCGTTTCGCTTAGCGAGGATGAAGGCACAATAGAGGAACTTTACGAGCCTTTCCTCATCCAAATGGGGTTAATTCAGCGAACCTCAAGAGGAAGAATAGCAACCCCACTCGCTTATAAGCATCTCGGCTACAAAATTACCAAATCACAATCTCTTTTCGATGAAACTTGACGATATATTGTTTTACGAGCTATTTTTGCACAACAAGGCAGAATTCGTTGACCTTTATAAACTTATTTATCAAGCCTCTTTTGGTCCTATTCACATTTATAATATAGAAAAAGACCCCTTCGAATCACTTATCGATGAATGGAACTCAATTAAATCCTATAAACCTCGCGAACCC
>JBAMLU010000033.1:0-5994 GCA_039793385.1 bacterium
CAAGGACAAAAACGATATGCTTTGGCGGTTCCTCAAGTATTTTCAAGAGAGCATTGAACGCATCTTTCGTGAGCATATGAACCTCATCAATTATTATCACCCTGTAGTGAGATTGCGGAAGATACTGGATTCTCTCCTGAAGGGAGCGAATATCATCAATTCCTCTATTTGAGGCGCCGTCTATTTCAAGAACATCAGGCGAACTACCCTCAGTTATCTCCCTGCAGAAATGACAAGCATTGCAAGGTTCTGGCGTAGGACCGTTAACACAATTCAATGCTTTAGCCATAAGCCTTGCTGTTGAGGTCTTTCCTACACCGCGGGGACCAGAAAACAAATAAGCATGAGCAATCTTTCCCATTGCTATAGCATTCTGCAGCGTTCTCGCAATATTCTCCTGCCCAACAAGTTCCTCAAACCTCTGCGGACGATATTTCCTCGCAAGAACAATGTAGCTCATCTTACTCTTCCAACAATAAAAACTCCCGCCTTTAACAAACTATACGCAAGCCCAACTTTCAAAATCTCCCCCGGAATAAACGGGAAAAAACCCAAATTCAATCCGGTAACTATTGATACTCCCAGGCGCAACATAAGAAACGAAACCCCCAAAAAGAATATCGGAATTTCACCTGCAACAAGAGATAGAAAAAGCGCAAAAGAGGTTTTTTTCTTGCAAATAAGCCCTGTGAGGAGTGGAGCGATTGTAAATCCAAGAAGATACCCTCCTGTTGGACCAAGCAAAACCGATATCCCCGATGATACTCCGGCGAAAAGCGGCAACCCCGAAACCCCAAGCAAAACATATGTAAATTGTGATAGCGAACCATATATGGGACCAAGGCTTGCTCCCGACAAAAGAACAAATAATGTCTGAAGCGTAACTGGTACGGGTGTAAAAGGAAGCCTTATAGAAACCCAGGCACCAAGAGCAGTAAGAAAAGCAAATAGGATTATCTTGAATGGAATAGTAAAGGTTCGTGGGATTACTATTGGTTTAAGAAGGATGGAGGAAGAATTTTTCATATATACCCTTTCTTTTAGATTTAAACCTGAGCCGTGCACCCCTTATTCGATTCCCTTATTCGCCTGACAAAAGCAAAAATGAGCTCAGCATGGGTAACCCAGCAACACCCAAAGGAGTTTCCCTACCGTTGCTTCCTTCCGGACCTGGCGGGGTTCAGGAATCCTTTGCCGTGCTGGACCCATAGCCTCAATACCCACTTATGCTCCGTCAGATGAACAGGTGAACCTCATAAGGGGAATTAAGACCCGCATAAGGTGGATTTCGGGTTCAGGGCACCACCAGCTCCCCTCTTAGCACGGCTCTTAACATAGTATAATCCCAGTTTTAGAAATTGTCAACGATTTAAACTAAGGTATTGACAAATAAGCTTTATATAATAGATTATTATTGGATATGCGGGAGTAGCTCAGGTGGTAGAGCGCTACCTTGCCAAGGTAGTCGTCGCGGGTTCGAGTCCCGTCTCCCGCTTATAGGCGGCTTAGCCAAGTGGTAAGGCAGGAGTCTGCAAAACTCCCATTCTCCGGTTCGAATCCGGAAGCCGCCTTGTTATTGTAGCCCTTTTATAAAAATAATTTTATCATCGCCTGGTAAGTAATAATCCTTTATCCTCGCGACTGAATTATATCCTATCTTCTCGTAAAATTTCCTCGTTTTTTCGTATTTCTCAGTTGATGATGTCTCAATAACGATTAATCTTCCGCCCATATCTCGCACATCATTTTCGACATAATCCATAAGGAATTTACCAATACCTTTACCCTGAACATCAGGGTGAACCGCTATCCAATAAAGATTATATGTTCCAACAGTTAGCGAATCAAGCCCATAGCAGACATAACCCCAAACCCTGTTTCTATCATCAACAGCAACCCGAACTATGTAATCTTTCGAACCCAATAATCTCATCCTCACAAGCTCAAGCGCAATATCAATCTCACATTGCCTGAAATTCCCACAACTTAAAAGAATATCTTGAATTTGTGGAACATCCTCTCTTTCAACCCCTCTAATTTTCATAAAAAATTCCTTTAAACTCGATTTAAAGCAAATTTTATAATCCTATCTACGACTTCCTCGTAAGAAATCCCTATAGAATTGAGTGCCAAACTAAAGCCTGAGCGAGGAGATATATCCGGATTAGGATTTACCTCAAGAACATATTTTTTGCCGTCTTCATCTTCTCGAATATCGACACGCCCATAACCATAGCCACCTATAGCTTTAAATGCTAAATTGCCGAGTTCAACAATCTCCTGGTATTCGTTTTCGTTCACTCTGGCGGGATAATGCACTGGTGTATATATATATTCGCTCGAGCTCTCATCCCATTTAGATTTGTAGCAAACGACCTTATAACCCTGCAAATGCTCTATTTCGCCAACAACAAAGGTATCATCACCTAAAATTGCCACAATAAACTCGCGCCCTGGCAAAAATCTCTCAACAAGCAAATGTGAAGAATAATTGTGAATAAGGTGCTCGCTTCTCTTTTGATACTCGTCGAGCGAATATACAATATTCTCTTGAGACATCGCAACGCTACCATCCTGTGAACAGAGCTTCAATATTGCAGGAAAGCCAAATTTTGGCGGGGAACTAGGGCGTGATTTTACAAGTTCAAATGGCGGTGTTTGTATACCGTAATAACTCAAAATCATCTTCGTTATGTGTTTGTGAAGACCTGTGAAGATTGATTCAGGGTTGCAACCGGTATAAGGGATTCCAATTCGCTCAAGAAAATAGGCGAAAACGAACTCCCCTTGCGGATGCTCGTCAAGCTCCTCAACAAGGTTGAATATGCAATCGGGCTTGTACTCCAATATCTCCTTTTTTAACCTTCTAAGCTCAAAATGTGCTCCAACAGGAAAAACCCTCGTCTCATACCCGAGATTCTTGCAAGCGTCAACAACACCGTCCCGCTCAACCTCAACGCTTTTTCTGTCAACCGACGCTCTTTTTGAGACCCTGCTGTATGCTATCGCTATTCTCAAACACATACCGCTTTCTGGCTGATTCAATTATTCTTATTATAAGTTCGTCATAGTTTATTCCAACGGCACGAGCAAGCATAGGGAAATCCGACTGTATCGGATTTAGACCAGGAAGAGGGTTCACCTCGAGGAAGTTGGGTTCGCCATTTTCATCAAATCTGAAATCGAACCGTGCAAAATCCACAATCCCAAGCGTTTCGGCAATCTTAAGGACATCGCTTTTAATTCTATCTTTTATCCTACCAGAGAACCAGTGCGGATTCACGACATACTCAACCATCTGCCGCCAGTTCCTTTTAACCTCAATCGAATAAAGAAACTCCGAAACCTTCATCCCTTTAGGCACTATCTCCATTACCCCGATAAGCTCAAGTCCACGCCCATCACCCAAAACACCAACAGTGAATTCACTGCCTGGCAGGAATTTCTCAACAAGAACTGGTTCTTTATATGCTTGTATAATCTGCCGTACTTTTTTTTCAAGTTCTTCAGGTGTATCTACTTTAGAGCCAAGCCTTATTCCCATTGATGAGCCTTCATAAAGGGGCTTAACAACAGCTGGAAGCGGGCAATCATTTAGGCTTTGTTTTATATCTCTAATAACCATAAACTGGGGCGTTTTAACACCAAGCGAGGATACAATGCGCTTTGTCAGGGCTTTTTCAAGGGTGAGCGAAAGAACAAGTGGGTCACTGCCTGTGAAAGGAATCCCGTAGAATTCCAGTATCGCAGGAATATGAGCCTCACGAGACCGACTTCCAAACCCCTCAGCAATATTAAACACGATATCAGGCACATTTCTCAACAGGAGCTCCACAAAATCCTTGCCTGCCCCAAGTCGAAAAACCTCATACCCAGCAAAATTAAGCACCCTCTCAATTGCCTCAACAGTCTCTTCACAATCAAATTCCTCGTTTATATCATCAGGTAAATCGGGGTTGTTCGCGAGCTCGTGCTTAAGATTGTAAGCCAAACCTACTTTCATCTTCCCTACCAGATTCTTCTAACTTTTCACGCCTCTTTAGCCTCTCAGATTGTGGGGTTATAACGGCTTTATCGCTTTCAAGAAGCTCGGATACTCCGGTGGTCTCGACCTTTTTATCCGTTTTATCCCTCTTTCCCTCAGGATAATACTTAATTATCATCCCCTCATAGTTTCTGAGAATAACAGCATCATCAGAAGCCGAGAGGATATAATTAGGCATAATGGGGATTTTTCCACCGCCACTGGGGGCATCAACAACATAAGTGGGCACTCCAAGCCCCGATATATGACCACGAAGACCTTCAATGAGCTCAAGCCCTTTAAACAAGCTCGTTCTGAAATGAGATACACCCTCAGTCGGGTCGCAGTGGAAAAGATAATACGGACGAACGCGATTCCTCAAAAGCAAACGCATAAGCCGTCGCATCGTTCCAAGATCATCATTCACCCCTTTCAAAAGAACAGTCTGATTATTAACAGGAACACCAGTCCGCATTATATTTCTTATTGCTCGCTCGGCAATAGGTGTGAATTCGTTCGGATGGTTAAAATGGGTATTAATCCAGAGTTTTGGGTTATCCTCAAGTATATGAAGCAATTCATCATCGAAGAAACGCATGGGTAATGTTACCGGGGCTCGAGTTCCAAGCCTTATAATATCAACATTCTCAAGCCTGCTTATCTCCATTATCACACGCCTTAAAATCGCATTCGGGAGCGTTAGTGGGTCACCACCCGAAAGAACAACATCATGTATCTCCTTGTGCTCCCGTATGTATTCCAGTGCAGAAGCAAAATGGCGATGTAATGCTACTTTACCAGCTTTGCCCAGTATCCTTTTGCGGGTGCAAAATCTACAATATGTAGGGCAGATATTTGTAAGTACAAGAAGAACCCTGTCTGGATATCGATGTGTTAGTCCAGCAACAGGCATATCCTTCTCTTCCTCGAGTGGGTCATGCATACCGCTTTTGTCCAAAATCTCGTCGATAACGGGTATAGCCTGCCTCATTATCGGGTCATCATTATCCTCGGGGTCGATTAGCGAAAGATAATACGGCGATACAAGTATCGGATAGCGTGCCGAAACCTCCTTTAGTTCCGCTAATTTCTCCGGCGGAAGTAAAAGTATCTCCGCTATTAGCTCAGGTTCCCTTATGAGGTGCCTGATTTGCCACCTCCAATTATACCAATCGGAAATGCTCCCTCCTAATACCTCCAGGATTCTCAATGCTCTACCCGGAGGTTTAGACGGTGGTTTCTCTTCTCTTTCCCCTTTCACCTTGCCTCCTCCATTTTCACTTTTCATTTTTCACCTTCTTTGAAATGAGATATTATTCTTTTTGTATTTGTTGTCAATAGGTTTTTTAACAACATCAAAAAATTTTTTATTCGCCCAAAATCGAGAAAATCAAGTATCTATGGGGATTTTCGCCATCTTATCATCTGAGGTTCCAAAAAAATTTTTTCGATATTTTGTGAAGTTCATCTAAAATATTACCAACGAAAAGCTCATTCTGATGGTTTTTGCTTGACCACTGTAATCGTGTCCTTTTTCCCACCGCCTACTGGGAAAACAAATATCTTTATTGATTTCATATTATAAGTTGGCTTGTTTTCTGCGATATTCCAGAAAATATTAAATGAGCGCCCGCCAAGCTCCAGAACCTTTGAGTGGTCGGGCATAATTGTATCATCAAGGTCATTGTT
The DNA here is from genome assembly GCA_039793385.1 of bacterium. GTDB lineage: Bacteria > UBP14 > UBA6098 > JBAMLU01 > JBAMLU01 > JBAMLU01. Next base: position 5,714 of record JBAMLU010000033.1, read on the forward strand.
ATCGCCATCGTTAATAAGCTGAATGGAGTAATAATGAAGCGAATCTAAATAGCTCGCGAAACGCTCCTTTACAATTGTTGACGCCCTTTTACTTCTCTTGCTTGCCTGTATACCCAGAAAATAAAGAGGCAAAAGAGCAAAAAGAAAAACAAAAGCAACTATAAAACCCACAATCAAATTGAAATTCCGCCCTCGAGCCATCTACTTTCCAGATGATATTTCAATAGTAGCTCGTTCACGCGACAAAACCCAATAAGATTTGCCCGTTTCAAGCGAATCTG
>JBAMLU010000033.1:6004-7795 GCA_039793385.1 bacterium
TATATCTTCCACCGCTGAAAGAGTAAACGGGTGGAATTACAAAGGAATTCTCTGTATAAACAGAAACGGGGAGATTTATTCCAAGCGCACCGACCATATTCCAACCGGGATTAATCTCAATCGTATAACTATTAAGAGGAAGTCCACCGATAGATCTCACAGTATCAACAAAAGACAAGAACCAATACCCCTTACCGGGATAAAGGGTATCGATAACAACATAACGCCTGCTTGTGTTATCATATGTGTAAACGGGCGTGGTTATAAAAGCGAAACTATCACGAACAGCAACATGCGCATTAACAGGTAGCGAAATCATATTCCAGCCACGGGAAAATCTAATAGAAAATGTTGTTGGTGCAACAGACCCGGTAAATTTCATCACACTAACGCCGCTTTTGTAAACATTAACATAACAAAAATTTGAATCTGATGTCAAATGTAAGATTGGCGAACCGAAATCGTATTCACCCACAGGTCGCATCCTTGTTGGATCAGATATATCTAAGCAAATCAGTTTCCCGGTTGAATCGCCTATATAAAGGAGCGGATAAAACAGAGAGAACACAAAATTCGAAATTTCATGCAGATACCGTGATATCTCATATGGAGCAGTTGGAATGGATATATCAACTACCTTAATTCCATAATCCCTGACACCAATAAAAGCGTAACTCGAATATAGTTCGATTTCAAAGGAATAACCGTCACCTGGCAGGGATGCTAAAAGCTCAGGATCAGATAGATCACGGATATTGTAGATAATCAATCCATTTGCACCACAAGCTGCAAGAAGGATTGAGTCACGAGATGCAATAGCAAAAACAGAGTCTGGTGTATGTATCGTGTCTATTATTGCTGGATGTTCCGGGTTTGCAAGGCTCAAAACATAAATTCCTTTATCTCCTCCCGCAACAAATAGGTTAGAACCCGCTCGTTTAAGGCTGTATAGCGGCGGTGAAAGATAAATCGAGTCTATAACTATAACTGACCATAGTGAGGATATATCAAGTGTAAAGAGATTCCCATTTTCTGTGGTTAAATATAAAAGGTCGTCATAGAAAATAGCACTAATTGTAGCTGTATCAATCATCGTTTCACTGGCTGTATAAATGTTTGATGGTAATTGAGCATTAAGCGCTTTAATCAAACCATCACTATAACCAAGGAATATATATCCATCTTTAACCCACGATTTTGAACTGAATTCGAATGTTTTAAGTTCATTAACGAAACTCAATTCATCAGGATGGGAGAGCGAGAAAATATAAAGCGATTTTTCTGTGATTGCAAATAGATAACCACTATTAACTTTAACATCGACAGGTCTTTGCTCAACAGCGACAAAAGAACTCACAAAAGGCGTATCCGGGCTTGAAACATTGATACACTGAATTAAAAATGAGGAATCTGCACAAATTGAGCATAGGTATAAAAAGTTTGATCTATAAGCCATAGAAAGGGGCAGACATTCGAGCTCGAGGCTTGAAACAAGAACTGGCGAAACTGGATTATAAACATTGTAAATGCGCAAAAACCCCTCACCGCCAACGAAGAGCAAATTCCCACTTATGAGTAGAGAACTAATTGGCACTCCATCAAGTATACTTGAAAATTCAGTCGGAGCTGATGGTGACAAAAGCGAAACCAGTCTAATACCATTATCCACTGTAGCAACATAAGCCACCGCATCTTTCACCACCACACGAAACGGATGCCCAGAAAGAAAGCATTGCCCAGAAAGAATCGGCTCCGAGACAGAACTGACATAATAAGTATATACATATCCGC
>JBAMLU010000034.1:0-7751 GCA_039793385.1 bacterium
GCTCCCTCGATAAACCGATACAGATGCCTGATTTATGTCAAGCTTGAAATCGGGTGCTGTCGGCGCACCGGAGATTCCGAAGAAAACGAAAATCGAGTCGTCCTCCTCTTCAATTGAGACCCCATCCCTTGCACTCAGTATGAGCGTGCCCGTATGAGATATCGTTCCCTCACGCCGCCTAACACCTTGCACCGCTCTATCAACCATCCCTGAACGCAAACTATACGGCGCTGAAACAAGCCTTTCTCTTGGTGAAAATCTCTCCCCCGCTATTTCAAGTTCAAGCCAGTATTGACGAGAAAAATCAACCGTATCCGGGAATCCTCCGAGCTCAACCGAAAATAGCCCCTGACGAACAACAACACTATCAATTCTCCCTTCCCATAAAGGGGTTCCGCCGCTTTCGCTCGTATAGAGCCTAAAGGTAATTGGAATTGTATCATTCACCCCAACACCAGATGAATCAAGTAGCTTCCCCTGATAATTGATTATCCTTGGCACAGCAACAACTAATAAAGCTAATGAACACATAATAAACGCTTTTCTCATCTTACCTCCTTTCAAATAAAATTATAAAAAATAAAAGTTATAAGTCAAGAAAAATATTTAAAATGCTTGCTGAATGAATGAAAATTTCAAAAATTCCCTTGACTAATTTCCCATCTTTTTTAAAATATATATTAGCGGGGTGGAGCAGTGGTAGCTCGTCGGGCTCATAACCCGAAGGTCGAAGGTTCGAATCCTTCCCCCGCGATTTAATTTTATATTTAAATTTATGCTGGGGAGCAGGGATTCGAACCCCGATAAGCAGATCCAGAGTCTGCTGTCCTGCCGTTAGACGACTCCCCAATTATTTAAAAATATAACGAGCTACCCATAATGTCAAGTCTCGATTGACAAACCGTTTAAATCTATTTAATTCTAAGGAGGTAAAATGAAAAAAGGAAGGTTTTTCGTGGCAATCTTATTAGTTATGAATTTGAACCTTTATGGGAAGTGGAGTTCAACATTCACGATTGCAAAAATAGAGAAAGAAGAGAAAAAAGAAGAAATAACCCCCGAACGAATAATCGAGCCTAAATCCCTTATTAGGAAGGTATTCTTGCGAGGAAGCGTCTGGGTTGAGCTTTGCAGTCTCTCTGCGTACAAGTGGCTTCCACATAATGAATATGTTAGCATAAAAGTCGACCCGAGAAGCCGAACAATAGAGGAACTGGGATATTTTCCACCCCTCACGGAACTTGCTCAAAGGGCTGTTGAAAAGGCTCCAGCCTGGCTTAAAGATGACCTTATACTTTCATTTTCATCGCTCGGAAGCTCGTTCCAGGATATGTACGCAGAATTGATCCTCTCGGTTGATAATCCAATAATAGATGAGGTTGCTTTTCAGGTTGCACACCTTTCTTACCAGGCTCTAACAGCCTCATACGCCAATCCAAGCCTCCTTGTGATAAATGCGCAAAAAATCTACGAGATTGCCCCATACCTTCAATATGTTCAGCTTATCGACCACGGCAGCTACCCTGAAGAACCTAACTACTACACAACCGTTCGATATCGTATTATTGATGGCGGCGATACTATCTGGACTGATGAATACCCGAAAGAGATATATTATTGGTTCATCGTGCATCCGAAGCTTTCGGATGAGAAGGTGAAGATGAACGATAGTGATGGTGATACAAGGCAAAGAACCTATGGCTATTTCTGGCGTGAGTATCTCCTTTATAATCCATCTTCAACAAGACCATATACCACTGATGATTCGCTCGTTCTTGCAAATGTTCTTCAACTGCCAACATATCTCTGGACAAGAAGCGATACAAGTTTTCCACCAGCTCGTCCTTTCAGACCAAACGATAGCGCGCTCGATATAATCGGCAATTGGGTATCGAAAATTCTACCTTATGGTGCTGCTGCTCCTCGACCGATACAGCCCAATCAGATAGCATATTCTCATCATGGATACTGTGGCGAGGTTCAAGACCTGCTTGCAGCTGCAACCCGTTGCGCTCTTATACCGTGCGCATCAACTATGGACCCCGCTGAAGACCATGTGTGGAATGAGTTCTACGATAATGGATGGGAATACTATCAGGTTGATAGGGAAGGCGGCGGAACTAGCATGGGTTATGATGGCGGACGTCAGGATGTTGATTACGGTGGCGGGAAAAATATCTCTATGATATGGAACTACTGGGGGAATGGCTATGTTGAGGATGTTTCGGATAGGTACTCACAGGTATGTACGCTTCAGGTTAATGTTCGCGATGAATTCGGATTTCCAGTTGATGGTGCCTTAATTATTGTTGCTACTGAAGGTTTTTACGACTCAACTACACTGGATATTGCCGGATGTGCTTTCACAAACAGGTTCGGACAGGCTAAATTTGTTGTCGGCGATAGAAGGAATTTCTACATAAGGGCTGAATCATCTATCGGCAATTACCCGTCAACAGGAGGCGTTATACTTGTTGCCCGAGCTACAGTTGCTGGGCGAGTTTATTCATCAAATGTTACAATTAGAGCCCATGTTCCGTTTATCCCCATAGAAAGTGAGCTTACCCCGCCAGAATCTCTTGTAGCAGGTTATGCGATTACCGTAGATTACCATGTCCCTTGTGAATATATTGTTCAGAATAATTCTTATTTCGATTCAGAAGGTAGCGAGTTCAGATGGCTTTCTTATGGTGGAGCGGTCGCATTTTTCATCTGCGACTCTGTAAATTATGAGCTATTCGTTTCATCTCGACCGTTTAGGGCTTATATGTTTGAGGAACTAACCACTGACGGTGAGGTGGAATTCTATCTGCCAGATACCCTACAGCCATGGTATGTGGTTTTCTCTACCCGGAATATGCTCAGGCATATCCAGAAAATTGAATATACAGCTAAACTTGTGCAACCCGGAACCGGAATATCAAGTGGTATTGTTCGTCCTGTTGTGCCGTCAACCCGGGCTTATCCTAATCCATTCAATCTTATGATCAATTTCGACATCATTTCAGATAAAAGCGGTGTATGCAGGATAGAAATTTATGATTTAAATGGATATCTGGTTCAAACTGAAATGATCAATATCGCCCACGAATACGAAAGATACAGATACACTTGGGATGGAAATGACTTAGGTGGTAGGGATTTGCCATCAGGACTTTACTTTGCAAAAATAAGCATTAATGGGAAGATGATCGGCACACATAAGATAGTGATGCTTAAATAAAGGAATTGTATGGGCATACTCAGATTAAAAGGAATGAGTTTTTATGGGTATCATGGTGTTTCTCCGGCAGAAAAGGAGTTGGGAACCAGGTTTGAGGTTGATGTTGAAATGGAGTTCGACACAGAAAAGGCAAGCCATAGTGGGAAATTAAGCGACACGATAAACTACGAACAGGTCTACGAATTAGCCTCCAAACACATAACTGAAAATCGTTTCCACCTTTTAGAGAGCTTAACCGAAACCCTTGCTGACGCTATATACAACGTATTTAAACCATATTGGGTATGTGTCCGAGTGAGGAAACTTTCACCGCCTTTCCCGGGGCAGCTCGACTATGTTGAGCTTGAGGTTTTAAGAGGGGAAAGGGTTATTTCAGATAAATGAGCCTTCCCCCTTTTTGAATCCCTTCAAGCCTATAAAAATATATCCCACTTGAAATTTTCTCAGATGGTGTATAACAAAAAGTATTCTTACCGTTTTTGATATTGTTTATCTCAATATAATCTACCATTTTACCGGTTATATCGTATACTCTGAAATAAACTGGCTTTATGGAGTTTGCTGTAAATTCGATAGTCACAGCTCGGTTAAAAGGATTGGGATAAGCTTTAACGAACAAAAGATTATTCGGGAGCTCGTCCTTTTCAGCATAAAGGTAAATTGAGTTGGAGCTGTCTCGCCCGTCGAAGAATCTAAATCCAAGGCTCATAATAGGTGAGCCAAGCATAACATTCGATGAAAAAACAGCACCATCATCATATCTGTGGTCCGATGTTGTCATATCGAATTCAGCACCATTCACAATGACCTTGTGAATTGTTGGAAGATTATTATCATCATCACGATAATTTATTGTTATTATGTATGAGTATGTCAATTTAGATTCGGTGATGGTGTAGTCCCATATATATGGCGGACTGTTTGGTGAGGTGGGGTATATGGTCATTGTTGATGGGTAAAATTTTTGGTTCGGGGTACGATCAGCCTGAACTGTTGATGTAAGGCTCACAGCTTTGTCGGTTCTAACACCAACAATCAAATATCCGCTTGGATTTGGCCAGGGTCCAAAATAAGGGTCACTGGTGAGTGTGTCCATGCTGCAGGATAAAACGAGCGAATCGTTTACAACTTGATTCTGAATACTGCCTATCTGCGTGTAGCTGCCACTCCTTGTGAACCTCCATAATCCAGGAGCTATTACACCAACATTTTTACAATAGAGCAAAGCATAATAAATTGTATCTGTTGGTGCATCAGGATTAATAACATAGCAAGCCCAGCTAAAATAAGGTGGCCACAATCCACCGACATTCCAATCGCCGCCAGCATGTGAAATCCTAAAATAAAGCCCCGTGTCGGAGTATGTTGCCCATTGCCCGGTTATATCGAGTTTGGAATCGGTAACGCCATTCATAAGGTCGCCTGCAGGATCAGTTAATACTTTGCCCCAGCAATATGATGGTGGAGGAAATGTTGAGCTCGTGTTCTTGAAACTCTGTGTAGCAACCGTCGTATCATCATAGAACATAAAGTAAACATCCGTAGGATTTGAGCTTGAAATTGTGGCTGTTGCCTCATACGTGTATGCATAATCTCCTGATGGTGCAATCATTGACATCACGCTCTCCGTTACAACATTGCTTATATTCTTCAAAAATACCTTTCCCCCACGAATGCTTCCGGGTTCGCTTGCGCTTGTGTAATCGCACTGGAATGTCACTGCCCCGCTTGTTGATATCGCCGACCTCACAGGATTTATTATGTACGGTGGATATGCCGCCTCACCTAATAAAACATAAATTACTAAAAAACCAAAAACATATTTCATACCCTCTCCTTTTTTTCATAATTTAAAGATTTTTTCCTTTCAGTCAACCACAAAATAAAAATTTCTTGACAGGTCAGAATGGTATGTTTACTTTTTATAAAACTTAATAAAGGGGTAGATTAGTGAGAATTAGGAAAGGATTTACAATAATCATAGTTCCGCATAGCGGGAGGCGAAACAAGGAGATTATAGTAAGTGGGGTAAATTTTTTATTATTTTTTGTGCTTGTTGTTTTTGCTATTTTAGGAAACTATTTGTTTTTCAGGTTGGGGTTCGGTTCATTGAGGAACGAGTATATTGAATATGAAAACAAAAAAATGAGAAAAGAGCTTGTTGAATTAGAAGAGGAATTGAAAGGGTTAAGAAGTTCGTTTGCTATGGTGTATGAGAAAAATCGGAAGATAGCGTCGATTTTAGAGATAGATGCGCCATCAAATGGGTTAGGTGTTGGTGGTGCTCAACTTGAAACAAAGGGTGTGGAGCTTGATAATAGGGTGTCGCTTTTAAAGGCTATTGATAGCCTTAAGGTGGCGTTGTTTGTCGAGAAAAGGCTTCTTGAGGATAGTTATCGTGAGTTAGCAAGCAGGCAGGAACTCATTCGATTTACACCAACAATAAAACCTGTTAAAGGATATTTAACAGCGGGATTTGGCATGAGAATAGACCCGTTCACCGGAGAACTTAAACCTCACCTTGGAGTCGATTTATCCGCACCTAAAGGAACCCCTGTTATTGCCTCAGCTGATGGTATCGTTAAGTTTGCGGGCTTTTACCATGGGTATGGAAAGCTCGTGATAATCAATCACGGTAAGATCTACGAGACCTGGTACGCACACCTTAACTCGATCAATGTCTCTATTGGTCAAAAGATTAAGCGTGGAGAAAAGATAGGAACGGTTGGATCAACCGGGCTCGCGACCGGAACCCATCTCCATTATGAGGTGCGCGCCGGAGGAAGACCACAGAATCCTCTTAACTATTTTTATCCCGATCTTGTTGTGGATTAATTTATCATTTTATATTGTATTTTTTCATCCTGTATCTCAATTTATCCCTTGTAATACCAAGAATTCTTGCTGCACCTGATTGATTCCCCCCACATCTTTTAAGCGCCTCTATTATAGCGCTTTTCTCAATCTCCATAAGCGTTATTGATTTTGTTCCAGACACAGCCATTGTTTCAGGATATCTCAATTCCTGAGGAAAAAGTTCTGGTGTTATAATAGGACCATCGGCTAGCACAACCGCCCTCTCAATGAGATTCTCAAGCTCACGAACATTACCAGGGAAATCATATGATAGAAGAATTTTTTCAGCATCCTTAGATATACCCTTTATCTCCTTTTTCAGTTCGCGTGAGAATTTCTCGATGAAATACTTTGCAAATATGATTATATCCTCTTTTCTTTCGCGAAGAGGAGGCAGGTGAATATTTATAACGTTCAATCTGAAATAGAGGTCATCCCTGAAATTGCCTTGCACTACCTCTTTTTTAATATCACGATTTGTTGCGGCGATTATTCGAACATCAATATAAAGCCGCCTTGTTCCTCCCAATCGTTCGAAACTTTTCTCCTGTATCACATGTAGAAGTTTTACTTGCATATCTTTTGGAAGTTCGCCTATTTCATCAAGGAAGATTGTGCCGTTGTGTGCTAATTCGAATTTTCCCCTTTTTGTGGTTATTGCGCCAGTAAAAGAGCCCTTTTCATGACCGAATAGTTCCGATTCGATAAGCGTTGGAGGAATTGCGCCGCAACTCACCTTAACAAATGGACCGTCAGCTCTTGCGCTGAGCTTGTGAATTCTTCTTGCAACAATCTCCTTGCCGGTGCCACTTTCTCCTGTAATCAGAACCGTTGCGTTAGTTTGGGCAACTTTTTCAACGAGCTCTATAACGCTTTTCATTGCCTCACTTATCCCGAGGAGTTCAAATTCCCCGTGAAACTCCTCGTCAAGCCTGTGCTTCTCGAGCTTTATATCGTTCAATCGTTTAACATTCTCAAGCGAAAAAGCAATTATCGGCGAGAACACCTCAGCATGTTCGAGTTCTTCAGCTCTAAACTCTCCGCTCCTTTTGTTCACGAGCTCGAGGACACCCACAAGCTTATCCTCAGCCATGAGTGGTAGCGCGAGGATGTTTCTTGTTTTAAATCCCGAGAGTTCATCCATTTTTGGTGAAAAAACCGGAAATTCACTCACATTGTTCACTATTACCGGTTTTTTCCTTGTTGCTACGAACCCAGCAATCCCCTCATCTTTTCTTATTCTTGCTTTCTCAAGGAGTTCGCCTTTTTCTCCTGTGGCTACCATAAATACAAGTTCATCTGTGAGCGGGTCAAATATCAACACCGAAACTCCCTCAACATCAAATAATTTCTCCACCGTTTCGCTCACTAATTTCAATAGTTTTTTCAGTTCTGTAGTTGAAAATTCCGGTTTATCCAGCTCTCTTATGTTTTTGTTGTTTAGCACTGTAAAGTTCGCGGTTATCAATTATTATGCGGAGGGTGAGGGACTCGAACCCCCAAGGGCTTTGAAGCCCGGCAGATTTCAAGTCTGCTGCCTTACCGATTAGGACTAACCCTCCGGTTTAATAAAATATAAATCTTTAACAAATTAAGTCAAGAGTGGTTGTCATCTTATTATGGTGCCCCAGAAACATTGTAGCCGCAGGCTTTAGCCTGCGCTTTACTGTGA
>JBAMLU010000035.1:0-7489 GCA_039793385.1 bacterium
CCGACAAGCATTGGACAAAATATATTCCTGACGAAACGCCATCAAGGTTGATATTTATCGTATATTTGCCCGGGCTATTGAATTCTGAAACGAAAGATTTTATTTCTCTCCCCTTTATATCGAATAGTTGTATTATTACTGGCGTGTTACTGGTTGTGTTAATAGGTATGTGAATAGTTGAATTTGATGGATTGGGATATGGGGTGTCAAAATAAAATGTTTGTGGCAGAGCGTCGATTTCTTGAACAAAAACCGTTCTTAATGCGGCGCCGAAATCGGCTAATCCATATCCGGTTTGTTCGTCCCAGCCTGATGGTGGTAGGTCCTGGGCGGTAGAGCGGATAATATTATAAACGGAATCTGGTAATAGAGTGGGTCTTATGGAAAGGATGAGTGCAGCAAGCCCGGCGATTTCAGGGCAAGCCATAGATGTTCCGGCTTCGCCTTTAATATAGTGTTCACCGGCTATAAGCCCGCTATCACGAGCCTCAGCGATGCTTGCAACCCATGTTGACCATATAACCTCGGTTAACTGCCCGGTAGAAAGATTAGCCTCACCACCAACACCAAGAACATCAAGCCCACTCCCATACTGCGAGAAGCTCGACCTTGTTCTTCTCGAGTTACTTGAACCAACAGCGAGCGTTTTTGGCGATGAAGCTGGGAAAGAAAGCCCACGGTTGCCATTATTCCCTGCAGCTGCGACTATCACCAGATTCTTCGCATACGCAGAATCAATAGCCTCTTCGATTGCTCGCGGTATTTCGCCGAAACCCAAATCTCCAAGGCTTAATGAGAGAACATTTGCCCCATTAAATGTTGCATATGCTATGCCTGCTGCTATATCGGATTCGTTCCCTGTTCCCTCAGGGGTAACTGCGCGGATAACCATAATTCTGCAATTTCCGCAGGCACCCGCAAATTGGAAATTGTTGTCCATAACTGCTCCAGCTATTCCAGCTGTGTGCGTGCCATGTCCAACCCCCATATCCGCTGGCAAAAGAAAACTTCCGGTGGTTCCAAACATATCAAGCCCATCACCTACCGATGGGTCTGGCACTCCCCATCCATCATCATAGTAGTAATGTACATCGGGATTCCAGTCCTCTGAACTCTCCGGCAGGTCACCAAATATAAGACCTTTTTGCCCACCCGTGAAATCATATCCGTTTAGGTCGTCAACATAGCCGTTTCCGTCGTTATCGATGCCGTCAAGGTCAAGCGTATCATATACAACGCCGTTTCTATTTATATCCTCACCAGGGTTTACCCAGATATTGCCCATTAAATCAGGATGGTCAATATCTGTTCCTGAGTCGAGAATTGCGAGAATTATATTCCCATTTCCCCTCGAAATTTCCCATCCAGCGGGGGCTCTCAGTAAGTATGCCCAGTACTGGTCAGCGCCGCCGCCCGGAGCGTAGTTGCCATCATCGATGCAATATGGGTCGTTTGGTATATACTGGGCATATAGCAAATGATTTGGTTCGGCATATCGAACAAGTCCGCTTTGAGCGAATATGCCGATATATTCGTAGAGTTCATTTACAGCTTGCCAATAGATTTCCATAAGTTTGGCATAATTTTTTTCAGATTGCGCTTGCTTGATCTCGTCACTGTTGAGATGGGGCTTGTAAGAGAGTACATAAGATTTAAGGTAAGGGCTGATTCGTCTTATGCTCATGTTCATTTGTTTTGCAAGATTATTGAGCTCTGGTAGCTTATTTTCGTAAGGCTCAACGATAAACGAACCAATCGCAAAAGGTGGGCGTGAAAACCCATAAGCGCCATAAACCATAATAATAACTATAAATGTCAGAACCATCTTCCTCATCATTTTATTACCTCATCTTAAAATATAAGGCTTCAACTATCACCTGTCAAAAGGATTTAAATTATCTTATCTTTTTCCTTGACAATTAATTTAAATCGTTTTTAATTGTTGTCAAAAGGGGTTTTATGGGTTTTATAGTTTTTGTTTTGGTGTTAGTGTGTAATTTAATTGCGTATGAGAGGGTTGTGCTTGTTGAGATTTTTACATCAACAACCTGCGTTTATTGTCCTGCTGCTGAGGCTGCGGTTGATAATGTTGTTGCTGCGAATCCTTTGCGGGTGGCGGAAATAGCGTATCATGTTTGGTGGCCTTCTCCGGGGAATGACCCATTTTATCTTGCTAATCCTTCAGAAAGCCGTGCGCAGGTAAATTATTATGGTGTTGATGGTACGCCGACGATATTTGTTGATGGCACAGAGGTTGAAACATCGGCATTATCATCTTCGGTAAACTCAAGGTTAGGTGTTTCGTCACCGCTACAGCTCAGTATTAGCTTCCCAGGCTCAAATCGTGTTCGAGGTGTTATAAGAAGTTCATCAACAATTTCCGGAAATATCAGGGCTTTCTTCGTTATTACGGAGTCAGAAATCCACTACAGCGCACCAAATGGGCGCACGATTTTTAATGGTGTTATGCGGGACATAATCCCAGATACAAATGGTGCCCCTGTAACTATTTCACCGACAGATTCTGTGGTTCTTGAATATCCTTATTCACTTGGTGAAAGTTGGGAATTATCTAACCTCAAGGTGGTTTTCTTTGTCCAGAACCGGACAACGAAAGCGATATATCAGGCTGCGATTGAGGATATTCCGCCTGGAATGTATTATTTCAGGCTTAATGCTCTATCTAATACCCGGATTATTGCTGACCCTTCTTCTACTGAACCGGTGCAGTTTAAGGCAGTACTCAAGAATGTCGGGACTGAAAACGACAGGTACAAGATTAGATTATTGAAATATATTCCCGATGGATGGAGCGCAAGCCTGTGTGTTGGTAGTTACTGTTATGATGATTCAGCTGCTGTTGATATTGTTTCGGGTGCAGTTGAGACCCTTAAAGTTGACCTTTATACACTTGGATATGAAGGCACTGGGAAAATGAAGCTTGCGGTGCATTCCTTTTCATCCCCAGAACTGACCGATACTCTTGAGTTCATTGCTACAACCGGTGGATGTGTGCTTATTGTTGATGATGACCAGGGGGATGATTTTGAAAAATACTATGAAACTGCGCTTGATTCGCTCAAAATCCAGTATTTTACACTCTCGAGGCTTTCTGGCAACATCAATTCATCAACACTTATGAGATTTAGGGCGGTTGTATGGTTTACTGGTACACCGTTTACTGATGTTCTTAGCAGTGTTGATAGAGTGGCTTTGCAAACTTATCTTACAAACGGAGGAAAGCTTTTCCTTACGGGTGCTGAAATTGGCTGGTCTCTCACAGATACATCATCTTTTTACAGGAACTACCTTCATGCCCACTATGTCGCCGATAGTGCGTCAAACTATAATGTTTATGGCGTATTTGGGGACCCTATTTCTGATGGGATGAGTTTCAGGATTTTTGATGGTGATGGTGCTAATAATCAGCGGTATCCTGATGTTATTCAGCCGAGGGATTCTTATGCTACTACTATATTCACTTATGGCACAAGAACTGATAGTGCTGCAGGAATTCGCATAGAGACCGAAATTTATAAGATTGTCTATTTAGGCTTCGGGTTTGAGGCTATAGATAATTTTGCTTCTCGTCGACTTCTAATGCAGAGAATTATGAACTTCTTCGGCATTAGCTCATCTACAGAAACAAGAAATATAGCCAATCTACCGGAGAAATTCTCGGTTGCTCCGCCCTATCCAAACCCGTTTAACTCTTCTCTTGTGCTGGAGTTTTCGATAAGAAAAAGGGGCATATTAACGATCGAGATGTTCAATGTCCTTGGCGAACGGATTCTATTGTACATAAAGGAGTTCGAACCTGGCGAACACAGGATAAACCCTATAAATTCTACTGAAACACTTACAAGCGGGATTTACTTTATTAGACTCAGTTTTGATGGTGAGAGCAAAATAGTTTCGGTAGTATTTATGAAATAGGGAAGTGAAAATGTGGGTTATAATGATTCTCATTTTTTTTCTTTGTAGTGGCGGATTTTCAGCGGAGCGTGTTGTTTTGCTTGAGCTTTTCACAAGCTCAACCTGTGGTCCATGTTTTTTTGCAAACTCCTATCTTGACACAACATATTCGAGCGAGGATGAAGATGTTTCGCTTATAAGGTATCATGTATGGTGGCCTGCTCCTGGTAATGATCCTTTTTATCTTGCCAATCCATACCCAAACAGGGCAAGGGTCAATTTCTACAATATTGATGCTGTTCCAACATTGGTTGTTGATGGTGGGGTGCGAGATGAAAGCTATACGGCATGGGGAATGATTATAGAGGCAAGGCGCTCACTTGCATCCCCTGTAGAGCTTTATGCTTATATGAGCGAGTTTGGTCGAGCAAGGATAAAGATAACCGCTAACGAGAGTTTTCAAACGGGAAGCCAAAGATTGTTCTTTGTTATTGTTGAGGACAGTATTAGATATAATGCTCCTAATGGGCAGAGGATTTTTCATCAGGTGATGCGCGAGATGTTTCCTAATTCAACAGGGAAATTGGTATTTGTTGCCGCTGGTGAAACAACAGGAACAGAGCTCGATTATTATATAAAGCCCGAATGGAATGAGGACAATATTCATGCCGTGATATTCCTTCAAAATGAGTTTTCAAAGGAAGTTTATCAATCGGTCAAGGTCAGTCTACCACCACGACCTGAATATGCTTTCTATGTTAATGTTCCTATGTCTAAAGCATTTGTTGCGGCTGGGGATTCGGTAGTGTTGCCGTTTACGGTTGTTAACACGGGAAGTTCAGTTGACACATATGAGGTTATGGTTATTGAGCGGCGAGGCGATGGCTGGAATATAACACTAAGCGACACGAGCGGTGTTGAACTTGATGTTATAAGGAGAAGCGGAGATAATATCGCTTTCAATGTTAAATTTGTTGCGCCTCTTTCTGGAGGTGAGGGTTTAGCGATTATAGGTGTGAGAGCAGCAAGCGGGGGGGACGATTATCTATTTTCGATGAGTGCTTTGTCTGATGGTGAGTTGCTTTTTGTTGATGATACACCACGAGGAGAAAGCCAGTTCAAGTATATGCTTGATTCACTTGGGATAGTGTATTCTTTCTGGAGAACTCTCACTGATGGTGAGCCCTTGAACATAACAACAAGATATCATGCTATAATCTGGGACTGCGGCGAATCAAGAAATTTCACCCTCCTTCAAGAGCAGGAGCAATATCTAAGAAATCATCTTAGCGCAAGGGGTTCGCTTGTGCTTACAGGCTCTGGGCTCGGCGCTGAAATAGGGGATGACGCTTTTTACCGAATATTCATCGGCGCAAATTTTATCGGAACTAATAGCGGACTTGTAGAAATCTATGGCTCTCCGGATGAATCATTAACTCGGGGAATATCTTTTTCTTTTGACACCCGCTTTGCCGAATATATAGCGTCCGCTCCTTATAATCATTGCATATTCAGATATTCTGGTGGGGAGTGCGCCGGAATTCGAGGTGGGCGATCAGGATTTATCTACATCCCATTTAACATAAATGAGGCACAACCTGAATCGATAAGGAACGAATTTATAACGAGGCTTATTCTCTGGGCTCTATCTTATACACAGGTCGTAACAAGCAACCGATTTATACCTGATTTTTTTGGATTTACGATATTCCCGACCCCATTTAATTCTTCATTGCGAATAGATATTTATCTTCCGCATGAATGTTACGCTAACCTTTCAGTGTATGATTTGCTGGGGCATAGAATTGATACTGTTTACTCCGGCGTAATAAGAGGCGGTAAAGCGAACATAAACTGGAAAGCCGATAATTTGAGTTCAGGGGTTTATTTTATTCTCCTTGATACCCCGTTAGGAAAACAAATTAAAAAATCTCTCCTTTTAAAATAGGGGATAAAGATGAGCTTTTTCTTCCTGATCCTTTTTTTATCCGGAGTTTTCGGTGAAAATAGAGAAGTTTTTCCCCAGTTTAAAGGAGAAACATTAAGCGGGTCTATCGTGAGCCTTGATGATTTTCCTGATGCAAGGGCAATAGTTGTATCTTTCTGGGCAAGCTGGTGTAAGCCTTGTATTAAGGAACTAAGGAAAATGGAGGAATTTTATAGAATATATTCTCAAAGTGGACTTGTAGTTTTAGCGGTAAATGAGGATGCTTCCCGCTCTAAGAAGAAAGTTGAATCAATAGTTAGGAGCAACAAGTTCTCATTTGAGATAATTCTCGACAAAAACGGTACCATAAAAAAATCTGTCGGCATAAGTGAACTTCCGACCACATTCTTGCTCGATGGCAAAAGGAATATAGTTTATCATCATATTGGATATAAGCCCGGCGACGAAAAGGAGCTTTTCGAGAAGATTATTGAACTGCTTCAGGCGGGAAAGTAAATGGGATTTGTCTTTATTTTAGCGGCTGCTTTTTTGATTGGTTCTGGTAGTGCTTGTGGATTTAGTATAAATGGCTCAAATAAATTTGAGGCGAGGTTTGCTAAAGTGGGAAAGGATTTTGTTGAGGACAGGTTCAGGTTTACAATCTTAATTGAGCCTTTGAGACTGGGATTTAGGTATGATATTGCGCATCCGTCAGATTTGAATCCAATCACGAACACTGATTCCATTTACGAAGGCATAACGAAGAAATATATTTCTTGTTCAATTAGCGACTTCACCCTTGAGATTGGGATTGTGCTTGACCTTTTTGAGGATGATAAACTAAAACTCGATAAGGTTATTGAGGGCGTTCATCTGATTTATAATGGGAAATATCTTAGTTTTAATGCTCTCTCTGGGCGAGCTGCCTGGGATAATAAAAACCTTGTAAAAGGCGGCGAAATCAAGGGGAAAATAAAATTTATTTCATTAGGTGGTGATTATTTGAAATACGAATCGTTGCTTGGAATAGGTGAGTTATCATCGTTCTGCGGGGAGATTAATACAAAAATAGCCGGAATAGCGGGGGAATATGCCGAGAGTCATCCCTGGGGTAAGATGCCCGGCTACGCAAGATATATTACAGGAAACATATCCCTTTATAATAAGAATCTCGTTTTCGAATGGAAAAAATACACAAGGTTTCTCTGGCGAACATCGCGCGCACAATACAATAACCCACCCTGGGGAGTGCGTGAACCCGAATGGTACCTTCTTGCACAGCACCCATATATCATAAACCCAGATGACGAACAGGGCTACAGAGTGGGTATGAACCTTTCTTTGCCAAGTGATTTTCTCGCCGAGCTCGATTATGCTTACTCATCTAACTCCGAAAAAACAAGAAAATTGAACGAATTCTATTTTAAACTTGAAAGGGATTTTAATGAGTCTAATTTTCAATCGGTTTTCAATCTCAGAAAAACAAGGATTCAAACCTCTTACACGGGAATAATTGCAACGGATATAAGGGTTTTTGGGGGGACTTTTCTTACATTAGAGCTTGAGGGAGAAAGGAACAAGGATTTAAAATTGAACAACTATTATGCCCTTACTGAGATAAATTATAAAGGATTACTGGGGTTTGGA
>JBAMLU010000036.1:0-2993 GCA_039793385.1 bacterium
GATAAACATCATCTTGCTTATCCTATTTTGGGTAGCCGAAAGGATTTAAAAAGTATAACCCGCAATGAGCTTATGGGTTTTTTCAGCTCGATGTTCAGATTGGATAATTCCGTTCTTTTATCAGCGGGAGGGATTAAAACCGAGCACATAGTTGAGCTTGCGCAAAGATTCTTCTCAAAAAAATCGGGCAATTCTACTCTCATAAATCTTGAACGCCCAAAACGGTATAAGAGCGGTACATTTGCGATTTTTGAGAGGAACGGAAGTCAGGTGCACATAATCGTTGGAACTGACATTTTTCCGTATAACGACAAGAGAAGATATCCATTTCTCCTTCTTGATATTATTCTTGCTCGAGGTGCATCATCAAGGCTCTTTCTCCGCCTTCGTGAGGAAAGTGGACTTGTATATACCGTTTATCCTGTAACGGAATATTTTGTTGACGCTGGTTTATATGGAATTTATATTGCGTGTGAGGTTGAGCTTGTTCATAAGGTGATGAGAATCCTCTATGATGAACTCGCTACCCTATCTGAAACGCTCACTGAGCATGAGCTTGATGATGCGAAAAGTTTTGTTGAGGGAAGAGCAATTATCGATTCAGAGAGATTTCTTTTCCATTTTAACAGGCTTGCGGAGCTTGAGGTTCTTTTGCGGGGATATGTTCCGCTCGAGAGCGAGATTGAGGCGATAAAGGAGGTGAAACTTGATGATGTCCGCTGGGTAGCATCGGAGTTCCTTAAACCTCACAACCTGACAGGTCTGCTTTTAGGTCAAAGACCAAAAGCATGGGATGAGAGATTATGGGGAAAACTGGAGAGCGTTAATTATGACGAAATTGAGGATTAAGGTTAAGATAGTGCGTGATGGTGGGAGGCTTCCTGTTGCTGCTACTTCCGGTTCTAGCGGAGTGGACCTTCACGCAGCAATTAAAGAACCACTTATAATTGAGCCGGGCGGATTTTCAACAATACCAACTGGAATAGCCGTAGAAATACCATACGGGTTTGAGGGTCAGGTTAGAGGTAGAAGTGGATTGGCAAGCAAGCATGGGATTGGTGTTCTTAATGCGCCTGGAACTATCGATTCAGATTATCGTGGCGAGATTATGGTGGTTCTTTTTAATTTCGGGCGATCGCCTTTTGTTGTGGAGCCCGGTATGAGGATTGCACAGCTTGTCTTTGCACCTGTGGTTAGCGTCGAATTCTTGCAGGTAGAGAATCTGAGCGAAACAGCACGAGGCGAAAGGGGGTTCGGTGGTAGTGATACTGGTATACCATAACATATCAAATGCCCCTTTCTTCGATTTAACATCAGTTTCACCAAAAAGATTCAAAAAGGATATGGAACTTATTCAAGGGCTGGATTTGCGATGCGTGGGAATTGGCGAACTCCTTTCAACAACGGATAAAAGCGGGCTTGTTGGTCTCGGCTTTGATGATGGCTATAAGGATATCGTTGAATTTGCTCTCCCTATTCTGAATTCTTTAAATTTCAAAGCAACTGTTTTCCCTGTTGCCGGATACATAGGCAAAAAGAGTGGCTGGGACCCATTCTTAGGAAAAAGAAAGTTCCACCTCGACCGCAATAACCTGAATGAACTCATAAAACTCGGATTTGAACTTGGAAGTCATACTATGACCCACAGAAATCTTACAAAACTCCCACCAAAAGAACTTCAATACGAACTTCAAAAATCATTTGAAATCCTTTCGGATATTGCAGGTAAACCTATAGATATCGTTTCTTTCCCGTTTTCCATTTATAGTGAGGATGTTTTGCGAAAGGCTTTTGATATTGGGTATAAATATTGCCTGACAATTCGCGGTCCGATTTATAAATATGATAGAGTTATAAGAGGAATCCCTGTATATAGATACGAGCCCTCTTTATTTATGAAACTGAAATTAAGGCAAAGCAAGCTGGAATATTTAAGGACTGGATTTATAAGTTCCTTTTCTCGTTTTTCGGCAATGCTAAGATGAGGTTGATTTTTTGGTATAGAAGTTTAAATTGATGTATATGTTTCTTGATAGAGCAGCGAAAATAGCGGTCGAAAAATGCCTTAATGTGAGCGAGTATGACAGGTTTCTTGTTTTGACTGACCCTTATCTTTACGAGATTGGTTTTGCTCTCTGGGACGCTGGTCGCAAAAGGACAAAAGATAATGCCCTACTGATAATTGAGCCTACAGGATTTCACAGCGCTCCCTTGCCAGAGTTTGTTGCTGAGATGATGAAACTTTCAACCGTTATTGCGGCGCCAACGAAATTCTCCATAAGCCACACGAAAGCTCGGCGTGATGCCTGCGCATCTGGTGCAAGGTGTGCAACCCTACCAGGGATTACAAAGGAGATAATGGAACGCACCCTTGATGCTGACTACGACTATATAGCCCGACTTTCTACCATCCTTGCAGAAAAACTCACAAATGCTACTACAGCACGGGTTATAACCGGCAAAAACGCGGAACTATTTCTTGATTTGAGCGGGCGCAAGGGATTTGCTGATACAGGGCTCGTTCATGCTCCCGGGGATTTCTCGAATTTGCCAGCCGGTGAGGCTTATATTGCACCGCTTGAGGATACTGCTTACGGTAACCTTATTATTAACGGAGCAATATTCGACACCGGACGACTAAATGATGACGACTGGATAATGGTAACGATTGATAACGGTTATATTACCAAGCTCGATGGTAAAAACGCCTCAAAACACATCGAGAAAATATTCGAAACCCACCCTAAAAATGCTACAGCTGTTGCAGAACTCGGGATCGGCACAAATCCTAAAGCAATTGTTACCGGTAACCCACTTGAGGACGAAAAAGCAATAGGTACCGTTCACATCGCTTTCGGCGATAATGCCTCAATGGGCGGTAAAATCAGCGATGCTGAAATTCATATTGACGGAATCATTTTGAACCCTACATTATATATCGACGATGAATTGATAATTGAAAAAGGCAATCTTTTTGTGAAATGAAAGGAGGC
>JBAMLU010000036.1:3003-32408 GCA_039793385.1 bacterium
AAGATGAAAAGGTTGGAAGTGTTGAAAGTACTTGCGCTATTCTCGCTTGTGCTTTTGACAACCTGTACTGAGGAGAATCCAGTTAAACCGGAGGAGGAGTTTGCCCCGCCCAGGAACCTTACTTATATAACAGATTCAACATCAGTAAGGCTTATATGGCAGCATTCAACGAGCAGGAATCTTGAGGATTTTCTTGGTTATTTTGTCTATGTGGCGACACAGTCAATCGCAAGTATTGACCAGGATTCTATCCTTAGACGGTACCTTGTAAATAGAACCCCGCTGAGGGACACAACATGCGTTGTTACAAATCTTCAAAGAGGCACAAGGTATTATTTTCATGTTAGGGCTGTAAAAGGAACAGATACAACTGAATATGCTCTTTCGAGGGCGAGCAATGAGGTTGATACCGCACCTGTTTTGATCGGTTCAGGTACGCTTTATGAGTTTAGCTCAACGCTCGGAAACCCAAGTGGATTTAGCTTTGCCGAAAACAGGGCTTATAGTATGGTCTATACGAATGCCTCACATATAGATATATATCTCGGGACAACTCAATCTGATGATAGTGCGGGTGACCTTGTTCTTAAAAGCCCGGACCTCGTTCAATCTGCCCATGCTGAGTGGGATACACGGGTATCACAGATAAAATCGCTTGGAACCGGCTGGGAGAATTTCAATCAGACAACTGATGCTGGCTGGAGCGCTAACAGATACGAACTTGTGAGCCTTGGTCGTGTTTACGCAATAAAAACCCCCGATAATCACTATGTTAAGCTCGAAATAACGAATATGTCCGGCTCTTTTCCTAATAGAACCGTGACATTTAGATATGCTTATCAGCCGATAACGAACTACGGGCACTTTAAGCGTTAATAATCACTAAAATCTTCTATATTTGATTTGCAATTCCAACTATCCCGGCTATATCCTTCGGAATTAACTCATTGTAAGCTTTTTTAAGAATTTCTAATACCTCGAACTGGGATTCGCATTGAAGAATCTCATCGGCAATACTTTGAGCATCCGTATACTTTATTGAGCGGATGATTGATTTTACGAGAGGGACATTCTGAGGCACGCAGGAAAATTCGTCAATTCCGAGTCCAAGGAGGAGGATCGTTGCTCTTGGGTCACCGGCTAATTCCCCGCAAACACCAGTCCATATGTTCGACATCCTTGCCGCAACAACCGTCTCTTTTATAAGCCTTAATACCGCCGGATTATAACTCTGATAAAGGTCCGCAACATTCTGATTCCCCCTATCAACTGCAAGCGTATACTGAATTAAATCGTTAGTTCCGATGGAAAAGAATTTCACATATTGTGCAAGATGGCGTGCAAGTATTGCTGCTGATGGAACCTCTATCATAATTCCAAGCTCTGTCTCCTCGTTGAATTCCACCCCATTTTTTTGAAGTTCCTGTTTGGCGTCGTCAAATATCCCTATGGCTTTCTTAAGCTCCTCTGTATTCGATATCATCGGGAACATAATCTTAACATTGCCCTTAGCGCTTGCCCGTAATATTGCTTTAAGTTGCTGTTTCAAAAGCTTCGGATATTTAATCCCAATCCTTATCGCTCGGAAACCCAAAAAGGGATTTGGCTCGAGTTCTCTGGAATTTGACCCGCTATAAAGGAATAGTTTATCGCCACCTATATCAAATGTCCTTATAATAACAGGGTGAGGCGAAAGGAGATTTGCGATCTGGCTGTATATTTCTGCCTGTTTTTCCTCGCTCGGGAATCCCTCCTGCCTAATAAACAATATTTCAGTTCTGAGAAGTCCAACACCTTCAGCACCGTATTTTTTGACAAGCTCCACCTGTTCAGGTAGTTCGATGTTTGCGGAGATAGTCACCCTGTGACCATCAATTGTAACAGGAGGCATCTTGCTCAACTTGAGTATCCCGCTTCGTCTTGCCGTGAGTATTTTCCTTTTTTCATCGTATTTTGCGACCATTTCATCATCAGGGTTAACTATCACAACCCCATCATGACCGTCGACAATCACCCTGCTTCCATCCCCAATCTTTTTCGTAGCCTCGCTTATGCCAAGAACTGCTGGGATTTCGAGCGTTCGTGTGATTATCGCTATGTGTGATGTTGCACCGCCACGCTCGGTTACAACAGCAACGATGTTCTTGTTGAGAAGCTGAACCGACTCTGATGGTGCGAGATGTGGAATAACAAGAACTGATGCCTTATCGGGATTCCCTATCAGGTGATGCCGTATGCCCATAAGATTAGCAAGAACCCTATTGGTAAGGTCGTGAAGGTCTTGCTCACGCTGAATCAAAAACTCGTTCCCCTTATGGCTTTTCAAAAATTCCTCTATTACTCGGCTCATCTGCCTTGCAAATAGGAACTCCGCATTTCTGAGCTCAAGCTCGATCTGTTCGAATAACGGCTCTATGATTTTTGAGTCAGAAAGAAGAACTATCTGAGCATCAATTATCTCGGCAGGTTTCTCGCCAACCGTTTTTGCTATTCGTTCTCGAATGAATTCAAGCTGCTCAACGGTTTTTCTTATGGCTCTGCTTAATCTTTCTCGCTCACTGTCAACCTCAGCCCGCGAAATCTCCTTCTCAACAACATCAATACCTCCTCGCCGAACAACATAAGCCGGCGCAATCACTATTCCATCGCACACACCAATTCCTTTGAGAATCTCGCGGTATCGAGCCAAATTTCCCCCTTATTGAAGGTTTAGTAAAAGTTTAAGATGAACTTCCACTCTTTTTTAGAATTTCTTCCCAGTTTTTATCGACATAAGCCTGAAGTTCATTGAGGATCCACTCATTTCCGGGTGTAAAGAGGTGTTTGAATCTTCCCTGGGTTTTAAGCCATTCAACGAGAGGGCGCTTTTCTTTTGGCTTATAGGTTAGTCTCCATGTACCCTCATCAATCTCGAACAAAGGCCAGAAGCAGGTCTCAACAGCAAGCCTTGCCTGCTCTATTCCCTCCTCCTCCTTAAATCTCCATCCGCGGTTGCATGGCATAATGACATTCATAAATGATGGACCCTCTTTCGAAAGTGCTTTTTTAACCTTCTCTATAAGGTCTCGCCAGTATGCCGGTGATGCCTGAGCAACATAAGGGATATTGTGTGATGCAACTATTGCTGTAAGGTCTTTTCTGTTTTCTCTTTTTCCGGGGATTTTCTTTCCGGCGGGGCTTGTTGATGTTGCTGCGCCAAGGGGAGTGGCGCTCGAACGCTGAATCCCTGTATTCATATATGCCTCATTGTCGTAGCATATATATAGGAACCTATGCCCACGCTCAAGTGCCCCCGAAAGCGCCTGAAGACCGATATCATAAGTTCCACCATCACCACCTATGGCTATAAAATTCACCGGCTCTTCTATTGCGCCTCGCCTTTTCAAAGCACGATAAGCAGCCTCAACGCCAGATATAGCTGACGCCGCATTCTCAAAGGCAACATGGATATAAGGAACTTTCCACGCCGTAAATGGAAATATCGTTGTTACAACCTCCATACATCCTGTAGCAAGGCAAACAACAGTGTTCGGTCCTGACGCCAAAAGGACCTGTCTTATTATTGTTGTTCCAGTGCAACCGAGACAAGCCCTGTGCCCACCTGCTAAAAGGTCGGGGCTTTTGGCAAGCTCTTTTATATTTATCGCCATAATTTCCTCCTATTCTCTAAGACCGATGAAGCCGTATTTGTCCACAGTTTTGCTCTTGATAATCCTCTCCGCAAGTTCCTCAATCTGGAAATATGTTATATCTCTTCCGCCAAGCCCATAGATATAATTCCCAACACTGGGCGGTCTTTCAACACCATAAAGAGCGCTCTTTATCTCGAGGCATAGAGGACCATTTTCAGCGCCGAAACTTATCGCTCTGTCAAGAACAGCGATGTATTGACACTCTTTAAGCGTTTCTCGAATCTCGTTATAGGGGAACGGACGGAACACCCTTATATTAAGAACGCCAACTGGTAATCCCTTTTCACGGAGCCTATCCACAGCAAATTTAGCTGTACCTGATGTTGAACCAAGCGAAACGAAAACGAGCTCAGCATCATCAACAAAGTACTTTTCAATAAAACCATATTCTCTTCCTGTGAGCTTGCCATATTCCTTGCCAACCATTTCGATTATTTTCGGTGCTCTATGCATCGCCTCAAGTTCAGCCCGTTTGTGTTCGAAGTAGTAGTCTTGAAGGTCAAGTGGTCCAATTGTTATTGGAGATTTGAAATCGAGAAGCGAATATGGGCTTCTATGAGGACCTATAAATGATTCTGCTTCGTTTTCATCTAATAGTTCCACAGGTTCTGCTGTGTGGCTCAGGATAAATCCGTCAAGGTTAACGATGACCGGGAGGAAAAGCTCTTGATGAGATGCAATTTTAAATGCCTGAATCGCATTATCGTATGCCTGCTGGGAGTTTTCAGAGAAAAGCTGGATCCAGCCCGTATCCCTTCCTCCCATAGCATCAGAGTGGTCTCCGTGAATATTGATAGGTGCAGAAAGGGCTCTATTAATAAGCGCCATAACGATTGGTAGTCTCAGGGCCGCTGCAATATAAACTATTTCCCACATAAGGGCAAATCCCTGTGATGATGTGGCGGTTGCGACCCTCGCTCCTGCAGATGCCGCTCCAACCGCAGCCGACATCGCCGAATGCTCCGACTCAACAAGAACAAGTTCCGTATCAACCTCACCATCAGCAACGAACTCCGCAAACTTGTGCATAAGCTCCGTCTGTGGCGTTATAGGGAATGCCACAACTACATCAGGCTTCGCATGCTTAAATGCATATGCTACAGCATCATTTCCAGTTAGGGAGACAATTTCTCTCATTTCTCGCAGACCTCCTTAGCAAACTCTTCCTCAAACTTCATCTCTATAGCTTTTTTCTTGGCGGGACACTCATAAGCACAAATTCCGCAGCCCTTGCAATGGTCATAATCGAACCCCACCATCTTCCCACCCTTAACCATTATAGCAGAATCTGGGCAATATATCCAGCAGAATAAACAATGTATGCAGTTTTCTGGTATGAATATCGGTCTGAATGTTCGCCATCCACCAACTATGTATTTTTCAGAATTCCCAGCCTCAGTAATTATCCCGCCTATCGCAAGTTCTTTCCAACTCTTTTCGCTCATTCTTTCTCTACCTCCGTATATCCTCTTTTAACGCAATTTATATTAGCCTCAACAATATTATCGCTGAACTTCCTTGAGAACTTTTCTCTTATATCCTCTAAGATAACATCAAGTTGTAGTATTTCAGTTGCTCTAATAAGTGCGCCTATCATTGGGGTATTTGGTATCGGTCGCCCGAGTTCCTCAAGCGATATCTTAGTTGCGTCAACGGTGTATATTCTGTATTTTTGAACCCCGAGCGCCTTTCTTATATCTTTGGGGCATTTCCCTGTATTAACAATAATAATCCCATTCTCATCGAGCCCTTCAGTGACATTTTCCGTTTCAATAAGTGTAGGGTCAAGGATAACCACCGTGTTTGGTGTATAAATCCCACAATGAACTTTAATTGGGCTATCTGAGATTCTGGTGAAACCTTTCATAGGTGCGCCCATTCTTTCGGGTCCGTACTCTGGAAACCCCTGGCTATACATACCAGCCCTAAGAACAGCCTCAGCAAAAAATGTCGCAGCCGTTTTGGCTCCCTGTCCTCCACGCCCGTGCCATCTTATCTCTATTAGTTTCCCCATTAATACCTCCTTGTGAATCTAAAAAGATTTAAAAAACTAATACCCCCTGCGTGATTCGAACACGCGACCTACGGTTTAGGAAACCGCCGCTCTATCCACCTGAGCTAAGGGGGCATTATTTTTTATAATTTAATACCCATTTCCAAAAAGTCAAGAAAAATTACTTGACAATATTTGAGGCTACTTTTTATTAAATAATCGGGAAAGGAGGTCAGGATGATGAGGATTTTGTTTTTTTGTATACTTTTTGTTTCGGTTTGTTTTGCAAGAGTTGGTGGTCCAGATGATTATGGGTATATATTTACGGACCAGGAATCGGGGATTTCTTTCGACTGGGTTAGTGAAAGTGGCGCTGAGACATTATCGCTTAGTGGCGATGATAGTTTTGCTTTGTTGAACCTGCCATTTACTTTTAGGTTTTACGGGCACGAGTACAATAGGGTTTATGTTTCAACAAATGGGCTTATTGCAGTGGATTCGGTTGGAGCAAGTTCCTATAGATGGACTCATATACCATCAACCGAATTGCCAAATGGTTTTCTTGCACCGCTTTGGGCTGATGGCGGGTTTGCACCAGGCTCGTCTCTTCTCCTCTATAAAACTGTTGGTGTTTTCCCGAACAGGAAGTTTGTTATAATTTTCAAGGATCAGTATGTTCCTTACTATAGCGAGGATTATCCGTTTACTTATGAGGTTATAATTGAGGAGACAGAATTTGGCGATAATCCCGTTGTATTCCAGTATCTTCATGTTTATAATCCTGACTATTGGGAGTATGCGTATGGAAATCATGCGGCGATAGGGATAGAGTCGCCTGATGGTCTTGTGGGGCTCGAGTATTCGTATGATACAACGGCTGTGGATTCTGGCAGTGCTATAAGGTTTGAGGTTCGTCCGCCAGCGGAACATGATGTCGCTGTTGCGGATATTATCCTTCCGCCCATGATCTTGGTTAATAATCCCTTTATGGTAAGGGTTAAGGTTAAAAATAGAGGAATGAGCATTGAGCCTGATATTCCTGTTATGCTTGATATATTCGATTCGCTTAGTGTCAGGTTGTATCATGGCGAGCAAACAATTTCCCTTTCTCCTTATGACAGTGGTTTCGTTGAGTTTACCGGGATAAGAATCTCTTATGCCGGATTAATTGAGTTTACTGCTAGGGTACGGGTTATGGGTGATGAATTTACAGCTAACGACAGCCTTACTGTTGTGAGCGAAAGCTATTTTCATTCTTCAAGGGGCGGACCCGATGAATGGGGTTACCGCTGGATTGATTCATTCGACCCGCTTGGTGGACCATCATATACCCCGGTTTCGATTGACGGCGCAACGAGAATTCTCGTGGGTGATGATACCTCAACGGTTGTACCTCTTCCTTTCACATTCGAGTTCTATGGTATACGGTATGATACAATTTATGTAAGCACAAATGGGTTTGCTTCTTTTCAACCAATAACAGGAAGCTTCTTCAGGAATGACACTATCCCTAACTCACTTGAACCAAACGCGGTGCTTGCGCCTTTCTGGGATGATATGGGTATTTTCCCTGATAGGGATACACTTTCGGGCGTTTACACAAAATATGTTAGTGCTGATAGGAGATTCCATATCATATGGTATAATGCGTTTTTGCCTTATAGTTCAATGACTGACCGGGTGAGATTTGAGCTTATCCTTTATGATGATATGCGCATTCTTTTTAACTATGAGACCACAGAAACCCCGGCAACACCCGCCTTTAATCACGGGAGATCAGCAACGGTTGGGATAGAAAACCATATGGGCACGATCGGTCTTCTTTACGAGTACAATGGCAATCCACCATCTAATCTGCTTTTCCCTCATTTTGCGATAGGAATTTTTAGGGTACCTGAAAGTGATACTACTCCGCCCGTTATAACCCATGTGCCAATAACAAGGGCTTATGCTATTTCACCTGTGATAATAATTTATGCATCAATAGTAGATCCATCAGGAATAGAAACGGATTCACTATATTATTCAACTGGAGGCAGCTTTATTTCTGTAACGCACGATTCGGTTGTTTCAGGCACATATTTTTATTCAATACCGATGCCATCACCAGGGACGAGGGTTAGTTATTATTTTGTGGCGTATGATAGCTCTCGTTCACGGAATAGGGCGCAGTTCCCTGCTGGTGAGCCGCTCGGTTTTTATGTTATAGACCCTCATTATGGTGTTCCGGATAGCGCAGGATACAGGTTTGTCGATTCCTTTTCCGATTCTGCTTTAGCTCCGCGGTTCGAATGGATAGAGCTTGACCCTTCTATGGGTGGAAGTGGGACGATTATCCCGATTTTTGGTGATGATATACTCTCGGCTCCGATATATATCGGTGGTAGTTTCAATTTCTACGGGAGATTGTTTGATTCTGTCAAGGTTTGCACAAATGGCTGGCTGACATTCTTTACTGATGAGGATACAGCATGGTATAGGGTTTCTATACCTGATGTTGCTCGACCTAATGCAACTGTTGTTGGCTGGGGTGTCGACCTTTATGCTCCTTCTACCACAAAGATTATGTACTGGTCCGATCCGCTCACGCAAAGGTTCATCGTTGAGTGGAAAGATGTGGCTTATTATGCCTATAGAGATAGCACTGTGACTTTTGAAATTATACTCGAGCATGGACGAAGCGGTTCGTATATAACCGTGCAATATCTCAAAACAGTGGACATACCTTTGCGTCCACCTCTTATCGGGATAGAGAATCTCACTGGCACAGATGGTGTGGTTTATTATGCATTTGGTGAACCAGAAGGGGTTGGTATACCTTGTGATAGCCTCGCAGTTCTCTTTTTCAACCCCACCGTTGGAATAGAAGAGGAAAGAAGAGCGCCGGTAATGCTCTCTTTTGATGGTCCGGTACCAAATCCTTTTAATATGGGATGCAGTTTTGAAGTCGCTATTCCTTGTGATGGTAATATAAGGGTTATGGCTTATAATTTCCTTGGGCAGAGCGTTGCGGAGATTTTTGCTGGCGAGCTGAAAAGAGGATATCACAGAATATTCTGGGATGCTACATCCAAAAGCAAACATAATCTTCCAACAGGAATTTACTTTATCGTTCTTGAATATAATGATTTGAAGATAGTCAAGAATGCGCTTCTTCTCAAATAATCTCGGGCGATTCAAGTATATCAAGAATAAGCTCTGGCGCATTTAGCGTAAAGCACTCGGGAATTGAAAATCCATTTTTACCTTTCATCCTTTCATAACCTTTGATAATGGAGTCCTTTTTCGTTCCGACAAGGATGTTTGCACCGCAGTCGATGGTTTCAATCCATTCTGTCACATCCCTTAGTGTTATGCATGGGGTTCCTGCAAGAAGCGCCTCCTTTTGGACACCGCCTGAATCAGTCATTATGACGCTCGAATTTTCCTCAAGCACAAGCATATCTAAATAACCCACTGGCTCCACAAGGATGAGATTCCCCGGGATATAATGATTCAGGTTCCAGATTCTTAACATTTCCTGTGAACGGGGATGAATCGGGAAAACAACCTTTTCACCGATAATTCTTATTGCATCAAATATATTGAGAAAGGTTTCTGGTGTTTCAGTGTTTTCTGCTCGGTGTATGGTTAAAAGGATAAATCCCTTCTTTTTTAGATTGAGTTTCTGGATGATATTGCTTTTCCCCCTTGCGATTGGCAAGGCAATCCTGAAACTCTCGACCATAACATCACCAACGAGAAAAGCTTTACCATAAACATTTTCCCTTTTCAAATTATTAATTGCGGTTGGTGTTGGTGCAAAAAGGATATTGGATAGGTGGTCAGCGGCGATTCTATTTTGTTCCTCTGGCATAGATTTTATGCCGCATCTCAGTCCTGCCTCGATGTGTGCCTGTTTTATCTTTAGCCTCGCTGAGACAATTGCTGTTGCAAGCGTGGTATTTGTATCGCCGTAATTGAGAACTATATCCGGTTTTATCCTCATAATCACATCCTCAAGTAGCTCTATCATTCGACCAACCTGATACCCGAATTCCCCTGAACCAACACCGAGATTAAAGTGAGGCACAGGAAGCCCGAGCTCGCTGAAAATTATATCTGACAGGTTTATGTCGTAATGTTGCCCCGTGTGAACTATTATCTCCTCGTGCCCTCTTTTTCTTATCTCCCGTGAAAGCGGAGCTAACTTTATAAACTGCGGCCGCGCCCCAACTACCGATAAA
This sequence comes from bacterium, assembly GCA_039793385.1. Classification (GTDB taxonomy): domain Bacteria; phylum UBP14; class UBA6098; order JBAMLU01; family JBAMLU01; genus JBAMLU01. Next base: position 12,915 of record JBAMLU010000036.1, read on the forward strand.
ATCCTCACAGGTTTTATTTAATCAAAAGGATATGCATTGTCAATATAGAAAAATTTTCCTCTTGCACAAAAAAGTATTGCTAAATTTATTATATATATGGAATTGAAAGGGATCTTAGCGGTGCTTATTTTCTTATTCATACTGGCAATTGAATTTTGTTTTTGTGGGTATGAAAATCCGTTGGTAGTAAAGGCTGACAGCCTTTATTTGCTTGGAAGATATAAGCAGGCGCATCTTTATTACAAAAGGGCTCTTGATGAGGGGATAAAGGATTATAATGTTCTTGTTCGTGAGGGGCTTTTGCTTTATTCTTTTGGCAAAATTGAGGAGGCGCTCAATTGTTTTGAGGAGGCGGCAAGAATCGCACCGGATTCGGCTGAAACATGGTATGGGCTCGGCTCACTCTACGAGGAGATGGGAAAACGGGACACGGCGTTAAGATGCTTGAAAAAGGCTGTAACTATTCAACCTGATTACCATGACGCTTGGAATAATCTCGGTGTCGTTTACAGGCGAAACGGCATGGAGAAAAAAGCACTCGAGGCTTACAGAAAGGCACTTTTTGGCTCGCCTTCTGATACAATTACTTTATATAACATCGCCACGCTTTTTCAGGATATGGGCAAAACCGATTCGGCATGGTATTATTATAGAAAATCTGCTATGATCAACATAAAACCAAGATACATCGGATTCGTCGATTCCCTTCTACTACTTTTGCGCAAAAACACACCACTTATCGAGGAAATATTGCCTTACTTATGGGCACTAAAAGATAAAAGTAGCGATTCCGCTTTTTACAAAATGGTAAACCATTTAATTGGAAATCACATAGCGGATTCTACACTTAAAAAGGACAGGGTTTTTAAAAGGCTTATGGCTCAGGCTATATTAAACTCAAATATATTTGACGAGAGGATGATTGATTGTATGAGCAAGCTCTGTGAGGATTCTACATCAAGGGTTGATATATATCATTGCTTAGTTGGCTTCGGATTGAATCCTGATAGTATTTGTGAGGCTGCAAGGTTTCTGGCAAGTTACTTTTTTTATAGGAATCAGTATCTGTTAAGAGGTTCAGAAGAAATAGCAAGGGAATATTATAAAAAGTGTATTGATTTAGGATGTAATTGTTATAAGGATTTTGCAGCTGTTTTGATTAGAAAAGAGGGGCTTGACGGAACGATAAAAATATTCGCAAAATATGCAGAAAAAGCCTCGGATTTGCCTTATATTTATTCTGCCTTGGGATATCTTTACGAGGCTAAAGGCGATACAGAAATGGCTATAAGGTATCTCGAAAAAGCGCTTGATCTTTATAAAACTCCAGATGATTCTTTAACTGATACAATTGAGCTACTGAAATTGTATGTGAAAACAAGAAGAACAGACAACGCAAAAGGAATTTTAGCATGGATTTTGAAAAATAAACCAGAACTGCGCCGGTACATCATGTTTGACCCTTTATTAGAACCCCTTCTTCTCGACAGGAATCTTTTGAAAATGGTTCTTGATGAACCAATTATTCCTGAGGATGAGCGATGAGTTTATGGGGGAAAATAGCGGAGCTTGAGCGTGAGGGAAAAGGGTGTGTGGTGGTTACAGTTGTTGCAACTGAGGGCTCTGCACCTCAGGCTCTTGGCGCCAAAATGATTGTGACAGCGGATGGCAAGCAGTTTGGCACAGTAGGTGGAGGAGTTGTTGAGTTTAAGGCGAAGATGGTCGCTCTTGATATTATGCAAACCCTTGAACCAAGAATAATGACTTTTGAGCTATCATCAGAAGCTGAGGAACCAATCGGGATGATTTGCGGCGGGAAAATGACCCTCTTCTTCGAACCAATTCGTATGCCTGAAACTGTAGTTATTTTCGGAGCAGGGCATATTGGTTCAAGGCTATGCCACCTTGCAAAATTCGCGGGATTTAGGGTAATTGTCGTAGACGACCGCGATGAATTCGCAAATCCCAAAAACCTTCCTGACGCAGACCAAATTATCAAAATGCCTTTTACTGATGCTATTGAAAAGATAAATTTCAATGATAATTTATATATAGCCATAGTTTCAAGAGCTCATACAATAGACCTTGAAATTCTTAAACGATGCATAAAGAAAAAATATAAATATATAGGAATGATTGGTAGCAGAAAGAAATCTGCAGAGATATTTAAAGCTTTAAAGGAAAACGGAATTTCTGATGAACTTATAAAAAATGTTCATTCCCCTATAGGCATTCCTATAGGAGGACAAAGCCCTGAAGAGATTGCGATATCGATAATAGCGGAGATGATAAGTGTCAGGAATAAGAAATTTGAATTAATAATGGAAGGATGAAATGAAAGAATTTATGGTGTTTGTTCCAAGGAGTGTTGATGAGGCTCTTGAATTTTTGGATACCGAGAAGGGTTCGGTTATTTTGGCTGGTGGAAGCGACCTTGTTGTTAAATTGAAAGAAAGGAAACTAACACCGAAATATGTTGTTGATATTTCCCATATTGATGAGCTTAGATTTATAAAGGAGGATGGCGATTACATTGTTTTGGGTCCTCTTATGACACATGAAGAGCTGAGGCTTTCTCCTTTTATTATGGAATTTGCGCCGATATTGCATGAAGCGCTTTCGCAGCTTGGCAGCCCACAGATAAGAAATATTGGTACAATAGGCGGAAATATTGTGACAGCGTCACCCGTAGCCGATTCTGTTCCGCCACTGTTCGTCCTTGATGCTACCCTGAAACTTCAAAAAAAATCCGGCAAAAGGGTCGTACACATATCAGAGTTCGGAATTGGACCGCAAAAAACGATAATAGAGAGAAATGAGCTATTAACTGAGATAAAGTTCAAGAAGATGGGTGCTCATGAGGTTGGATTTTTCAGAAAGCTCGGGCAAAGGAAAGCACTGAGCATTGCAAAGGTTTCGGTTGCTATGTGGGCAATGGTTAAAAACGATACTATCGAGGATATCTCAATCGCACTTGGCGCAGTTGCCCCTAAAGTAGTTTATGCTAAAAATGGCATGAGCACCTTAAAAGGCAAACCCATCACACCTGAAAACATAAAAGAAGCCGCAAATGTAATAGCGGAAAGGGACTGTTCACCCATCACCGACATCCGTTCAACAGTTGATTACAGAAGGGCTATGACATCATCACTTTTTATTGACGGTTGCGAAAGGGTATTTGGTGTTTCTGTTGAGGTGTAATATGAGTGCCTGGGCAGTAGGGAAAAGAACTCCTCGCATTGATTCTATCGGTAAGGTCACTGGAAAAGCTATCTATGCCGATGATATAAAACTACCAGGGATGCTTTATGGTAAAGTTGTCCGCACAAAATATCCTCACGCAAAGATATTGAATATTGATATATCAGAAGCAAAAAGGGTCAAAGGTGTTGAGGCAGTGCTTACCGCTAAGGATATACCTGGTGTAAACAGGGTTGGGGTTGCGATAACTAAAGATCAACCGATAATAGCTGATGATAAGGTTAGATATATGGGTGATGCCCTTGCTATTATTGCTGCTCATGATTTGCGCACCGCTCAATTTGCTGCCTCACTTATAAAGGTTGAGTATGAAGTTCTTCCTGTTATTGAGGACCCTGAGGAAGCACTTTTTGAGGCATCTGTAAAGATTCACGATAAAGGTAATCTTATATGCCATCATAAAGTGAGAAAGGGTAATATTGATGCTGGATTTAGCGAGGCTGATATTATTGTTGAGCGAAAATTCGAAACACAGATGGTAGAACATTCATACATAGAGCCCGAGTCAGCTATTGCTGAACCCCTTGATGATGGCGGGGTGAGAGTTTTTGGTTGTATGCAAAATATATACACATCAAGGAGAATTCTTGCACAGGTTCTTAATTTGCCAATGAACAAGGTTGTCTGCGTGCAAACTACGATGGGTGGAAGTTTCGGTGGTAAGGACGACGCAATGAATATTCTCGCCTGTAGAGTAGCTCTTCTTGCTCTTGCCACCGGAAAACCTGTAAAAATAACTTACACCCGCGATGAATCTATGATTGATTCCTATAAAAGGCACCCGTATAAGATGTACTACAGGGTTGGTCTCAAGAATGACGGAACTATTACTGCAGCGGAGATAAAGATATACGCTAATGGTGGTGCATATGCCTCAATGAGCGAGTTTGTCACATGGCGTTCTGTGGTTCACGCCACCGGACCTTATAGGATACCCAATGTTTCAACAGATATTTATGCCGCATATACTAACCTAAATTACACGGGCGCAATGAGAGGATTTGGAAGCCCTCAAATTGCTCTTGCATACGAAACCCTTATGGATGAATGCGCCGAGAAACTCGGTATACATCCTTATGAAATAAGAAAGAAGAATCTCCTGAGAACAGGTGATACCACTGCTACAGGGCAGGTTCTTGATGGTAAGGTTTCGCTCAATGAGGTTGTTGATGCTGTGTGCGAGGCATCCGATTTTATAAACAAATATACTGAATATAAGAATAACCGAGCACGCCCCGGAATTCGTAAGCGTGGAATTGGTCTTGCCTGTAGTTATAGGGGGGTATCTCTTGGGGCTGAAGGTGTTGATTATGGCACCTGCTTTCTCAAACTTGAGGAGGATGGAACGCTTATAATTTCAATCGGTATAACGGATATGGGGCAGGGAGCAAGAACAGTTCAGGCTCAATTTGCAGCCGAGATTCTCGGCTTAACTTTGGATAGAATAAGCGTCCTTGATATTAATACAAGCCGCGCCCCGGATTCGGGTCCAACTGTGGCATCTCGGGGAACCCTTATCTCTGGAAACGCTATAACAAATGCAGCCCAGAAAATAAGAAGGAACCTCGAACTCGCCTGTGAACAATTAATTGGTAAAACCTCATCAGGATTTATTTTCGAAAATAACATGATAATAAATCCCGAAAACGGGAGAGCCGTTTCTATTAAGGATGCTGCGGCAAAAGCGATTAAGATGAGGCTCCCTATTCATGCTGAGGGGTTTTATCCTGCACCACAGACGAGCTGGGACGAAGCGACCGGTCAGGGGCTCGCATATTTCACTTATGTTTATGGTGCAAATGTTGCTGAGGTTGAGGTCGATATGGAGACAGGCAAGGTTAATGTCTTGAAAGTCTGGGCTTCACACGAGGTTGGAAAAGCAGTTAACCCGGAGGGGGTTGAGGGACAAATCTATGGCGGAATCGCCATGGGACTCGGGCTTGGTATTCTTGAAGAGTTCGAATTTAAAAACGGAGTTCCTCAAACAACCAATTTCGATGAATACCTTATACCAACATCAATGGATATTCCCGAAATCGAATGCAGGATAGTCGAGAACCCAGACCCCATAGGACCTTTTGGGGCAAAATCCATAGGCGAACCCACAAATGAACTTGCTGCCCCCGCAATCCTCAACGCCATATTTAACGCTACCGGAAAACGAATATCCGAAACCCCAGCTAACCTTGAGGTTGTTCTTTTAGGGCACAAATTGAAGAGGTGATAATATGCTTCCAGAAATTCAATACCTTTCTCCAACTACCGTAGATGAGGCTCTAAATATGCTATATGAGAACAAAAACGCAAGGATTCTCGCGGGCGGAACAGATTTACTTATAGAATTGAAAAAGTTGCCCATAAATGAAAATGTTACTCTCATTGATATATCTAAGATAAATGAACTAAAATACATTGAAGATGAGGGGGATTTTATAAGTATTGGACCACTTATTACCCATCAAGAATTGAGCAGGAACGAGTTTATAAAGAAGTGGTTCCCGTTTCTTTCGACCGCTTGTTCAAGCATTGGCAGTCCGCAAATAAGGTCTCGTGGAACTATAGGAGGAAATATCTGCAATGGCTCACCAGCAGCCGATACACCTCCGGTTCTTGTTGCGCTTGATGCTACAGTAACTCTTAAAAACAAGGATGGCGAAAGGGAACTACTCGTTTCAGATTTTATTATAGCACCTTATAAAACAGAAAGAAAACCATCGGAGTTACTTACAAAAATAAGGCTCAGAAAACTCATCCCCGGGTACGGATTTTCGTTTATAAAGCTCGGTAGACGCAACGCACTCGCAATTTCCCGAATGAATATTGCAGTTGCTATGCTTGTTAAGGAAGGTGTGATTGAGGATGTTAGGATTGCTTGTGGCTCTGTTTTCCCAACCACAATGCGTGTGCCTGCGGCAGAAAATTTTCTTGCCGGCAAAAAACCATCAATCGAACTATTTAAAGATGTCGGGGAGATTGTTTCGAATGAGATGGTGAGGATAAGCGGGTATAGATGGTCAACACCATATAAGAAGCCCGTTATTTCTGCGATGGTGAAGAATTCGCTTGTTGAAGCGGTTGGAAGGAGGGTGATATAGTGGGATATGTTAAAGTTAGATTTGAACTCAATGGGCGTGAGCTCGAGCTTGAGGTTCCATCAAATATCACCCTCGTAGAACTCCTTCGAGAAAGACTTAACCTCACAGGTACAAAAAAAGGATGCGAAATAGGTGAATGCGGTGCCTGTACAGTTATTATGAACGGCGCACCTGTGAATTCCTGCCTCGTACTTGCACCTCAAGTTGATGGCTCAAGAATAACCACAATCGAGGGTCTATCGAAAAACGGAAAACTCGATATTATTCAAAAAGCTTTTATTGAGGCTGGGGCTGTCCATTGCGGATTTTGCACCCCAGGTATGGTGCTTTCTGCTAAAGCACTTCTCGATAAAATCCCCCACCCAACTATAGATGAAATAAAAGAAGCTATATCAGGGAATCTTTGCAGATGTACCGGATATTGGCAGATAATAAAGGCAATTCAAATGGCAAGTGAGATGTTATAAAAATAACTTGATACCTTATCATCAGAAAGGAGAGATATGAAATTTAGACCAAAATTAGCTTTCATATTAGGTATAGTAAATATTTTATCTTTCGCTCTTTATGCAGCTCAAAAGCCGGAGCCACCGAAAATAACGATGATAAAGGACCGCCCAGCTGATAATGGTAAGGGTGTTATAATATCGTGGTATCATTTCACAGCCTCACCCCTTTACAAGTATGAAATATATCGTGGTGAGGACCTATCGAGGATGAAGAAGGTTGGCGTGAAAAATTACCAGCTGGCACCTAAGGAAATGACGCTCGAGCCGTCAAACTATGTTGGCGATAAAGGATATTACTTAAGGATTAGGAATGAAAATGGAGAAGATATTCCGACAATCGAGCTACTTAAGGAGAGCGATAAGACCCCTGATGCGGAGCATATTCTCTGGGTTGAAACGAAACTTGTTATTGGAAATGCTGGCAATTATGAGGATAGATATGCCAAAGGGGAATTCTACAAACTGAAACTTGATAAGGAATTTTTAGAAAAGCCGAAGATTGTTGAACTCAAGGGATATTCGATAAAGGATGAGGGAAGGAAAAAATTTCTTGTGCCTGACACAAAAATAATAAGGCTTTATCTCGAAAAGAGCAAGGAAGCTACGGAGTTCCTCGAAAAAGCTGAGCTCATTCAACCATATGACCCCAAAACAAACGAACTTCAAAAGGAATTCGGCGAACGCATTACAGCATTCATAACAGATAAAATGAGACGATATTCGACCATCTGGTTTCAGGACCAGTATATTGATATTGATACACTGCTCGCACCATCAACTAAATACTATTACAAAATAAGGGCATGCTACGGATATAAGAAATATGTTGAATCTGACCCTGTTAGTGTTGTCACTGTTGATGACCTCCCTACACCGCCAGACATTCAGGGAGCCATCTACGACACAGCAAGAAATGAGGGAATAGTACTTTGGAACTGTGTCGACTCGGATATCAGATATGTTGAACTTTTAAGGGTAAAAGGGGGTAGTGAGGAAGTTGTTAAGAAGGTTCATGGGAGCTGGACAGCGTTAAAGGTTCAGGGGCTTAATAAGGATGAACTTGATTCTGATTATAAATTAGTTGTTATAGACAACGGTGGGCAGATGGCTTCTACAACGCTATTTAAGTTTAAAAAAGGGGTACTTAATGCACCACCTAAATTACCACAAAATATAAAGGTTGAGGACCAGCCGAACGATGATGCTACAAGCTTCAGAATAAGCTGGGGCGAACCGGCTCTTGAACTCTCTTTTGTATCACTTAACATACTACCCGCACCAGATTTCGAAAAAACCGAGGAGTTGAACAATTATTTCATTTCCCCAGAAAAGAACGGGGAATATGAACTTTTAACACCTGGTAGTTTTAGAGAGTTCCCGCCAAATTATCAGAGGATAATAAGCGCAGAGATTGCTGAAAAACCTCATCCAAATCCTCCGTTTGATATACTTGTTTCGTATAACAAACTTGTAAGAACAAGCGATAATGTTGGATTTGTGAAACTTCAGCTCGATTCGCTTAAGCCTGAGATTGATTTTACTGATGATGGGCGATTCGTTTTCAATGGTGTTGAAGAGGGAACACACACAATTTCTGCATGGATAACGAAGAGGTCTGGAAAACAGCTCGAGAATACGAGAAAAACCATATCATTTAAATTGCCTGAGGAGCTTGAGGGAAGTGTTGGTGAGGAACCATTTTATATAGAGATTTACCGTGGGAAGAGCAAAGATATTTCCGATATGGAGAAAGTTATAACCCTTCCATCATCATTCCGTGAATATGTCGATAAGATAAGCACCAGACCGGTAAAAGACACAAGCTATTATTATTTTGTGCGCGCTTTGGGTAGTGATGGCAATTTTGAGGAGACGGATATAATTGGTCCTTTGCGGACGAAAGATAATATTTTTCATACGGGGAAGGCGCCTGTGCTTGTGATGCTTATTATTTTCCTTGGTATATCATTATATTTCCTTCTTCACGCGCAGAGGGGGCGAACATTTTACATAAGACCAATAGCCGGGATAAATCATATAGATGAGGCTCTTGGTAGGGCAACAGAGATGGGTCGTCCGATACTATATGTGTTGGGGCTTGATGGTGTGGCGTCAATAAACACGCTCGCCGGGCTCACAATTCTCGGGCGTGTCGCAAGAAAAGCCGCAGAATACCAACTAAGAGTGGTCGTTCCCGCTTATGACCCATTAACAATGCTCGTCGCACAGGAAACGGTGAGATCATCATTTACAGATGCTGGTCGCCCTGACCTTTTTAACCCCGGCGATATATTTTTCGTCACCGATAGCCAGTTTGCTTATGCTGCCGCTGTTTCAGGTATTATGGTCAGAGAGAAAACCGCAGCTAATTTCTACATGGGCGGTTTCTATGCCGAAAGTCTTCTCCTTGCTGAATCCGGAGCATCAACAGGAGCAATACAGATAGCCGGTTCCGATGCTATGACGCAGTTGCCTTTCTTTATTACAACCTGCGACTACACGCTTATGGGCGAGGAACTCTACGCAGCCTCAGCCTACCTCTCCCAGGACCCAGCTCAGGTTGCTTCACTGAAAATCCAGGATTTCAATAAGCTTATAATTATGATCATAATGCTCGCTGGAATAATTATGATCTCGTTCGGTTGGCATCTCCTTTATAACTTCTTCCTTGTAAAAATATAATAGGAGGAAAAAATGTTTTACAAGCGCCAGATTCCGTTGTTGATAACGCTTATAGCGGGATTTGTTTTTATGATTCAGTATTTTGTCCCACTTAAAGCCTCGCAAAACCTTTACGCCTGGTATCTCGATTGGGCATTGATAATTGGAATATTCAGCGGAATTATGGGATTCTATTCGATTATCAGGCTTCATTATGTGAAGGTTATTAAGAAGGCGCCAAACTGGTATTTCAGCCTTATAACGCTTTTGTGTATGTTGTTGATGGTTCTATCTGCTATATTCACCGGGATGGAATCCGAAAGCCTTTTTATGAAATTTTATAACTATGTTCAGGTTCCTATTGAGGCGACGATGTTTTCTCTTCTGGCGTTTTATATAGCATCTGCGGCATATAGGGCGTTCCGTGCAAGAACTGCTCAGGCAACGGCTCTTCTTATAGCAGCGGTAATCGTTATGCTCGGCAGGGTGCCTATCGGTGAATATATCTCATTCTGGAAAAATATCGCTATCCCTCTTCCAGGCGGTACCACCTGGCATATTCCGTCACTTACCGCTATCTCCGATTGGATCCTCAATGTCCCCAACATGGCTGCGAAAAGGGCAATAAATATCGGGGTATTTCTTGGCTCTATGGTTATGTCATTGAAAATCATCCTCGGAATTGAGAGGTCATATCTTGGCGGGGATTAAAGGAGGTATGATGGGATTTTGGAATAGAATAACTTCAATTGATAGGCGAGCAATATATCTTCTTATAGCAATTGCAATTATAATACCCTTGTTTTTCCCTATGTATCTTCCTGTGCCAGTATCAAGGGAGGTAAAAAGCATATATGATTATATAAATAACCTTGGTCCGAGCGATGTTATAATCCTTTCTGAGGATTTTGATGCCTCCACGATGGCTGAGCTTCAGCCTATGTTTGATGCTGTTTTGAGGCATGCCTTTTTGAGGGATGTTAAAGTTTTGATAACGGCTGCTTTTCCGACAGGTGCGGGGCTCGCTTATAGGTCAGTTAAAAGGATCGCTGAGGAATATGAAAAGGAGAACGGGCGAGATTATATATTTCTCGGATACAAACCCGGGTTTGGGATCGCCGTTCAGATGATGGGGATAGATATACAGAAGGCATATCCGACAGATTATTTTGGAACCCCGCTTAGAGATTTGCCTTTGACCAAACAGGTTAAGAATTACAAGGATATGAAGCTTGTGGTTACATATGCGGGCTCTGGTATAGCTGGCGTCTGGCTTACCTACGCACACGAAAGATTCGGACTTCCGATGGCTGTTGGATGTACAGCTGTTATGGGTCCCGATTATTATCCCTACCTTCAAAGCGGACAATTTATCGGTCTTCTTGGTGGAATGAAAGCCGCCGCTGAATACGAAAGGCTTATTAACAAACCAAAACTCGCATCAGCAGGTATGGATGCTCAATCCTGGTCGCACATTGTTATGATAATTTTTATAATTATCGGCAATATCGGTTATTTTATAACCAGAAAGAAGAAGGCGTAAAATGGGTTTTATAGAAAAAATAGTGAACATAGACAAGCGAGTGATATTCATTATGATTGCGCTTTCAATGGTTTTGCCTTTGTTTTTCCCTATGTATCTTCCTGTGCAAGTATCAAAGGAGGTAAAAAGCATATACGATTATATAAATAATCTCACACCATCGGATGCTATCCTTCTTTCCGCTGATTATGATGCCTCTACAATGGCTGAGCTTCAGCCTATGTTTGATGCTGTTTTGAGGCATGCTTTCTCGAGAAATATTAAGGTTCTTATTATGTCGGATTATGCAACTGGCGCAGGTCTTGCTGAAATAGCTCTAAAAAGAATAGCCGATGAATATCGCGCTGTTAACGGAATGGATTTTGTCTTTCTCGGATATAAACCGAATTTTGATATAGTGATACAAAATATGGGAGTTGATATAAGCACCGCTTTCCCAACAGATTACTACGGGACACCGTTAAAGGATATACCGATGATGAAAAAGATAAAGAACTACAATGATATAAGACTTCTTATAACATACTCTGGGACTGGCATAGCCCTTTTATGGCTTGAATATGCCCACGAAAGATTCGGACTTCCGATGGCTGTTGGGTGTACAGCTGTTATGGGTCCCGATTATTATCCCTACCTTCAAAGCGGGCAATTTGTTGGATTATTGGGCGGGATGAAAGCCGCCGCCGAATATGAACAACTTATAAGAAAACCGAGATTCGCTTCAGCCGGTATGGATGCTCAATCCTGGTCGCATATAGTTATGATCCTTTTCATAATACTTGGGAATCTCGGTTTCTTGATTATGCGTAGAAGGAGGAAGATATGAGTTTATCAACTGATCCTTGGGTTTGGATAGGGGTTTTTTTTACATTCGCTGTGCTCTCATTCCTTTACAAGGATAATCCATTTTTTAAGCTGGCGGAGCATGTAGTTGTTGGGATTTCTGTCGGGTTCGGTATGGTTTTTTGGGCTACTCAGGCTTTTCATCAGAAATTTTGGGTACCATTAACAACTGAAGGGAAATACATTTATATAATCCCCGCTATCCTCGGAACACTTATAATTTTGAGACTTTTCCCTCGCCTTGCCTGGCTTTCGAGATATCCTTTTGCTCTGGTTATCGGGGCTGGAAGCGGGATAAGTTTGCCACTCGCTCTTCAGGCTGGAATACTCAAGCAATTTCAGGCTACAATGCTCCCACTAAATATTACCACCTGGAAAGGGATTTGTGACCTCATCATACTTATCGGTGTGTTTGCAACGCTAATATATTTCTTCTATTCTAAGGAGCATAAGGGAGCGATTGGCACAAGCGCAAATCTTGGCATATGGTTTCTTATGATTGGCTTTGGAGCAACTTTCGGGTATACAGTTATGGCGAGGCTCTCGCTTTTCATCGGAAGAATGCTCTTCATTTTCAGGGACGCACTCGGAATTCAGAGAATCGGCGGTATTTAAATGGATGAAAATTTCTTAAAAAATTGTTTGACAAAACAAAATAAATGTTCAAAATTATATTAAAGAGAAAATAAAAAAGGAGGCGGGGATGAGAGTCACAAAAATGTTTTTTGTTTTAATGTTAACAAGCGTTATACCGCTTATAGCGGCTGAGCTTGTCTGGGTTGGAACACCTGGATATGAAGATGATGGGGTTGAACCGGAGATATCATTTGGTGGTGGGAGGTTCACATTCAAGATAGCTTATGTGGATGAAAACGGGATTCTTCCTCAGGAGATTTGGGTTGTTGTGGATACCAACAGGGACAACTTTCTTGCCGATAATGAAAAGTTCTTTATGGATGTTGTCCAGAAATCTGGGAAATACTATGTTTACGAGAAAACTATTGAATTATCATATAAGCCCGGGAGCCGAAACGATTTGACATATTTCTTCGGGGCTCGTTTCCCATCAAGGATTATAACAACTTCTCTAAGAAATGGTCCGATAATAAAGCCAAGGGTCAGTTTCACACTATCGTCAACATACTGGGATGTTGGAAGAAATTTGGCACCGGGTACTGTTGTCACGATGAGCCCGAATGATAGGATTCTCATTACGAACTCAGGCGATGCTGTTGAAACATTCGCACTCGAGATAGAGAAAGAGGATATGTGGCCTGATGGATGGAAACACTCGCCTAACGCTAACGGAGCAGGCGAGAATGTTTATGTCTTAAGCGCGCTTTTCACAAATGAATACGAAAAATACATTTGGGATAAGGATTTCAACAGTAATGGGAATGATGATGTGGTTACCATAAAACCCAAAAGGGCAATGGGCAAATATTTCGGCATTGGCTCATCAAACCCTGCAGAATATTTGAAACCTAACGATAAGGTTGGGCTTTGGTTCCAACTTAAACTTCCAACAATGAGTTTCGGGAAATATGCTCTTGAGGCTCACAATATCGTTGTAAAATTAACCTGCCTACCCGTCGAATAAAATTATAGAATTCAACAGCCGGGAGAGGGAAAAACAAAAAACTTATGAACAAAAAAACCCTTTCCCCTAAAGTATCCTTTGTTAATTTTGAAAAAATTCGTTTATTAATAATGTATAAATGTTTAGCAATGGAGGTTTTTTATGAGGTTTAAGGTTTTTTTAGCAATAATGGTTTGGGTCATAATTTTGGCTGCTGTGCCCAGATTTATGAACTTTCAAGGGAAAATAACGACAGCAGCCGGGATAGGTTTGAACGATACCATACCAATTGAATTTCGAATTTACTATACGAACACGGGCGGGAGCCCAATTTGGAGCGAGATTGATACAGTTATAGTTGAGAATGGACTTTTCAATGTCCGGCTGGGACTAAGAACCCCGCTTAACCTTCCATTTGACCAGATTTACTGGGTCGAGATGGTCGTTAATGGTGAAATACTTTCGCCAAGAGAACCTCTTTTATCCTCACCATATTCTTTTAGAGCCGCTGTGGCAGATAGCGCAATAAATGCTGGTCCATCACTCCCCATGCTCGATACAATATATGTTAACGAAAATCAACCCAACTCCATAACGAGTGCGATGATTGTTAACGGGACCATCCAGCCTGAGGATATCGGTTTCAGGATTCTAAGCTCGTTGAATTCAATCACAAGTTTTTCAAGAAACATAAATATTGTTGGTGATACTGGGATTTTAGTTACCCCTGATGATACACTTAAAAGGATAATTATCGGGCTTGACACGACTAAGGTAGCCTATCGAAATCACAACCATTGGGCAGAGAGCTGGCAAGGGAGAAGTCCGGGGCTTTTGCTTAGGGCGGTTGATGATGGTCCTGCGCTTGCTGCATCAACCGATTCCCTTTCCCCTACCATTTATAGTTTGAGAGGTGGTTCCGCAATTGTTGGCATTGCTAAAGGCGATACGGTTGCCGGACTTGCAGGATTTGCAGATTCAGTTCCGGGCGTTTCGTATACATCATATGGTGTTCTCGGGCGAACATATGAGGGAGCTGGACGAGGGGTTCAAGGCGAGAACGCAGTTTATAATACATATGGTTATCTTGGTGGAGCAAGCTACGCCGCATATGGTCGATATAATTCAAATAATTATGGATATATCGGGGCTTCAGGTATAGGGGTTTATGGTCGCGGTAGCAACTATGGTGTTCAGGGTATAGGTGGCACATATGGTGTTTATGGTTCAAGCACAACAATAACGGGGGCGGGACTTTACGGCACAGGCAACGATTCCACCTACGGTGTTCGTGGATATACAGCATCTGCAAGTAAAGGTATAGGTTCTAACCCTACAGTATGTGGCGTTCTTGGTGAAACTGCTGGGCAAGCTAATCCCGCTACGCCCTATAATAACAATATTGCAGGCGTAAGAGGTACTGTGCTTTTTGGTGGTGGATTTGGCGTTATGGGCGTTAATGGTCAAGGCACACAGATTCCGGCAATCACAATATCCACTCTTGATGCTAAAAGAGAAACTGTTACTGTTTCTGGTGTATTAGGACTTGGTGGAACTTTCCCCGGAGTATATGGGTATTCCACAGGCTCCGCGGGAATCTGGGGAAACACTTTCACGGCTGGTGGAACAGCTGCAGGTGTCCGAGGCGATTTTACAGGCACAAGCGGTGGTGGATTTGTGGGAAAAGGTGTTTACGGATTTGCTAAATATGGCTATGGTGTTCAGGGTGAAACAAGTGACACTAACTATGTTGGCGTTTATTTCAGTGGTCCGAGATATGGGCTTGCCGGTAGCGGCTCGAAAAGTTGCGTCGAAAAAACATCAAAGGGTCCAGTACTTCTATTTTCTGTGGAGAGTCCCGAGGTTTGGTTTGAGGATTTCGGGCTCGGTCAGCTCAAAAATGGTGAGACTTATATCGAACTTGACCCATATTTTCTTGAGGTTATTCATATTGGTGAGGACAACCCATATTTTGTTTTCTTACAACCTATGGGAAATTGCAACGGATTATATGTTGAGACAAAGGATAAAGGTTTCTTTGTTCGTGAGCTTGGCGGAGGAAAGAGCGATGTTAAGTTCGCTTATAGAATAGTTGCTCATAGAAAAGGATATGAAAATGTCCGTATGCCAGTTTTTCCGGCTGGATACGGTGATAGAAACCTCTATCCCGAACTTGAAAATCAAAAAGAGTGAACTAAAAAGGAGGCATTATGTTCAGGAAAAGATACGCGGGCGTTTTTCTAATTATTCTTCTGCTTTTTAGCTCGTCATTTTCTGAAAGCAAGGCAAGGGTAGAGCTTTTCATAATGAGCCAATGTCCTTATGGGGTTATGGCGTTTTCATCGGCAAGACCGATAATTGAGAAAGGCGATGTTGACTTTTATGTTCATTTCATAGCTGAGCAAGATACATCTCTTCCATACGGATTTTCAAGCCTTCACGGAACACCCGAGGTTGAGGAGGATATGCGATGGCTAGTTATATTGAAATATTTTCCCGAGAAGTTCTGGACCTATTTTAACAGTCGAGCATCACACTATAGTGATTCAAACTGGCGGAATGATGCAATCATTGCCGGAATAGACCCCGAACTTCTTCAGGCAAAGGTAGTAACTGAAGGTCCCGCTCTTCTTGCTGAGAACATAAAGCGCACACACGAACTTCTCTGCGATACATCACCAACAATTTATATAAATGGTATCCGTTATAACTGGGACCGAACTACTCCAAGCCTCGCTGCAGTTGTAAATAGGTTTGCGAGCCGTAAGTTTGAGGGTATTCCGGAATGTTTCTCGGACAACGATTGCTTTAGCCTTGATAAATCTATGAAAGGAAAATGCGGGACTGAGGGTAAATGCGTTTTCACCAAGGCAGAAAGAACTAACTTGTTCGTTATTCGGGGTGATACTGCTTATGTGGATTCGGTTTCTTTCCTTAAAACATTGAAAAATTTCGATGATAACATACCAAGTTTGAAAGTCGAACTCATTCATTACAAGAGTGAACAGGGGAAAAAGTTTAGTAAGAAGCTCAATATAAAGGAGTTGCCGGCGCTTGTTTTTGATGAGAGCATAGAAAAAAGCGACCTTTTTCAAAGGATGAGAGAGAACGGATTTCTTCTTGATAAGAATGAGAAATATTACAGGGTCAATCCTTCTTTTATACAAACGGAGTTCTATCCTGAGCGGGATAGTATACCACGGCGGCTTGATGTTTTCATTTCGCTTGACTGTCCCGCTGGCAATGCAACGCTTAAAGCCCTTGCAGAGGTTATGAATACAAAGGCTTTACAGAAGAAAGTGCAAGTGATGAGGGGGAAGAAATATTCGCTTGTTGGCACTACAAGCCCTACTCAGATTACTGGCGGAGAAACAACCGGAACAGCTATGAAAGGCAGCAAGTATACTCTTGTATCCGGTTCAGGTTCAACAGCAACCCCATCTATAGGTGAAGAATCTTTCTCGTTTCCACCGGTGGTATGGGTCCATTTTATTCCAAAGGTTGATACAACAGCAAAAAGGTTCGCTGATAAACCGGAATTGGTACAGGAGATGAAACTCATTCTTGTAATTGAGAAATATTTCCCACAATTAGCATGGGACTTCATATACTGCAGGGTTGAAAACCCGTTTGGCGATTGGAAAAACTGCGCAAAAACAATTGGAGTGCCCGCCGATTCGGTTGAAAAGCTTGTGGTTAAAGAAGGCGATGAACTCCTCAGCCAGGAGTATAATGTCAACCAGGCGCTCGGGATCGGGATAAGCCCAACATTTCTCTATGAAAATAGATACAAGTTCCTTTCGGTTGCAACACTTAAGAAAATAGAGGGATTAGAAAAAATATCGCTCGATTTTAAAAGCGGATGCCGATAATTTGATGGTTTGAGCGCTTTTGTTTTTCTTGACTTTTTTTAGTTAATCATTATTTTTTAAAAAAATGGGGGTTATAATGAAAAAAGTTTTTATTGCTTTAGCGATCCTATTTATGATTTCATTTCTTTATGCCAGGCAGGGTGGACCAGATGAGTTTGGTTATAGGTTTATCGATTCTGATGAACCTGGAGGACCTACATTTAATTGGATAGAGATAAATACTATTGGAACACCGCTCGGGATGAGGGGTTCTGCTGACGATGAGGTTAGGACGGTGAGTTTGCCTGAACCTTTCACATTCTATGGTATCGATTATAATGTAATAAATATCTGCTCTAATGGCTGGGTGAACTTTGGTAGCTCATTTGGTTGGGCAAGGTATAATTTCCCCGGTGTGCCCGACCCTGAAGAACCGAACGCAGTAATATTGATATTTGCAACAGACCTTCTGCCACGAACAAGCCCTGGTGATGTCTACTATTATTACGATTCAAGAAGTAGAATGTTTATAGTCGAGTTTGATGGCATAATAGAATATAGTTCTGGCACTATACCTTTTAAGTTTGAGGTTGTGCTCGAATTTTCCTCCTGCAACATCATTCTTCAATATGAAACAACAGGCAGACTTATCTCACATACCGCATATATAGGCATAGAAAACGAAACCGGTACTATAGGTCTTTACTATGGGACACATACCGATATTCACGATAATCTTGCGATACGATTTTTCTCACGGGCAACAGCAGGAATTAGATATCACACCAGTTTCGAGAACGAGGATGAACGAAGGGGGTTTGCCACAACAGATTCTCTTGTTTGGCAATGGGGTAGCCCTCGAAGTGGTCCTGGTTCAGCTCATTACGGGAATATATGCTGGGGCACAAATATTGATGGAAACTATCCCAATAATGCTGATGCAAAACTAAAATCAATCTCTTTCAACGCCAGGGGTATGAGCCATCCGATAGTTGATTTCTGGCACTGGTACAGAATGGAGCCTAATATTGATGGTGGGAATGTTAAGGTTAGTGTTGATGATGGTATTACATGGACGCTTGTCAGACCTATTGGAGATTATCCTTTTGAGGCACTCGATGGTATGAACGCGCTTTTTGGGCAACCTGCGCATTCGGGCTCGAGTGATGGCTGGCAAAAAGAGTATTTCGATTTGACATCATTCGCCGAAAATACATTTATTGTTGGTTTTCACTTTGCATCTGATAATAGAGGAGACCCATATCCTGGGTGGTATATAGATGATATAGGTTTTTACGAGGCGTTTGGTGTATTTAAGGGGCATGTTGAACTTGCTTACGGGGCAAACGATAGCGGCGCAATCGTGCAATTGCCCGAGCTTGGCATAGCTGATACCACAGACTCAACCGGATATTTCTTTATTGACTCCGTTAAAATAGGCACATACTCAGTTGAAATAACAAGAACAAGGTATGTTTCACGCCAGATAGATTCGATTAGAATCGAGTTTTTGGATACAACTTCGGCTGATGTTACACTTTATCCTGAGCTTTATCACTCCGATTTCGAGCTTGATGGCGGGGATTTTATACCTACACCGCCTGAAAGCGGTTGGCAATGGGGCAGCGTAGCGGATACCATTCCACCTTTCGGAGCATTCTCGGGCTCAAGGGTTTGGGGGACTACCCTTGATGGAAGATATGCTAATAATGCCAACTGGAAGCTTGACCTGACAACCGTGCTCTATCTTGTCGAGCACCCGGCGCTTGAGGTCTGGATGTGGTATTCTTTCAACGGTGAGTATGACGGGTTGCTTTATGACGGTGGAAATGTGAAGGTTTCGGTTGATAATGGGGTAACATTTGAGGTTGTTGAACCCACTGATGGATATGATGGAATCGTTTCTCCTCATAACCCATACATTGGAAACCAACAAGCATTCGGTGGACTTTATAACGGCAACTTCTGGCATAAAAGGATATTCAACCTGACAAGGTATGCTGGTCAGGCTGTCGTTATAAGGTTTGAAATAGGAACAGATAATGTGGGAACATCATGGGGTTGGTATATCGATGATGTCAGGATTACGGAATATACAGGGATTAGCGAACAACCACTTTCCCCAGATAGATTTGAATTCTCCGCTTTCCCC
>JBAMLU010000036.1:32418-46180 GCA_039793385.1 bacterium
TCCTTTCAACGAAAATATCACCTTCAATTTTTTTGCCCCTTATAATACTACTGGCAACCTCGAAATATACAATTCCCTTGGTGAGCTCGTGTTCGGTAAAATAAAGAATGATTTTAAAGAAGGAATAAACAGGTTTGTTTGGGATGCCAAAGACAAAAATGGTAATAGGCTTTCATCCGGTATATATTTCGTTAAACTTTCGGTGGAAAACAGAAACTTATATAGAAAGGTGGTTCTTTTGAGATGAAACGGACGCTTTTTATAATTCTTGTAGCGAGCGCACTTTTGGCGGCTGATAAGGTTGAGATTAAGCTTTTTTGGTCGAAGGATTGCGAGTATTGTCACAAGATTATGAGCGAATTTTTGCCGCCTTTGCTCAAGAAATATGAGGGCAAAGTTGAGCTAAGAACCTACGAGATTACCGAAAACATTGATAATTATCGCCTGCTCACAAAATTAGAAACAGAATATGGGGTTGAGAATAACCCAATACCTGTGATATTTGTTGGCAATTATGTTCTTGGTGGTGCGGATAAGATAGAACGGGAACTACCAAAGATTCTCTTGTCGCTTGTGCAAGGGAAGGAAAATAAACCCGAACATAAAGATGAAATTAAGCGTGAAGCCACAATAGAAGAGGAAACGGTTAAGAAGCCAGTGTACGGGATATATTTTTACAAGGTTGGGTGTGTTCATTGCGACAGGGTGGAACTCCATCTCAAATACCTTGAAAGAGAGTATCCAGAGTTCAAATTAGAAAGGCTCGATATCGACAAGAAGGAAAACAAAATTCTGAACGAGGCTCTTTGTACTCGTTTCAATATACCTGAAAATAAGCATCTTGTTGCACCATCAATATTCTTTGATGATACCGGGCTTGTTGAAAACGAGATTAATCTCAACCTTGTGAGCTCGATTGTTGAATCCAAAAGTAAGCTCGGCTCTCGTTCCCCCCGTGAACTTGTGAGCGAACAGGAACTTGAGGAGGCGGATAGAAGAATAAAATCTCGGATATCTCGCTTTTCGCCTTTAGTGGTTATTGGCGCAGGGCTTATTGATGGTGTTAATCCGTGTGCATTCGGGACTATCGCTTTCTTTGTTATATTTCTTTCCGCAATAGGAAGAAAAAGGAAAGAGGTTATGCTTGTTGGGCTCTCTTTTGCTACAGCGGTCTTTATTACCTATTTTCTTATCGGGTTAGGATTTTTCAATTTCCTTAAAGCGATATCGATCGTGAAAATTATTGCAAAAACCATATATATCCTTGGTGGTGCCGCTGCTATTGTTTTTGGCATATTGAGCTTCTACGATTCATTCAAGGCTCGCAAAGGGAAATTCAAAGATATTGTTCTTCAATTACCGGAACCGATAAAGAAAAGAATCCATCGGATAATCATCGAGCAAAACGAATCAAGGCGGCACAGGAATTATGTAATTATGGCAGCAAGCACCGGTTTCCTCGTTTCACTTCTCGAGCTTGCCTGCACCGGACAGGTTTATTTGCCCACAATTATTTATCTTTTAGGTGAAAAACTATTGAGGATTAAAGCATTATTTTATCTCTTTCTCTACAACATTATGTTTATAATACCCCTTCTTATTCTATTTTTTCTTTTCTTTTTCGGAACAAGCTCTGGAAGGATAAACACATTCGTAACACAATCCACGCCCACATTCAAACTTTTGACCGGGATCCTCTTTTTTATTCTTGGTGTTTTCATTTTGAGGACGGCTTTATGAGAGATTATGCGAAATTAAGGGAACGCATGGTAAGAGATCAAATAGAGGCTCGTGGGATTAAGGATAGGCGTATTATTGAGGCAATGGTTAAAGTTGAACGGCATCTTTTTGTTCCTAAAGATTATCGTCAAGAGGCTTATGATGACCATCCTGTGCCAATCGGGGAAGGACAAACGATATCACAACCCTATATAGTAGCCTATATGACTCACCTTCTAAACCTTCATCCCGATGATAGAGTACTTGAAATTGGAACCGGTAGCGGCTATCAGACCGCCATTCTTGCCGAACTCGCTGGCGAAATTTTCACTGTCGAAAGAATTCCTTCTCTACTATACAAGGCTAAGGATTTGCTTGACGAACTTGGATACGAGAACATAAGGTTTAAGCTTGGTAATGGTAGTTGCGGGTGGGAGGAATGGGCACCTTATGATAAGATTGTTGTCACTGCAGCTGCACGCTCAATTCCAGACCCGCTCATTAAACAGCTCAAAGTTGGCGGTAGAATGGTCATACCTATCGGAACTTTCGACCAGAACCTGTATCTCATTATAAAGGATGAAAAAGGGGTAAGAAGGTATGAGCAGTTTCCGGTGCTCTTTGTGCCACTCATTGAAGAAAGGGAGGGCTGATATATGAGGCTTTTATATTGCTTGCTGCTTTGGGTTTCCTTTGTTTACGCCATAGACCCTAACGCAGGCACAGCAGGGTATCAGTTTTTGAAGATAAATCTCAGTCCTCGTTCGGTTGCGCTTGGTGAGATCTCATCGGGAATTTTCGGATATGCCAATGATGTTAGCGTAAATACATCTGCTATGGCATTCGAGAAAGATAAGACCATATTTGGCTCCGTCGGAATCCTTTATGCAAATATAACTGGCGGTTCAATAGGTGGGTTCCTGCCATTAAAAGATAATAAAAGGATAGGAATTTTCGCTGATTTCATCGACTATGGCGATATGGATAGAACTGATGAGAATGGCAAACTAATTGGTAAATTCTCGGCGCAATCTCTTAGATTTGGGGTTGGGTTCGCAGAAACATTTGTTAAAGATTTAGCTTTTGGCGGGCGGGTGAATCTCATATATGAGGGTATAGCAGAAAATAATTCTTATGGTCTTTCGACCGACATATCATCGACATTGAAACTATTGCGCGGTCGAGCATCATTGGGGCTTGCGCTTAAAAATATGGGGTTCCAGCTAAAGGGTTTTACCGAAGAGCACAAGGATAAACTTCCGTTAGTTGTCGCTTTCGGTGGTAATATCGAGCTTAGAGGTCTTCCTTTAAGGATTTTTGCCGAGATATCAAAAGGGATTGATGAGCCTTTGAGGTTCTCTTTCGGTGGTGAATTTTTTGAGCTAAAACCTCTATATATTCGTGTCGGATATACAACAAGAGAAAAATCATCAATTCCAGCATTTAAGGATGACGAAAATCTTAATGGGTTTTCGTGTGGGTTTGGGCTTAATATGAAGAAGGAGGGTATAGGTTTTGACTATGCAATCTCAAGCTTCGGTCCGCTCGGCACAACCCATAAATTCGGGCTATCTTACAACGGTTTCTGACGAGATAAATAATCCGCACAATAATTGACAAATAAGTTCTTTTTGCTATTTTATTAATTCTGGAGCTATTCGAAAAAAAAGATGAGTCATTTTTGCTTGCCGACAGGATGCGTCCCCGCACCCTCGATGAGCTTCTGGGGCAGGATGAGATTCTTGCCAAAGGGAAGCCTCTTCGCACAATGATAGAATCCGGAAAGCTCTCATCGATGATTTTTTGGGGACCACCCGGAAGCGGAAAAACATCACTTGCTCATATTATAGCTGATATAACCGGAATGAATTTTCTTCCTTACAGCGCGGTTCTTTCTGGGATAAAGGAGATAAAAGAGGTCATCAAAGAAGCTGAGCAAAGGCTTTACCTTTACGGGAAACGCTCCATCCTTTTTATCGACGAGATTCATAGATTTAACAAGGCTCAGCAGGACGCATTCCTTCCATACCTCGAGAAAGGCACGATAATACTCATAGGGGCTACTACAGAGAACCCAAGCTTCGAGTTAACATCCCCGCTTCTATCGCGAGTTCAAGTTTTTGTCCTTAAACCACTTAAAGTTGAGGATATAAAGAAGATTTTGAGAAGGGCACTTACTGATAAGGAAAGAGGGCTTGGCATGTTTGAACTTGAGATTGAACAAGATGCTGAGGAGCTTATTGCTCAGTTGTGTTCAGGTGATGCTCGGTTCGCTCTTAATGTGCTCGAGTTTTCAGCAAAGGTTGTGAAGGGTAAAATTATAACGCGTGAGCTCGTTAAGGAGGTTTTGCAGAAGGAAAGGATTCTTTATGATAAGGCTGGAGAGGAACATTACAACATAATTTCCGCATTTCATAAATCTCTTCGGGATTCAGACCCTGATGCAACATTGTATTGGTTATGTCGTATGCTCGCTGGGGGCGAGGACCCTCTTTTTATTGCAAGGAGAATTGTCCGTGCGGCATATGAGGATGTCGGACTTGCTGACCCCTATGCGGTCATTATTGCTCTTGCCGCAAAGGATGCATACGAGTTTTTGGGAAGCCCTGAGGGTGAACTTGCACTTGCTCACGCTGCAATATATCTTGCTACAGCACCAAAATCTAATTCTATTTACGCAGCGATGAACACCGCAATGAAAGATATTGAATCAGGTCTTACTCCCCCTGTACCTCTCCACCTTAGAAATGCTCCCTCAAAGCTAATGAAAGAACTTGGTTATGGCAAAGATTACAAGTATGCTCATTCTTTCCCAGGACATATTGTCAAACAGGAACATCTTCCACCACCACTCGATAAAAGGCGATATTATATCCCCACAGACCAGGGTCGGGAAGCAGAAATAAAGCGAAAGCTCAAAGAATGGCGAAAAATCTTAGGATTGGAAGAAAAAGATGAAAAAGGTGAATAAAATAGGTTTTTTTGTGGTTCTGTTTTTAGCGATCGCAATACTGGCTCTTTCCACTTTAGCCAAGCGTAAGGAAGCATCTGGTGAGAGTGTTCTATCGCGAGTTAAACGGGGTTCTATTATCACGGCTGAGGTCATTCAAAATTGGGGACTATCGCTTAAAGAGGCTATGTGGTACAGGAAGATTTTGGGTGGCGATGTTCAATGTTTGCTTTGTCCGAATATGTGTGTTATTGGTGAGGGAGAGCGTGGACGATGCGGTGTGCGCATAAACATAGGTGGAAAGCTTCGCGCTATAACCTACGGAAGACCAGCCTCAGTTGCTATAGACCCTATCGAAAAAAAGCCTTTCTTCCACTACCTGCCCGGGGCAAAGGCTTTCTCGGTTGCTACAGCAGGATGCAATTTGAGATGTGTTTTCTGCCAGAACTGGACACTATCTCAAGCATTGCCAGAGGAACTCGATTTTTCAAACCTCGAACCCGAAAAACTCATCGAAACCGCAAAGAAATATGGCTGTGAAACAATCGCTTTTACATATTCTGAGCCAGTAGTTTTTTACGAATATATGTATGAAACAGGAAAACTCGCACGACAAGCCGGAATTAAGATTCTCTGGAAAACGGGCGCATATATAAATCCTTCCCCTGCCAAAGAACTCTGCAAATATATTGATGCTGCGAATATCGATATAAAAGGGTTCACCGATGATTTCTATTTGAACTACACAGGCGGACGACTTCAACCCGTGCTCGATGCCACAAAAATTGCAAAACGAAGTGGTGTTTGGGTTGAGGTTACTTATCTTATAATCCCCGGTGGAAATGACAATATGGAGGAGATAAAGAGGTTTTGTGAGTGGGTAAGGGATACGCTCGGTACCACAACACCCGTTCATTTCTCCCGCTTTTCGCCCAACTACAAACTTACCGATAGACCACCAACACCTTACGAAACGCTTAAGAAGGCTTATGATGTCGCTAAATCTTGTGGATTGAATTATGTCTATATCGGCAATGTCCCAGGAAACCCTTATGAAAACACTTATTGTCCATCCTGTGGAAAGATTATCATAAAGAGAAAAGGGTTCTTCGTTGAGGAATATCATATAAAAAATGGCAGGTGTGAATTCTGTGGGGCGAAGGTTGACGGAGTTTTTAGGTAATGTTATTGAGATACTTTTTTGAGGGTATTGTGCTCGGGGCAACTCTTTTCCCGAGTTGCGTCTTAACCTGTGGTCCTGTTTATATTCCATTTATTCTCACCAGGGAGGAAAAAGGATTAAGGGGTGGATTTACCCTTTTGTTAAAGCTTATGGGATCGAGGTTTTTAGCTTACATTATTTCCGGTGTGGTTGCAGGTATGGTGGGCGGGGAAATCCCGGAAAGAGCAAGAACAATCGCGACTTATATCGCCCTTGTTGTTCTTTCAATACTCCTTTTTTATAATTCCCTTAAGGCACCGATTATTCACGGTTGCTCGAGCAGATTTTTAGGTAAGGCGGTGCGAAGCCCATATATCATTGGCTTCTTGACAGGACTGAATCTGTGTCCACCTTTTCTTATTGCACTTACTGAGGCAGCAAGAAGTGCCGGAGCAATAAGTGGTGGGTTGCTTTTCGTAGGGCTTGCAATTAGTTCAACCATTTTGTTTGTTCCTCTCGCTTTCCTTAACATATCAAAAGGTATGAAAACTATTGTGAGATTTGGGCAGGTACTCGGGGTCCTTATGGCGTTTTACTTTTTCGCTATTGGTAGTAGCGGGCTCATCTTAGATTTCGTTCCTAAATCAAACTCAAGAGATTATACTGTTTTGAGCGTTACAGACGCTGATACACTTTACACCTTAACAACAGGTAGCGCAATCGATACACTTCTTGCCCACCAATTGAAGGAAAATTTCAAAAAACCAGTTATCATTGAAAATATTACCGAAATTGGAAAGAGAAAGCATTCAGTTATATTTATCCACAATGGTTTTAACGAAAAAGAGGTTAAAAAGCTCTCTTATGGAGGGAACCTTGTTATTCTTTTCCCTTTAGAAAATAAGGATGTTTCTGATGCTGTGGCTTTTTTGAAGGAGTATGCGTTCAAGGTTGATACTTTAGATGGTGCTTTCTGGGATGCGAAAAAGTAGTATAATCTGCCTCATTTTCCCATTTTTTCTTGGCGGATGCCTAAATCCTTTCGCACCACCTGTCGATAAGGGCAAGAGAAGTAATATTGTTTGGCTCAATCAGGATACTCCCGAAAATGTTCTTATCAATTTCAAAAATGCATATGAACAAAGGGATTACGACCATTACATAAACTGCCTTGATCGCTCGTTTACATTCTGTTATCTTGATAACGAAACTAACAGGCAAAAGTGTTATGGGCTCGAGAACTCCGGGACAACGCTCGGTGAAAAGAGCCGCACTCGTGCTATTTTTTCAATATATGAAAGAATCACACTCGACCCATGGCAAACAATCTCTTCATATACCGAAAATGCTGAAAACGAAACCCTATTTGTCTATCGTCTTCTTTTCACTCTTCAGGTTGAGGACCTTGACGGATTTTATCCAACGAGCACAGCACAGGGATTTGCTATATTCAAACTTAAACGGCAATCTCCACCAGAGGAAAATATTTTTAGAATAGCATATTGGTTTGACGAATCTTTCGGAGAAACAAGATGGTAGTTGATTCTATTTACAAAAAAAGAAGGTCTGGTGCAGGAAAAAACCGGATTATAGCGGCTTTGGCAAGTGTTGATGTGATTTCTCTTATACTTATATTTGCTTTTGTGAAATCATTTGGTTCTCCGCCGGGGAAAGTTATTTTTCAAAAAAGAAAGGAAATGGGTTCTCGTGAGGTAAATGTTTATCTTCCATATAGTTTTGCTCTTCCTCTTTTGAACAGTGAATTCCAGAGGATGGCGCGAAGATGGGGATTTGAGATTATCGACGCCTTTGAGAAAGGCTCAAGGCAGGTTGTCGTGAAACTTGGTGCTCACAAACGGGAAATTCGGACGGTTAATTTGATAAGGGATGCAAGATTAACCCCAGCACAATTGAAACTCGTCGTTCTTGTTACCGGGCTCGGAAGCTTCGATTCCACCCTCATTTTTGACCTCGCTCAAATACCATATGAAATAACTTTCGGTATTGTTCCCGGCTGCAAATTTAGCAATATATGCTTTGATCTCGCCGCAGAAAAGAAAAAGCCCATTGTCATTTGTCTGCCACTGGGTATGGATTTACCAGGCGAAAGTTCTTACAAAAACTATGCTATATTTAGCGACCTGCCAGAAAAAGAAATAAGAAAAAGGGTTAAAAGCGTGCTCGGTCATTTTTCGAACGCTACCGGTATTTCTCTTTTCCCATCATCAAGCATTTTGAGCGATAAAAGGATAATGAGCACCGTTTTTGATGAGGTTAAAAATGGAGGTTTGAATCTTATCATTCCAGAAAATGTTTTCTATGATTTATCTTATGATAAAAAGGATTTTGCCGGAGTAAAGGTTTTAAAGGCAATAGAGATAAAGGAATCATCCCATACTCCATCATCAATAATATCCTCAAAAATAATAAGAACCATCCTTGATAACCGGAATAATAATACTATTATCATCTCGATTGGTTTAAGCAAAGAGAGCCTTGAAGCGCTAAAAGATGCTCTTTCTGTTTTATCGAGATGGAATGTTAAGGTTGTTTCTTTAGAAAAAGATATCGCAAAGGAGGAATAATGGCGAAATTGTCCGTGAACATCGATCATATAGCGACATTGAGACAAGCAAGGGGTTCAAGCTACCCAGACCCTGTTTGGGGCGCATCAATGGTTGAGCTCGCTGGTGCTGATGGTTTAACAATCCACTTAAGGGGTGATAGACGGCACATCCAGGAGAGGGACCTCGCCTTAATAAAGGAAACTATTACTATCCCTCTCACTTTAGAAATGGCTGCTACTGAGGAGATGTTCACGCTCGCCTCGAAATATAAACCAGACCTCATAACCCTTGTCCCCGAACGACCAGATGAGAAGACAACCGAAGGCGGGCTTAATATAAGCGAGAACTGGGATGATTTGCAGAAATTTGTTAAAAGGCTTCATGATGCCGGGCTTATTGTGAGCCTTTTTATCGACCCTGATGAAGAATCAGTCAAGCTAGCAGGCGAACTTGGAACCGATTATGTCGAGATAAACACGGATAGGTATTCTCTGGCGAGGGATTTCTCAACTGAGCTTGAGGAGCTAAGGAAGATAGAGAAGATTGCCTCAATTGCTCACAAGAAAGGCGTTAATGTTAATGCGGGACACGGATTGAATTACAAAAATGTGGTTAATATAGCGGCAATCCCTTATATTGATGAGCTTTCAATCGGGCATAGTATCATATCGAGGGCAGTATTTGTTGGACTTGACCGAGCTATTAAAGAAATGCTTCATCTTATTAAGGGGGTAAGGAATCTGTGATTGAGGAAAGGGTATTATCTGTTTCTGAGTTGAATAGCATTGTGAAGACGCTACTGGGAGAGGCTTTTCCGTATGGGGTTTATGTCCGTGGTGAAATAAGGGATTTTAAACTTCACTCCCCATCTGGACATCTCTATTTTTCACTCCGAGATAAGTTAGCGCAGATAAGATGTGTTATGTGGAGAAGCGATGCGGCGAGACTTAAATTTGAGCCGAAGGATGGTGATGAGGTTCGGGTTTTTGGTTATGTCTCAATATACGAGAAAAGCGGAGATTATCAACTTTATGTTAAAGAGATGGAGCGTGTTGGGCTTGGTTCTCGTGCTGAGGAGTTTGAGCGGCTGAAAAAAAAGCTTCGTGATGAGGGGCTTTTTGCCCTGGAGCACAAGAAAAAGCTCCCGCTTTTCCCCGAGCGAATAGGCGTAATAACATCAATAACAGGAGCTGCTATCCGCGATATCGTTCACATTATTAAAAGGCGAGCACCATGGATTGAAATAGTGCTTTATCCTTGTCTTGTTCAGGGTAACGGCGCAGTTGAGTCTATGATAAGAGCTATACGAAGTATGAATAGGTTCGGGATGGTTGACCTTATAATTCTCGGGCGTGGTGGCGGTAGTGAGGATGAACTTTGGGTTTTTAATGACGAACGCCTTGCAAGGGAGATTTTCAACTCCAATATACCGATTGTTTCGGCTGTGGGGCACGAGATCGATTTCACCATCGCAGATTTCGTCGCCGACCTTCGAGCTCCAACCCCATCAGCCGCAGCAGAACTGACTACTCCACTCAAGGATGATTTGAAACGACGAGTCGACACCCTCGTTCGCCATGCAAGGTCATCGCTTATTTCCAAATTCGATATCTACATTCAAAGGATGCGCTCGGCTTACGCACGCCCAGTTTTCAGAAGACCCTACGAGATTTTTGTTCAGTATGAAAATAGGGTCACTGAACTAATTGATAGTGCAAAATTTAGCGTCGATAACAAGCTTTTTTCTGCAAAAAATACCATAAATTTACTTTATACCAGGCTCAAAGGGCTTTCGCCGGAGAAGATTCTCTCGCTCGGATATTCCATTGTGGTTGACAAAGAGACGAGAAAAATTATCTCAACAGTCGATAATATTCGCCAATCTCAACTTCTATGTTTAATTCTTCGTGATGGTAAAGCGGATTGCGAGGTTTTATCGGTAATGGAGGAGGAAATTTTCAAAGAGTAGATTTATCTATCGAGTTCTTTTTTCCCTCTCTTTTCAATTATAGCGGCTTGTGCTGCGGCGAGCCTTGCCACAGGCACTCTAAAAGGAGAACATGAGACATAATTCAAACCTATTTTGTGGCAGAAATGAATAGATTCTGGGTCTCCACCGTGCTCTCCACATATACCTATTTCGAGTTCTGGTCTGGTTTCGCGCCCTAATCTTACCGCCATTTCCATAAGCTTTCCAACCCCGGATTCGTCAATCTGCTGGAAAGGATTAAATGGCAGAAGAGATTTTTCAAGATACTGGAATAGGAATTTACCCTCAGCATCGTCCCTTGAGAAAGCGAATGTCATTTGTGTTAGGTCGTTTGTACCGAATGAGAAGAATTCAGCATATTCAGCGATTTCATCTGCGGTGAGCGCCGAGCGTGGAACCTCAATCATCGTCCCGAATTTATACTCAACGCTCACACCCTCATCATCCATTATCTTCTTTGCAACATTTTCAAGCTGTTCTCGTATGAGTTTAAGTTCTTCCTTTATAGCAACTAGCGGAATCATAATCTCCGGGCGAGGATTGTAGCCATCCTTTTTGAGCCTGCATGAAGCTTTAAATATCGCTCTAACTTGCATCTCGTTTATATCAGGTCGTGTGATTCCAAGCCTACATCCACGAAGACCCATCATAGGATTCGCCTCACGCATAAGCTCAACCCTGTGAAGAAGTTCTTTCTTGTAGTTGTAATCGGCATCTTTCTTGCCCGTAAGTTCAATCGTAATAACTTCCTTAAGAAGTTCCTCATATCTTGGTAAAAACTCATGAAGAGGTGGGTCAAGAAGCCTTATTATAACAGGAAGACCATCCATAACCTTTAGTATCTCATAAAAATCGGAGACCTGGAATTGCTCGATCTTTTCGAGCGCAATTTTTCTTTCTTCAGCACTTTCGCTCAATATCATCTTGTGTACCCATGGTAGCCTTTCCTTTTCGAAAAACATATGCTCTGTTCTGCAAAGCCCGATTCCTTGTGCCCCAAACTCCCTCGCTTTTTTAGCATCACGAGGATAATCCGCATTTGCCCAGTTCTCAAGCCTCTTTACCTCATCTGCCCAGTCAAGGAATTTCTTTATTTCACCAGATAACTCGGGCATAATAAGCGGAACCTCACCGAGAATTACCTCACCAGTTGTGCCGTTTATTGTGATTATGTCGTATTCCTTAACGGTTATATCGTTTACTGTAAATATTCTTTTATCGAGGTCAATTTTTATAGTCTCACATCCGACAACAGCAGGTTTTCCAAGTCCGCGTGCAACAACCGATGCGTGGCTTGTTGCCCCGCCTCTTGCTGTAAGTATTCCTTTTGATGCTATCATCCCCGCAACATCATCAGGATTTGTCTCGGGGCGCACAAGTATCACTTTCTCACCTGATTCGCCAAGCTCCTTAGCCCTATTCGAATCGAAAACTACCTTCCCTATTGCAGCGCCTGGTGAAGCATTTAGACCCCTTGCGATAACGGTATATTTTGCGTCTGGTGCTATCCTTGGGTGAAGAAGTTGTTCTATTTGTTTAGGTTCAACGCGCATAAGGGCTTCCTCTTTTGTGATGAGCCCTTCCTCAACCATATCTACCGCAATTTTGACAGCAGCCTGGGCTGTCCGTTTGCCGCTCCGTGTCTGCAATAGCCAAAGCTTGCCGTTCTCGATTGTATATTCAACATCCTGCATATCCTTGTAATGTTTCTCAAGTTTTTCCACGATCTCCACTAACTGATTATAAATCTGAGGCATAACCCGCTTCATCTCATCTATCTTTAGTGGCGTTCGGATTCCCGCAACAACATCCTCACCCTGCGCAGTGAAAAGAAACTCAGAGTATATTTTTTTCTCGCCCGTTGACGGGTCTCGTGTAAAAAGAACACCAGTTCCAGAGTTCGCTCCAAGGTTCCCAAATACCATCGTACAAACATTAACCGCTGTTCCAAGCTCGTGGCTTATATTGTGAAAGTTTCTGTATGCAATTGCCCTTTCGTTGTTCCAGCTCTCAAATACCGCCATTATCGCCCTCTTGAGTTGCTCATATGGGTCTTTTGGGAATAGTTCGTTTTTTTCTTTTAAAATGAGTTCTTTAAAGAGATTTACTATTTCTTTGAGGTTTTCGGTGTTAAGTTCTATATCGGTTTTTGCGCCAACTTTTTCTTTGTATTCCTCGAAAATCCTGCTGAATTTTTCTTTTTCTATGTTCATAACGATATCACCGAACATCGATATGAATCTACGGTATGAGTCGTAAGCGAATCTTTCATCGCCGGAGAGTTTTGCAAGCCCCTGGACAGTAGTATCATTGAGCCCAAGATTCAAGATCGTATCCATCATCCCCGGCATAGAAAACTTAGCACCGCTTCTTACCGAGACAAGAAGAGGATTCTCCTTTGAGCCAAATCCCTTCCCCGTCCATCCCTCTAATCTTCTCATCGCCGATTTAACCTCATCCCAAAGCCCATTAGGGAGTTTTTTACCGTTTTTGTAGTATTCTCTACAGGCTTCAGTCGATATTGTGAAACCAGGCGGTACCGGAAGCCCCAATCTTGACATCTCAGCAAGCCCAGCACCTTTACCCCCAAGTATATCTCTCATCGTTGCGTCACCATCTGTTTGATTCTCCGAGAAGAAATATATCATCTTCTTGCTTCCCATTTTTTGCTCCTTTCTTAATTTTAGAAAATAAAAATGAATTTAAAAAAATCAATAGATATTTTACAATAATATCTCTCTAAAAAATTTAAAAAATACCTCTTGACAAAATTGGGGTTGAGGTTTATAATATAAATGATAAAAGAATATAAGTTAAGAAAAGTAAAAAAGAGCCGAAAATTTATGGTGTTCATTAAAAAATTAATAGCATATCTTGGATGGCGGGTGACTGAAGGTGTGAAAGAGTTTGAGATATTGATGGAGAGTTTGATCCTGGCTCAGAGCGAACGCTGGCGGCGTGCCTAATACATGCAAGTCGAGCGTGTCGGGAGAGACGGAAGGATTTCCCGGCAAGCGGCGAACGGGTGAGTAATGCATAGGTAACCTACCCCCATGTGCGGGATAACATCCCCAACGGGATGCTAATACCGCATAAGTTCCCTTTTCCCGAAGGAGAAGGGAATAAAGCTGGCCTCTGAGAAATCAAGCTAGCGCTTGGGGATGGGCCTATGTCCTATCAGCTAGTTGGTAGGGTAATTGCCTACCAAGGCAAAGACGGGTAGCCGGTCTGAGAGGATGGCCGGCCACACGGGGACTGAGACACGGCCCCGACTCCTACGGGAGGCAGCAGCTAGGAATCTTGCGCAATGGGCGAAAGCCTGACGCAGCGACGCCGCGTGGGCGATGAAGTCCTTCGGGATGTAAAGCCCTTTT
>JBAMLU010000037.1:0-7249 GCA_039793385.1 bacterium
TTCGACGACAGGTGGGGTTTTAAGGTGGGACAAGTTTTCGAAAAAGTGGCTTTTCCCGTATAGTTGGATGGATATTATTGGTGAGGAGCGGGTATATGAGCTTTTTGTTTCGGGTTCTAACTTAATTTTGAGAACGAACGGCGGCTATTATATAACGCCTGAGCCATTTCAGGCAGATAGGCGATTTTCTCGCCTGGATAATCCGAGTGGATTGAATCTCTCATCCGAAAGTTGTCCCTCAATATTTCCTCTTTACATTCCTCCTGTGGGATTTATTTTCACACAGGATGGTGTTATTATAGACCCATATTTTAACCGGTATCCTGTTTCGTTTTGCTACTCTGATAGGTCGAATAATCTGTGGCTTGGCACCTGGGGGCTTGGAATTTGGCTCGTGGATACAAGAGCGATGACTATGGAACCAAAGCCAATAGGGCTCGCAGACGCTAATGTGAGAGCGATTTTTATTAATCCATCGGGGATTTGGTTTGGCGGAAAGCCAGAAGGGAAAGAAAGTGGCGGAATAACATTCTGGGATAGAAAGTCCGACAAGTGGAGGATATTTGATGCAAGGTTGATAAGGGATATGGGGACGAACAATGTTTATGATATTGTTAGTAACAGCCGATATACATTTTTTGCTACCGACCTCGGGCTATTATCGTTTGATAATGTGACCCAGCGATGGCATAGATACACATTTCGTGATGGTCTTCAGGACGAGTTCCTTACATCGCTTCTTCTTAAAGGCGATACCCTATTTATTGGTCAAAGGTGTGGATTATCATTGTTGGAGATCTCATCAATGAAGATTAAACCGATAACGCCGCCTGATTACCCTAAGGTAAACAAGATGGCTGTTTTCAAGGGAAGGGTTTATGTCGCTACATCTGAGGGTGCGTTCTGGTTCAATGGTAAAGGACTGACACAGATACACACGCCTGATGGTTATCTTGGTTTTAGGGTTTATGGTGTTGATGATGATTCAAATGGGGTATGGTTCGTTTCGGATAAAGGATTCCTTTTTCTTGAACCTGAAACAGGAAAAATAATTACTTTCCCACGAGAGGAGTTCGTGTATGAAGACCCATTTGATATGATGGTTATGGAAAGATACATCTGGCTTACAACATCAGCCGGAGTTATCAAGATCAGGAAGGAGGATATGCATTATTTCAGGTATACGAGTCGTGATGGGCTCGTTTCTAACATTGTGTATACGATAGAGAGGGATGGTGATTATGTTTGGTTTGGTACGGATTCGGGTGCCACAAGATATCTCTGGAATAAGCCCGAGAGAATTGATTGGTAGGGCTTTTTTCTTTTTATTTTTCAGTTTCTTATTTGGATTCAAACCAGGACCACGCCCTGGCTTACCAAGATTTTTATTCGATAAAAATGTTAATGTGAGGTTTATCTCTTTTAGTGGGAAATCTGTTGTGGAGAACGGTACGGCAAGGGTCTCTTTTTCTGCTATGTTCTCAATTTATGGGGATAGCTTGCAGCTTTACCCCGTTTCTTCATTTATAAGAGCTGATTCACTTGAACTATTCATAAATGGTGAGAAATATGATTATGTTCCATCAGGAAGAGACATTTTTATGTTGCCTTATGGTTATCTGTTTTTGCAGATGAACTATCGGATTTCGACCAGTTACGCTTTTTCGGGTCCACCTGGCGAATGGATTTATGGGGAATGTTTTGAACTGCTCTCGCCCCTTCAACGGAATACACCTATTGAACCTAATATAAAGCCTGAACAACTTGCATTTGTTGTAGTTGTTCCAAAGGATTTTGAAAGCATGATTCCGAAGTTCGGATGGGAAAAGAAAGAGGAAGCTGAAAGGATAATATTTTTTACATCAAACCCGGATATTCTTGATTGGTCGAATTATTGGTATATACAACGGAGGAGATAGGGGCTACTTTTTCAGCAGATTTTTAACTTTTTCTTTTAGTTCTGTGAGGTCGGGATTTTTGACGATGAAATCATCAGCGAGCCAGGTGAAAAAGTCGTTTTTGTACATCGGATAGGCTGAGCTTATAAGCACAGGAAGGTCTGTCTGATTTTTCCGCAATTCCTTGAGAAATTCGACACCATTTAGCCCCGGCATTCGAATATCAAGGATTATAAGGTCAATTTTCTCGTTTTCAAGATGATGATAAGCCTCGGACGCAGTTAGTGATGTCACAACATTGTATCCTTCACGCTCGAGCTCCGTTTTATATAGCTCACATATATTTTTTTCATCATCAACCACCAATATTGTTCGCATCCTCTCCTCCTTTATAAATCAATATAGGTATTTTAACAAAGAAAGAGGTTCCCTTTGGTTTTAAGGTTTTAAACCAGATATCACCTTTCATAGCGATAATTATCTGTTTAGATATTGTGAGTCCCAAGCCTATTCCTGTTGCTCTTGTTGTGAAAAAAGGTTCGAAAATCTTTGTC
Organism: bacterium; assembly: GCA_039793385.1. GTDB lineage: Bacteria > UBP14 > UBA6098 > JBAMLU01 > JBAMLU01 > JBAMLU01. Next base: position 2,453 of record JBAMLU010000037.1, read on the forward strand.
CCAGTTTCCTCAGGTATACCGCTACCGGTATCACTTACTGAAAGATAAACAAAATCTTCTCCCTTATATGTTTTCACATTAATAGTTCCGCCATTTGGCATAGCCTCAATTGCATTTTTAATCAGGTTCATAATAACCTGCCTGAATGCCCCACCATCAAACATAAATAGAGGAATTGATTTCTCATATTTTTCTGCGAGCTCAATATTGTTCTTTTCAAACTCCTCCTTAAATAATATGATGGTGTTGTGAATGACCTTGTTGAAATCGTTTATTGCTGGGGCTATTTTAAGAAATCGAGAGAAATCGAGAAGATTATTGACCATATCGATTACCTTTTTAGTTTCGTCTGCAATGGTTTTTGCGTGCTTGTAACTCGGGTCGTTTTTGTCCATATTTTTTAGTAGAACAGAAGCAAATCCCCCGACAACTGTAAGTGGGTTCCTTATTTCGTGGGCTATTTTGGCTGTCATCTCCCCTATTGTTGAAAGTTTTTCTGCAATAACAAGCTTGTCTTTGCTCTCTTTCAACACATAGTTTAACTCCTCAAGCTCTTTATATTTTAATTTCAAATTGTTAGCAAATATGGCTCTTTCAACAGCGATACTTGCCTCGTTGAGGAATATTTTGAGTATCTGGAGTTTGCGGTGTTCAAGTTCAGCATGAGTGACAAAATTGTCTCCGATTATCAGCCCTATTGGTCCGCTTTTGCCCACAAGTGGCAGAAGATAAACATCGCTTAACCCGAGCTCTTTTCTTAAAACCTCAGGGATTTCCTCGAAAGCGATTTTCACTGGCATCCCGCAATTGAATACCCGCTCGAATATCGGAAAATCATTCAGCGGGAACTCGTATTTTCTGATGAGTTCGGTAAGTTTGCTGTTCATAGTTGTTGAAGTGTTCTTTATGAGGTCATCTAATGTTATGCCCTTAAGCTCTTGCCATACCTTACTTACTTCCTCTGGATATAGTTGACCGACCCCGCAGGTTCCGTGCACCGTCTTTTTCTTGCTATTATAAAGGAATAAAAATGCGCGATTGAATCCAAACCCCTCATTTGCGGTTGCAATTGTCAAAAGTATATGATATATAGATTCAAGCTCATCGTTGATAAGAAGCGCATCAGAAAGCTTCAATGTAAATCTCAATGTTTTTATCCTCTCGAGCGACTTCCTGTGGAGCCTGTTTAAAGTTTCAGCCTGACGCCTCAATTGGTCAAGCATATTTTCTCTTTCTGTTATATCCTCAACAATAACGACAAGTTGCAATACATTGCCATACTCATCCCGTACAGGCGAAATAACTGATTGAAAAATCATTTCACCATTTTGTTGCTCAACCCTCACGCATTTTCTGATCGTTTTACCGCCGCGGATTACATTTGCCCTCACATTCTCCTTCTCCATTTCATTTGAGCAAAAGTAGAGCTCTTTCGGTATAATCTGGTTAGGATTGAACCATCTCCTTATAAGGTTGTTTGTCCAGTTAATGTTCAGGTCCATATCGAGTAGGATAACGCCTTCGTCAACCGAGTTAAGGGTTGTTTCCCATTGTGCCTTTGTTTTTATCTCATCTGTTATATCGTCAATTATCTCCAGAAATCCAGGGATAGAGGTTATTCCGAAAAGAGGGACCCATTGAAACTTGAAAAATTTCCCATCGGGTGCGCTTACTATTGCAAGCTCAGGTTTCATATTTCTAAAAAGTTCCTCTGCAACAAGAGCAGGGTTTGTGTTCAGTATAACATTAAGGGCTTTCCATTTTTGTCCACCAACGAGCATAGGATAATTGCTTGCATACTTTGTCCACAACGGGTTGGTCTCAATAATTCTCATATCTGATGTTATATATGCAAGTCCTATTGGAATATTATAGCAAAGGCTCTGGAAAAATCCCTTTTGGTCCTGAAGTTCTTTTATTGTTTCGGCAAGGAGGATTTCAAGGCGTTCTTTGTATAAAATGTTTTCCATCTTCAATGCTCTTTTTTCAAGGGCTTTGGAGACCCGTAATGTCAGGTCATCGGGGTTTATAGGTTTCAGGATATAATCTGATGCCCCAGATTTTACTAGGTTGAAGGCTTTTTGAAGCGATTCCATACTAACCATGAAAATTATTTCTACAGAAGAATTTTTCTCCGCAGTTATTAGCAAAAGGTTTAAAATCTCATTCACGAGATTATCTAAATCTGCCAGTATAAGTTTGAATCTTTTGCCTATTTGATTTTTGGGTAGAGCATCAGGAGTGGAAAGTGTTAAGCTATATCCAGCGTTTCTTAGTGTGGATATAATAGTTTTTCTTTCGTTTTCTTCTGCACCAACGACAAGTATTTTTTCCTTCTCGTTCACCTTACCTTTGCTCCAGGGGCTATTTCTTTGTCTGTTGTGAGTAATGATATTGTGCCTTTGTTGTCCTCAGCGGCAAGGAGCATACCGTTAGACTCTATCCCTTTTATTGTTGCTGGTTTGAGGTTTGTGACCAATACTATTCGTTTGCCCTGAATATCCTCTGGGGCATAGATATCACCGAGCCCCGCGACAATGATTCTTTCCTCATTGTCAAGTTCTACCTTGATCTTGAGCAACTTCTTTGTCCCCTCCACACGCTCAACCTCTTTTGCCACCCCAACCTTTAACTCTACTTTTAAAAAATCATCCATCGATATTTTCTCGCTCGCTTCCACAGCTACTCGTCCTTTCTTCTCGCTAATTTTGGGGAAAAGTGAGATGGGTTCACCCATTATTTCACCTGATGCTAATAGCCCCCAACTTTTTGCTGATTCAAATGTTATAGGTTCTTTTGCACGAAGTGTTCTTCTTATTATATCGCATTTTTGCGGCATAACTGGATAATATATAATGGAAAGTTTTCTCAATATCTCGCAAGCCGTGTAAAGAACTGACGAAAGCCTTTGTTTCTCGCCGTTTTTGTGAAGGTTCCAGGGGGCGGTTCTTTCGATGAACCGGTTCGTTTCTCGGGCTATTTCAACCGCATTTTCAAGAGCTTGAGTCGGATTTAGCTCGAAAATATTTTTTTCAATCTTTTTTATCATTGTGGTTGAGAATTCTTTTAACCTTGTTTCGTCGGTGCCCTGTGCGGTATTTGATGGTATAGTTCCGTCGAAATATCTATGAATCATAGAGACCACCCGCTGGAATAGGTTTCCTATATCATCGGCGAGCTCGGCATTTATCCTTTTATGGAGGAGCTCGAATGAGAATGTAGCATCATATCCAAAAGCCATATCCCTTGCGAGGAAGTATCGTATTTCATCAACCCCATATTCCTTAACGAGGTTTTCGGGGAGAACCGCATTACCAAGAGATTTACCCATTTTTCTCTCTTTTATCATCCACCAACCATGTGCGAATATGGTTTTGGGCGGCTCAACACCGAGAGCGTGAAGCAATATGGGCCAATAAACGGAATGAGTTGTAAGTATATCCTTGCCAATAAGATGGCAATCGGCTGGCCATAGGTATTTGAATTTACTATCATCATAGGTGAACCCCACAGCAGATACATAGTTCAAAAGGGCATCAACCCAAACATAGCAAACGAAATCCCTGTCAAATGGGAGGGGGATTCCCCAAGAGAGCCTCGTTTTTGGTCTTGATATACAAAGGTCATTTAATTGGTTTTTCAAAAATCCCAAAACCTCGTTCCGCCTGATAACAGGAAGTATAAAATTCTTGTTTTCTTCAATCCAATTTATGAGCCAGGATTGATATTTGCTCATTCTGAAGAAATAGTTTGTCTCTTTAAGCCATTTTACCTCACGCCCGCAAAGAGGGCATTTGCCATCAACCACCTCTTTTTCCGTCCAGAACCGTTCATCCGGTATGCAATACCAGCCCTCGTAGTGGGCTTTATATATATCGCCCTTTTTATATAGAATTTGAAGTGCTTTTTCAACGACACGGATATGCCTTTCCTCAGTTGTTCGAATGAAATCGTCATATTTAATATTTAGCATCTTCCATGTCTCGATGAACTTCTGCACGAGCTCATCGCAGTGTTCCTGAGGATTTTTCCCGCGTTCTTCCGCAGATTGCGCAACCTTCTCGCCGTGCTCGTCTGTCCCCGTAAGAAAATAAACATCATACCCAGCCATCCTGTAATACCTGCAAATAATATCAGCGATGGTTGTTGTATATGCATGTCCTATGTGGGGCTCAGCGTTAAGATAATAAAGAGGTGTTGTGAGATAGAATTTCATCTTTTTTCCTTTCAAGGTTTAATTCCATTTCGTATTTTATTAGTGCGCTGTGGAGTTCATCAAGCTCACCTTTAAGGATATCCTCGAGTTTGTAAAGTGTTATTCCTGCTCTATGGTCTGTGACACGGTTCTGTGGGAAATTGTATGTCCTTATTTTCTCTGACCTATCGCCAGTTTTTATCTGTGTTTTTCTTTTGGTGTGAATTTCTTTTTCCATTTTTTCCCGTTGAATTGCATAGAGGCGGCTTTCGAGCACTCGCAAGGCTTTTTCCTTGTTCTGCTGTTGTGACCTTTCATCCTGGCTTATAGCTGTAATTCCTGTTGGTATGTGTGTTATTCGGACGGCGGATTCCGTCCTGTTGACATGTTGTCCACCGTGCCCACTTGCCTTCATGGTTTCGATTTTGAGCTCAGCCGGGTTGATATTGATTTCGAATTTCTCTGGGCGAGGAAGAACAGCAACAGAAGCTGCTGATGTATGTATTCTCCCGCTCGATTCGGTTATCGGTATCCGCTGAACACGGTGCACCCCTGACTCAAACCTCATCTTCCCGTAAACACCCTCACCCTCAAGCCCGAAT
>JBAMLU010000038.1:0-481 GCA_039793385.1 bacterium
CACATTTGAGGATGTTCCGTTTAGAGTGTTCCGTCCGTATCCGCTTCATTTAAGTGAGCTCTTAAGGTCACATCACGCTGGCGAACTTGATGCTGCTTTTTTATATTTTGCTCTTCTCGAAAGGGCTAATCTTAATCCTGACCTCCTTCTTGTCAGAACCATAGACGACGGATTTTTGCCCGATAATATCGCAAGCATTGAACTTTTTTCAACACCTATTGTCAAGCTTATATTAGACACAACTTATTTTGTTTATGTTAAATCACATTATTATAATTTCGGCACAATCCCGAGCTATTGCTCAGGGAAAAATGCCCTTTCAATTAAAGAAGGCAAAATTATAACTATACCAAAAACAACCCGCAGCGCATCAAGTATTTCAAAGAGGATTAGATCTTTTCTAAACGATTCCCTGAAGCTTTATGTGGATTTATTTGAGGAAACACAGGGGCTCGAGGCTATTAAAACTAAAGAAACACTT
>JBAMLU010000038.1:491-8166 GCA_039793385.1 bacterium
ATCAGAGGAGCTCAAATCCATGTTTTATGAGGAGTTAGGTAAAGCTTACACAAGCGTTGAACTCGAAACAATTTATACAATCGGCACGGGAATAGATTCTATCCCGCGGTTTTATGCTAAATACATCGGCGACGGGTTCTATAATTTCGCATCCGATTCCTTTATAATATTTCGCATACCCGAATTTCAAAAAGAGGCATCTCAAGCGCTCGTTGAGAAAAAAACATACCCGGTATACATAGAAAAACCCTACTCTATCAATATCAAATACACAATGCAAATACCGGAGAATTTTATTCCTGTAATTCAATCCGACACCGTTTCTTTTGTTAAAGGACCTTTCAACTTTACGAATATAATGAGCTACGATAAGGAAAATTCAACCCTTTTGTTCGATGTAATAGACGGAATTGATGCCGGGCTATACCCTGTCGAAACATACGATGATTTCAAGAAATACACCAAAACAAAGCTCTCAAGCTTGAGAAAATGGGTAATATTAAAGCGGCAACACTAATAATTCTTTTTTTTATTACTGGCGTGGGGGTGGGTTCCCAAAGGGAAAGACTTTTGAAAATCAAAAAAGAACTTGCAGAGAAGAGAAAAGAACTAACTGAGTTAAGCAAAAAGGAGAAAGGAGTTGTCAATGAACTTGCGCGGCTCGACAAGGAAATATCCGTTCGTGAGGCAATAATATCGAGATATTTTGAGGAGGAGAGGATATTGAAATCTGAACTTGAAAGCCTCAATCTCGCCCTCGAAAAAACATCAAAAGCGCTTGAAATGAAGAAGAAAATTATAAGTAATCTTATGATTTACGAGTATCAAAAAGGGAAAATAGGATTTATAGAATTTATTTTTTCTGATGAAAGGCTTTCAACAATGCTTGAGCGAATAAGGTTTATAAACCTTCTTTCGCTTGCACATAAGGAGCAATTTTTGAGTTTTAAGCAAAACAAGGACGAACTTTTGAACTTGATAGCCGAAAAGAACCAGAAAATCGAGGAGTTGAAAACATTATTACAAGAAAAAGAAAACGAGCTTACATCCCTTCGTCAGAGTAAAGCCGAGCGTGCGGCAAGGCTTGACGAGATTCGTGCGAGGAAGAACGAGTATCAAGAGGCGGTAGAACGACTTGAACGAAGCCAGAAAGAACTCGCGCACCTCATAGAAAAGGAGACTTCAGGAGTTACATTTGAACAAACCGGGTATTCTATTTCTGCGCTAAAAGGAAAACTTATCTGGCCTGTGAAAGGTAAAAGAAATATTATTCGTCATTATGGGCACATAATAGATAAAAGGTACAACACCCGTTTTTACAACCCCGGTATAGATATAAAAGCTTTTCCGCTTGAGCCTGTATATGCGGTTCACCATGGTGAGGTTGTATTTACCGGGTGGCTCCAAGGATACGAGAACATAGTGATTATAAAACATCCTGGCAATTTTTACACGGTGTATGGAAACCTTGGGAATGTTGATGTTCAGAAGGGGTTAAGGGTAAAAGCGGGAACGAAGCTCGGAGATGTCTCATCGACTGGATGGCTTGATGGTCCCAAGGTTCATTTCGAAATAAGGATGGGCAAAAAAGAGGTTAACCCGGTTGATTGGCTTGCAAAAAGATAATCCACTAATAAGTTTCCCAGGAAACATTAGGGTCAAAAGGGTCATTTACAAAGCATTTTGTAGTGGACAGCTTTCGAATGCAATCCTACTTGCTGGTCCATCTGGGAGCGGGAAATTTGCGCAAGCACTTTCGCTTGCCAAGCTTTTCCTTTGTCCAAAGAAAGGGTGCGGAAGCTGTGAGGACTGCTTATCTGTGGCTAACCTCAATCACCCCGACCTTCAAATACTTATCCCCACTACAAAGGAAGAAAATCCATTAGAAAAGCCTGAGAAATATGCGAGGATACTTGCGGAAAAGGCAAAGAATCCGTACTATATGCCCCAATATTCATCAAAACCTACCATCACCATTGACTCCATACGGGGATTCTCATCCTGGCTATCGCTAACACCGACAAGAGGATTGGCAAAGGTCGGGATAATTGTTGAGGCTGATAAGATGAACGAGGAGGCACAGAACGCTTTTCTGAAAACGCTCGAGGAACCACCACTTTATGCAAGGATTATTCTTACATCAGCAAATTTTGAGGAACTGCTTCCAACAATCCTCTCTCGAGTTGAGCGTTTCCTTTTTACACAACTCACAAAAACGGAAACCCTGGAATACCTGATGAAAATAAGCAATAAACCCCACTCTGAACTCGAACTCATCGCTGCAATTGCTAACGGCAATCTCAGACAGGCAATAGAACTCCTTGATGATAAAGCGTTAAAAGCACGAGATGAGAAATTCAAACTCTTCCTCGCCCTTTTCAACGAGACCGAACTTGAACTTTTGAAATGGCTGCTCAAAAACAAAGAATTCCCGCTCGATGAGATACTCGAATCTTTTTCCTCTTTCGCAAGGGACACGATTATGTTAGCCTTAAATGATGATACCATCACAATAATAAATTTTGATAAGATGGATGAACTTATGAAAATTGCGAAAAAAACTCCAGTTGAAACATTGTTTCGCCTTGTGAGATCAATAGAAGAAGCTATGCGAAATATGAAAAGCTACATAAACCCGACAATTCAACTTTTGCACATTTATAATTCAATCCATAAGGGGTAACCTATGAGGGGTTCAAAAAAAGAGAGCGTGAAAATCCCAAAGTTCTCGGAGAAAACCGTTCATGAGTATATTATATTATTATTTTATGTTATTGCATCGTATTTTACCATGAGAATCCATTTTCTTCTTGGGCGAGAATATGCTCCATCTCGTCTTACGGACCTTGCGTTAGGTAAGGCTGCTTTGCCTTTTCAGTTCAGGATGCTCGTCCCATACCTGGTGAGATTTATCTCAATTCTCACAAAATCCGATATCATTACCACATATGCTTCATTAGAATTCTTATTCCTTGTCGGGCTTTTCATAGCATACAGGAATTTTCTTTGCTTGTTTTTCAAAAGGAACCTTGCAGACATTTTCCCGTTCGTTCTTGCCTTCGTATTGCCATTTAACTATGGAATACTCACCACAATGTTTTATCCATCGGATTTTCCCGCGATATTTTTCTTCACACTCGCCCTTATCGCAATGTATAAAGAGGATTGGCAATCGTACTATCTCATTTACGCCATAGCAACCCTGAATCGTGAAACCACCTGCTTCCTGACATTTATATACATGTTCGTATTTTTCAGGAAAATGAGCATAACAAAACTATCTCTTCACTTACTCATTCAAACTGCTATGTGGCTTGGTATAAAACAAATACTTTACCAGATTTTCAGGAATAATCCTGGCGGTTTATACGAGAACCACATAAACGCAAATATTAAGATGTTTCTCGAGATATTATCTTTTAAAATATACAATATCGTGAACCTTCTTCTGAATTTTGGTGGACTTTGGGTTCTTGCCATCCCCGGATATAAAAATGCGCCTCCATTTCTTAAAGCCTCTACGCTTGTCCTTATTCCTTTTATAATTGGGATGTTTTTGGTAGGGAACCTTTACGAGATGAGAATATACGGCGAGCTTCTCCCGATAATTGTTACACTTTCGCTCTACCCGATATCCCGATTCATCGAACAGAAAGAAACGATTCCGACGAAAATCAAGGATAATCAATAGGAAAAATTGACTTGTCTTAAAGGGGAGAATTCGGTATATTAAAAGTTCGAGAGGAGAGATGGGGAAGGTAATTGCTATAGTAAATCAGAAAGGTGGGGTCGGAAAAACAACTACGGCAATAAATCTTTCGGCATGTTTGGCGCTATGGGAACACTCGGTTTTGCTTGTTGATATTGATCCTCAAGCCAATGCGACAACAAGCCTGAATCTTGGGCAGGGGCTTATGGCTCCAACGATATATGAGGTTCTTAACGGAATAGCTAAAGCAGAGGATTCGATAAAACCTGTTAACAAACGCCTTCCAACAATGTTTATGCTTCCATCACACAAGAAATTCGGCTCAAAAATGCTAAATTTCCAGGAACTCAACATAAAAGAAGATAACTTGAGAAACGCCCTCGAAAGCGTTAAGGATAAATTTGAATATATCATAATCGACTGTCCGCCGAGCCTGAATATACTTGTTGTTAATGCCCTTGCCACGGCTGAAAGCGTGATAATTCCTGTACAATGTGAGTTTCTTCCGGTTGATGGACTTTTACAACTTATGGATACAATAAGACGGGTTCAGACACATCTAAACAAAGAGCTCTACATTGAGGGAGTTCTTCTGACAATGTATGATAGCAGGCTAACGCTATCTAAGACTGTTGAGGGGAAATTGAGGGAATGGTTTAGGAATCGCATTTTTAAGGTTGTGATACATAGAAATGTGAAGCTTGCTGAGTGCCCTAGCTTGGGGTTGCCAATAGTGCTTTATTCTATGGAGTCAAAGGGGGCTGAGGATTACCTTGCATTAACAGCGGAGATACTTGAAAATGAAAAAAGAACAGGCTTTAGGAAAAGGGCTTGAGGCTCTTATAAGAAGTGCACGAGAGGAGAACAGGTTTTTAGAGCTCGACCTCGAGAGGATAAAACCAAACCCATACCAGCCACGCCAGGAATTTTCCGAGCAAGAACTTCATGAACTCGCTTTATCACTAAAAGAGCACGGTGTTCTTCAACCTATACTTGTTATTGAAACTGAACCCGGGAACTACGAACTTGTCGCCGGTGAACGAAGGGTTCGAGCCGCAAAGCTTGCCGGACTGAAAACAATCCCAGCGGTAGTTGTGAGCATAACAAAGCCCGAGGAGGTTCTTGCTCTCGCGCTCATCGAGAATATCCAGCGAGCGAATCTCAACCCGATTGAACTGGCGGAGTCGTTTAAAGCGCTTATGGAAAATTTCGGATTAACACAGGAGGAAATAGGGGCTCTCGTTGGGAAAAGTCGCACTGCTGTTGCAAATATCATACGGATTCTGAAATTGCCTGATGAGGTAAAGGAGCTTGTGCGAAAGGGGAAACTGAGCGAGGGACATGCGCGAGCTATCCTTATGGCACCCGACCATAATCTTCAGGTTCACCTTGCCAATCTTGTTGTTAAGCGAGGACTTTCTGTCGAGCGAACAGAAATACTTGCCTCAGGTTTTGTAAGTGAAAGGAAAAAAGCCGCAAGAAAGAGAACTAAACCCCCCGAACTCATTGCGCTTGAAGAAGAGCTTTCGCTTTCGCTGGGTACAAAGGTCACAATCAATCCCAGGGGTAAAAAAGGTCAAATAGTGATTAGCTATTACTCCAATGATGAACTTCAAAGACTTGCTGAAATCCTTCTCAACAAAGAGATATAATTACATCACCATCCTTCTTGTTCCTGATGATGCACGGTCAACTAAGGTATTAAGGATAAAGAAAACCCATCTTTTGGCTGCATTTGGAGGGGTGATTTTCCTTTTCGCATTCCTGCTTTCACAGGCATTTATTTATCCTTATTTCATCAAACAGATGGAGTTATCTGGTACAAATAAAAACGAGCTTATAATTGCAAAAGCAAAGTTGACCTCAATAAGCGCTGAACTCCAGGACCTTCGAGAACTGCGAAAGAAAATCGCCAATCTATTCTACTACCCGCAGGAAAAAGATAAAAACGAACCAAGCCCATTGCCCCTCGGGAGCATCTTCTTTGAACTGAAAATAAAAGATGAGTTCGTGCCAAAAGGTCTTCCCGCAAATGGATTTATCACAGCTCGGTTTGGTGAAAAAGCCCCCCTCTTTAAATCGCCCCACACCGGAATTGATATCGCTATTCCTTCTGGGAGTTTTGTGCGAGCAACAGGAAGCGGCAAAGTTATACGGGTATATTTTGACCAGATAATGGGAAACACTGTGGAAATTGACCATAAAAATGGCTATGTCACTCGATACTGCCACTTACAAAAACCGCTTGTCAATGTTGGTAGTGAGGTGAAACGGGGACAGATAATCGGCTTATCGGGGAAAACAGGCAGGGTAATTGGGGCACACTTACATTATGAAATTCTCTTGAATGGCGTGCCTGTTGACCCGCTTAGCGAAGAGGTTGGTTATGGCGGAGAAAAAACCAAAAAATGAGGATATCATAACAACTGTTATAAGTCCGGGGTCAGTTTTTGTTGGCGAATTCAAAATCAAGGGCGGAGCTAAAATTGACGGTATAATAAACGGTAATCTTACGGTTCAAGGGGCTCTTATTGTAGGTGAAACTGGCGAGATCAAAGCCGAAAGGATAAATGCAACATCAGCCGTTATAAGTGGCAATGTCGAATCTACGCTCGTCGCACCTGAAAGGGTACATCTTCGCGCGCCTGGAAGATTTAGGGGCTCTATAAAAACAAAGGTGCTTGTTATTGATGAGGGGGCATCATTCCTGGGGCAATCAGATTTGCCCGATGATGAACAAAAAGAGGTGAATTATGAAAGCTGATGAGTATATTATAAAAATATCTCAAAAAGAAAAAGAACTTGAAAAACTCCTTGAAAACGAAAAGGAAAAAGAGGAAAAAGAGCTAAATGAGCTTAAGGAGAGCTGGAAAAAGAGAATAGAGGACGCAAAAAACGAGAAAATAAGCTACATTGCTAAAGCCGAGGAAGAGGCGAAAAAAGAGGTTGAGATTGAATTTCAGAAGCTTTTGGAGGAGTTTAAAACGGAGCTAAAGAAAATTCAGGAGCGAAGCCGTGATTCCCTTGAAAAAGCAATAAATTTCATCATATCGGAGGCGAAGAAGTGGGTGTAGCTCGGATGAAAAAAATCGGGCTTATCTTTCACTCATCACACACTGATGAACTCATAAATGAGCTTTTCGAGCTCGGTATGCTTGAGATTACGCCTTTCGAAAAAACATCTGAACAAAAACTTATACCATCAGATATTGATGGGAAACTTGAGCGCCTCAACTCAACCCTCAACTACATAAAAAATATAGAAATTCCAGAATCCTTAACGAAGAAAAAGGAAGAAAATATCACGAAACTTTGCCCATTCCTCTTAGAGGATCGCGGCGAAAGATCAGTAAAGGAGATAGAAAGAAATCAAAAGGAACTGGAGTATATCGATTCTGAACTGCGAAAACTTAATAGCATTCTGAAAAACTACATCCCTTGGAGTATGCTAACAATCCCTGTTGATATGCTTAAAGGCACAAAATATGTGGCTATGGAGCTTGGCACAATTTCTCAGAATATGTTCAAACAGTTCATTTCTCTTTTCGAAAACGAATACCTGTTTTTCTTTGAAAGGCTCGCGGAGGAAAGCGGGACAGTATATTTGCTTATAGCATATCACAGAAGCATAGAGGCAAAAGTCCGCGAGAACCTTGCAAAGTGCGATTATTCCCAATTCGAGATTACTTTCACGGGAAGTTTCCGGGATAAAATGAGGGAAATAGAGCATGAGATCGAGATTCTCTCAAGGAAACGAGAAAAAATTCTCGCCCGCATAAAAGAGATTGTAGCAGAGGAGCATGAAAACCTCGAACTCCTTTATGAATGGTATTCATATCTTAAGAGCAAGGAAGAAGCCCTTAAAATGGGCAAGGATATAGGTTCAATAAAATTCTTGACGGGGTGGGTTCCAGAGAATCAGCTCGGTATATTCAGGCGGAGGATAGAGGAACGATTCGGAGCGGT
>JBAMLU010000038.1:8176-29572 GCA_039793385.1 bacterium
CGAGCTTGAACCCGAAGAAAACGAAACCCCACCGGTGCTCCTTGAAAACCCAAAACCTGTAAAACCTATAGAAATAATAACAAAACTCTACGGACTTCCTCGTAAGGGGATGCTTGACCCAACACCTATTATTGCTCCTTTCTACACATTGTATTTTGCATTTTGCTTGTCTGACGCTGGCTATGGAGCAATAATTACCCTGGCATCGATATTAATTCTTAGAAAGGTCAAGGATGAAGGGATTCGGCAGGTAGCGAGATTTCTCCTTATGATGGGACTTTCATCGATTGTTGTGGGCGCAATATTCGGCGGATATTTTGGCGCAGACATTGAGAACTCGGACTCACCATTAGCAAAACTACTCCTAAATTTCAAACTCATCGACCCACTTCGTGATGCTCTGACATTTTTCTCTATCACAATATTATTCGGCATTGTTCAGGTTTCGCTCGGATTTATTCTCCGCGGATATATTCAAATTAAAGAAAATAGAAGCATAGTTGGTAAGATGAGATCGCTTGTGGTTTCGTTATCGTGGGCGATAATGGTTTGTTCTGGCGGGGTGTTTATGTGTTTCTTCTTGCGCCCTGATATATTTGGACCAATAACCACGCTCGCCAGAAAAGGGCTCCTTTTTGGTGCCTGCGGGATATTCTTTGGAAGCCTTATATTCGGGCTTTTTGGCGGGAAAAAACTTTTTACAGCCATATGGGATGGTGTTGGGTTTGATGGTTTATATGGATTTATAAGCGTTATGGGTGACCTTCTGAGTTACTCACGAATACTCGCATTAGGGCTTTCTACCGGGGTTATTGCAGGAGTGATAAATATCGTCGCACACCAGATAAAAGGCATACCCCTTATCGGGGTAATTCTTTTCGCTCTTGTTCTTGCCGCCGGACACACCGGACTCGCAGCAATATCCTCGCTTGGTTCCTTCGTACATCCTGCAAGATTACAGTTTGTCGAGTTTTTCACGAAATTCTACGAAAGCGGCGGAAAACCGTTCAAGCCTTTATCACAAAAACTGCCACTTAAAAGGATACGATAGAAAATCCGCAAAGGAGGCTTTATGCGTTTCAACTTTCTGAAAACCGCACTTTTAGCCGTAAGCATTTCTATTCTGCTTTTAAAAACGGATTTGTTTCCACAGCAAGAGGAACAAGTTCAACAGCCACAGGAACAACCTCAAAAGGATACACAAAGCGATGGAAAAGTATATGCGTTAGTAGGCATAGCAATTGCGGTTGTTCTATCGGGCATTGGAAGCGCTATTGGGATTACAATCGCAGCTAATATGGGTATGGGTGCAATGCAGGACAATCCCGATATGTTTCCTCAGGTCCTTATACTTTCGGCATTGCCCGGAACACAGGGTATTTATGGTTTTGTCGTCGGATTCCTCATCTTACTTTGGAGTGGAATTATGGGGGGAAGCTCAACTACGCTAACAGCAACAAGAGGATTCTGGTTTATGATTGCGGGTGTACCGGTTGGCATTGCTGGGCTCATCTCGGCGATATATCAGGGTAAGGTATGCGCATCGGGTGTGGCAATAACTGTTAAGGATAGAGCAAATGTCGCAAAAGGTATGACGCTCGGTGCTTATGTCGAATTCTACGCTATCCTGGGGCTCCTCGCAAGTATCCTTATCCTTCTAAATATAAAGTGAGTATGCTATGGGACTTGATGATATCATAAAAAGGATGGAAGAAGAAGCAGAAGAAAAAATCCGAGAAATCCGAGAGGAATACAAACTCAAGCGTGAAAAACTCGAAAAAACCTTCAACGACCAGCTTCAAAAGATAATCGAAGATAATAAAACCGATGCCATTCTAAATAAAAACAAGATTAAAGAAGAACTTCTTTCAAAACACAGAACAGAATTGAAACTTCGCCTACTTGCCGAAAAGGAAAAAATTGTGAATACCGCTTTTGAGGAAAGTCTGAAGCGAATAAGAAATGCACCTCCAAACGAGTACGAGGAGTTTTTCAAGAACAAACTCTTGGCTTTAAAGAATGTATCGTCAGGGGATTTTGTTATTGGTAAAAATGATAAGGATAAGCTTGCTGGGCTTTTCGATGGTTATGTGAAAAGCGGCAATTTCAGGCTAACGATAAGCGATAGTATCGAGCATGGGTTTCTCCTTGTCACAGAGAAAGTCGTATATGATTTCACGCTCGAGAACATCATAAATGAGGTTCGGCTAAATATTGAGGATAAGGTTGCCCGTATGCTTTTTGGGGGTTAATAAATTGAGGTTCAAGGTGATAAGGTGAAAAAGATACCGCTTATGACCGGAGATACAAGGTATGCATTTGCATCAGGAAGAATCCGTTTTCTCGAGACCAAGCTTATAACAAGAGCTGTCGCTGTAAAACTACTTGAATCTCAGCTCGATGATTTCCCACGGATACTCGCTGAATATGAATACCATCTACCTTCGGGGTTGAAAACAGAAGATGATATTGACCGGGCTTTTAATTTCGAACTCGAATACCTTTTAAAACTTGTCGAGTTCCTTTCAGTGGATAAGAAATTCCCCATTCTAATCCGCAAGCGATATGATTTTTTGAACCTCGCATACCTTATGAAAAGTAAGCTCTCGAATGTGGAATTCACACCTACCATTATGGGAACAATAAACCCATCAACCATAAGAAGAATATTCGATAACGAGGAATGGGACAAACTTCCACCAGAACTTCACGATGGTCTTGTTCTTGCTAAAAAAGCATACGAGGAAACCGAATTTTTATCATCAATCGATTCAAAACTGGAGTGGCAATATTTCGCTATCCTCAAAAATAGCCTTCCACGGCTCGAATTCTTAAAAGGGTATTATGAGCTATATTTTGATATGCTCAATATAATGAACATTGCCAGATGCCGCGCATTTGGGAGAACATTCAAGAATTTCGTTCAGATTTATCTTGATGGTGGAAGTTTTGATTTACCTTTTTTCCGAAACATATTCGAACTTCCGCAAGAACAGATTATATCAAAACTTTTTGAGACAGAATTTGGAAGAGCGCTTGGTGAAAGCTTTCAATCAGCCATCCAACACTATAATTTCACACCACTTCAAAACCTTATTGACAAAATCATCCTCGAGTACCTTGAGCAAACGAGATATTGCCCGTTTGGGCTTGAGCTTATTTTTTCTTATTATAAGAGAAAAGAGCGAGAGATAGGCGTTATAAGAACGATAGCTAAAGCAAAACTTTATAACATTCCGATAGAAACCATAAGAGGATCTCTCCCCTATGGATACAGCTAAAATTGCCTATATCGGCGACGAAACAACATCACTCCTATTTAAATCCATTGGTGTTAACTCTTTCTGTTTTAGAAGAGGTGAGGCAAAAGAGAAATTCGAAAATCTGGTTAATTCAGGGGAATACGCTATTATATTCATCAGCGAGGATTTTTATCTCGAACTTGCGGAGATGATAAAGAAATTTTTATCGAGGACAACACCAACAATACTTTTGCTTCCATCGCTTTCAGGTTCTAAAGGGTATGCGCTTGAGTTTGTGAGAGAGATGATGAAAAAAGCCGCTGGCAGTGATATTATGGATAAAGGTTAATAAAGGAGTAAGCATATGTTTGAGAGAAAGATAGGTAGGGTTCAAAGGATATCAGGTCCGCTTGTGGTTGCGAGCGGGATGAAGGGATGCGCTATGTATGATGTTGTTGAGGTAGGCGAGCTTCATCTTATAGGCGAGATAATAGAAATAAACGGTGAGCTTGCAAGCATACAGGTATATGAAGAAACACAGGGTATTGGACCAGGTGCACCTGTTTATCCTACAGGTGAACCCCTATCTGTCATTCTTGGACCAGGGCTTATTGGCTCCATATATGATGGTATTCAGCGACCGCTTTTCGAACTCAAGAAAGTCACGGGCGATTTCATCGGAAGAGGAGTTAAGGCATTCCCGCTCGACAAAACAAAGAAATGGCATTTCAAACCAACCGTTAAACCAGGAGACATTGTGCATGGTGGTGATATACTCGGAACTGTTGATGAAACAGACCTACTTATTCACAAGATTATTCTTCCACCAAACAAAGAGGGTGTGATTAGAGATATAAAAGAAGGTGAATACACCATTGATGATCAAATTGGACTTATAGAAAGAAGCGATGGCAAACATGAGCCGCTTTATCTTGCTCATCGCTGGCCAGTAAGAACGCCTCGACCCATAAAAGAAAAGCTCCTTTCATCGGAACCACTCGAGACCGGGCAACGGGTAATTGATACATTTTTTCCAGTTGTAAAAGGTGGAACCGCATGTGTGCCTGGACCATTCGGGAGTGGAAAGACAGTCATTCAACACCAGCTTGCAAAATTCGCCGATGCTCAGGTTATAGTTTATGTTGGTTGCGGAGAGAGAGGGAACGAGATGACAGATGTTCTTACGGAGTTTCCGGAGTTAAGGGACCCACGAACGGGAAAACCTCTAATGCTGCGAACCGTCCTTATTGCGAACACATCAAATATGCCGGTTGCTGCACGAGAAGCCTCAATTTATACTGGAATAACCATAGCAGAATATTTCCGGGATATGGGTTATTCCGTTGCACTTATGGCAGATTCAACATCAAGATGGGCTGAAGCTATGAGAGAGATATCAGGCAGGCTTGAGGAGATGCCGGGTGAGGAGGGTTATCCAGCTTATTTAGGACGAAGGATTGCGGAGTTCTACGAAAGGGCTGGGAAAGTTATCTGTATCGGGAGTGACATGCGTATAGGGGCACTTTCTGTAATAGGGGCGGTTTCTCCTCCCGGAGGCGACCTCGGTGACCCTGTGGTACAGGCTACTCTTCGTGTAGTAAGGGTTTTCTGGTCACTTGAGGATAACCTCGCTTACGCAAGGCATTTCCCAGCAATATCATGGCTCAACAGCTACTCATTGTATGATGAAAATATTAGAGATTTCTTCGACAAGAATGTAGCCTACGATTTCAACAAACTGAGGCAAGAAGCGATGCGTATCCTCCAGAAAGAGGCTGAACTTCAAGAAATAGTTCGCCTGGTCGGCGCTGAATCCCTCTCCCACGCAGATAGACTTATACTTGAGGTAGCTCGCTCAATCCGTGAGGATTTTCTCCAGCAAAACGCCTTCGACCCTGTCGATACCTATTGCTCCTATAGAAAACAATACCTACTTCTCCACCTAATTATGACCTTTTATTACGAGGCAAGCACAATAATCGAAAACCTTGCCGATTTCGACACCCTCGCCCAATTACCGGTTCGAGAAGAAATAGCAAGGGCAAAATTCATCGAGGAACCTGAAAGGTCAAACATAGAAGCATATAGGGAATTTGAGAATACATTCTCTAATCTTGAGGAAAAAGTTAAAACAGAGATAAGAAACCTCGTCAAATAAAGGGGTAGATATGATAAAGGAATACAGGACGATAAAAGAAATAAGCGGACCCCTTCTTCTTGTTGAGGGTGTTGAGGGAGTTGGCTATGGTGAGCTTGTTGAGATAAAACTTAGAAATGGCGAAAGAAGGCGAGGCAAGGTACTTGAGGTCAACAGGGATAAAGCCCTTGTTCAGCTATTCGAGGGCACAACAGGAATTGATATTGAGAACTCAACTGTTCGCTTTTTAGGGCGTGGGATTGAATTCGGTGTCTCACTCGACCTTTTAGGAAGAGTATTCAACGGGATAGGAGAACCTATAGATGGTGGACCGAGAATCGTTCCTGAAAAGCGTGTGGACATAAACGGCAACCCAATAAACCCTGCTGCAAGGGAGTATCCACGAGAATTCATTCAAACGGGGATTTCAGCGATAGACGGGTTAAACACGCTAGTTCGAGGTCAAAAGTTGCCGATATTTTCGGGCTCCGGACTTCCTCACAACAGGCTTGCAGCACAAATTGCGAGACAGGCAAAGGTACTAGGTAAGGAGGAGAAATTTGCGGTTGTCTTTGGAGCAATGGGCATAAGCTTTGCTGAGGCGTCGTATTTTAAGGAGGAGTTCAGAAGGACCGGAGCACTTGAGCGAGCAGTGCTTTTTTTGAACCTTGCTGACGACCCATCAATAGAAAGAATAGCAACACCGCGAGTAGCTCTTACAGTTGCAGAATATCTTGCATTCGAAAAGAATATGCATGTGCTTGTGATTCTTACTGATATGACGAATTATTGTGAGGCTCTTCGCGAAATCTCCGCCGCAAGAAAGGAAATCCCTGGTCGACGAGGATATCCCGGCTACCTTTACACCGACCTCGCAACAATATACGAACGTGCGGGTCGAATAAAAGGGAGAGATGGTTCAATTACATTCATCCCGGTGCTAACAATGCCTGAGGACGACAAGACTCACCCGGTCCCTGACCTCACAGGATACATAACTGAGGGGCAGATAATCCTCTCACGCCAGCTTCATAAAAAGGGGCTCAATCCCCCGATTGATGTTCTTCCATCACTATCGAGGCTGAGACAGAAAGGTATTGGTCCTGGACGAACAAGGGAAGACCACGATGACATATTCAACCAGCTTTACTCCGCTTATGCTAGGGGCAAACAGGTTGAGGAGCTCTCTGTAATTCTTGGGGAAGCTGCCCTTTCTGATATGGATAAACTTTATCTTAAATTCGCTGATGATTTCGAAAGGGAGTTCGTTGGTCAGGGAGAATACACCGATAGAACGATAGACGAAACACTCGACCTTGGCTGGAAACTCCTCTCTCGCTTCCCGAGAATGGAACTCAAACGGATAAGGAAAAAGTTCCTTGACCAATACCTTCCAAAATTCCAAAAAGAAATGCAACCAGTCTAAAACCCAAATTTTTACATTAGAAAGGAAAATTGATGATTATCGTGCCGAAAAGATATTGTCTTGTTGTGGGGAAAGGTGAGGGCACAAACGAACTCTTAGCATTCGATAATGCCCTTTATCAGGCGGGAATATCGCAGTATAACCTTGTGAAGGTGTCAAGCATCCTTCCACCATTTGTCAAAAAAGCCGAAAAAATAGATCTGCCCCCAGGAGCTCTTCTACCTATTGCTTACGCAAGATTATTATCAAAAATACCAGGCGAAGTTATCTCAGCTGCAATAGCTGTTGGAATCCCAAAGGATAGTAAAAATATAGGCGTAATTATGGAATATTCGGGCGTTTGCTCCGAGGAAGAAGCAAGAGAGATAGTGTTCCGTATGACTGTTGAAGCTATGAGAATCAGGGAGATAATCCTTGAAGATGTGGAAATCCTCTCCATATCACACGAAACGAAAAACTTAGCGGTAGTTTTTGGGGGGTGCGCTATATGGTAACTGACCTAATTTACCGAGAACTTCACTCACCACATTCCGGAATATTTCTCAATGTTAAAGAATATCTTCACAGGTCAAAAAGCAAATTTCAACAAATAGAGGTATTCGAGAACGAGACATTCGGGAAGGTTCTTATTCTTGATGGTGTTGTGATGCTCAGCGAGAGGGATGAGCACTATTACCATGAAATGCTTGTTCATCCCGCACTAACGCTTCTGGATGAGGGTATGAAGGTACTTATAATTGGAGGTGGCGATGGCGGAACCCTTCGCCAAGTACTCAAACATAATCCGAGCTCAGTCACTATTGTCGAAATTGATGAGGATGTGATAAATGTCTCCCGCAAATACTTCCCCCTTCTTGCTTCTTCATTTGATGATAAACGGGTTAAAACTATAATAGGTGATGGCGTTGAGTTCGTAAAAAAGAAAAAGGAGAGCGGGTTTGATGCTGTAATAGTTGATTCAACTGACCCTGTTGGTCCTGCTGAGGATTTATTCTCACCCGAATTCTACAAGGCAATCACGGAAATTATCTCTGAAAATGGCGTATTCGTTACCCAGTCCGAATCACCTCTTTTCGATAAAAAATTTATCGTTAATCTAATAAAACAACTTAAAACCCTTTTTAATAATGTGGAAAACTACATAGGACCAGTTCCACTTTATCCTGCGGGCATCTGGTCTTATACATTTGCATCTAATAAATACACGCTTTCTATGCATCAAAAAAGGGAAATCCCGGGCACAAGGTTTTATCATAATCGAATGAGTTTCACAACCTCAAAGGAGATTTTAGATGAAATTTCTGGGTGCTAGTGATGATGATGAAAAACTGGTGATTCTCGGTGTTCCATATGAAGGTGAGCTGGTTTTTCGCAAGGGTGCCAAGTTTGCTCCAGAAAGGATAAGGTATTTTTCCGATTCTATAGAGGAATACTCCATCTATTCAAAGGATTACATCCCTCCTTTCAACGACCTTGGCGATCTCGAGCTCGGGAATATTTCTTCAGAAGAAATGGTTAATATTGTGAAAAACAGGGTTTTAACCCTCATAAAATCCGGAAAAAAAGTAATACTTCTCGGGGGCGACCATACCATTAGCCTTGGCACTATAATGGCAAATAAACTCGTTTACCCTAACCTCGTGGTTCTTCATTTTGACGCACATCTTGACAGAAGGGATGACTATTTAGGCAACACCCTGAACTACGCCACAGTTATGAAAAGAGTTGAGGAAATTGTTGGACGAGAAAATGTTTATTCTTTCGGGATACGATCGGTTGCAAAGGAAGAGGAACCGTTTGTTAATCCCCGCATATTCGAATTCGATGTGCTTGAACCATTAAAAAGAATATGGGAAATGTTTGCTAAGCGCCCGCTTTATATGAGTTTTGACTTTGATATAATTGATCCGTCATTTTTCCCGGCGGTAACAAACCCGGAACCCTGTGGCATCAATATAAAGGAGGCGCTTGAGGTTATAAAAATGGTCGCGCCATATACAGTTGGCGCAGATTTCGTCGAATACAATCCCAGCCTGGACCCAAGCGGAAGCGCTGGAGTCACTGCTTCTATCATCATACGCGAGTTCCTTATCAATAGCAAAAAATAATATTCGATTGACAAAGTCTATCAAAAGGATAAACTTTAGATTAAAAATTATGGTGATCTTGGGAATTGAAACATCCTGCGATGAAACCTCAGCAGCTGTTGTTAAGGATGGTAAAGTATTATCAAATCTGATATTTACTCAGTCGACACACTTTCCATTCGGTGGTGTTGTTCCGGAGCTTGCCTCACGAGAGCACATAAAAAAGCTTGTGCCTATAGTTGAGAAGAGCCTTGATGAATCGGGATATAGCATTGATGAGGTTGAGGGTATTGGGGTCACTAAGGGTCCTGGACTTATCGGGTCTCTTCTTATAGGGTTAAGTTTTGCAAAAGCGGTCGCATATTCGAAAGGTATCCCATTTTATGGGGTTAATCACCTTGAGGGTCATATATTTGGGGCCCTTATTGACAACACTCCAAATTTCCCTGCCATTGCCTTTATTGTTTCAGGCGGACACACTCACCTGTACTATGTTAAGGAGTTAGGTTCATACAGGCTTCTTGGTAAGACCCGTGATGATGCTGCGGGAGAGGCGTTCGACAAGGTTGCAAAATTCGTCGGGCTCGGATATCCTGGCGGACCTATTATCGATAAGCTTTCCAAACAGGGAGACCCTGAATACCATAAATTCCCTCTCCCTATGCGAGGAAAAGGAACCGAATTAAGCTTTAGCGGGCTTAAAACAGCTTTCATTTATTTTTACCAGAAACTCGACCCAAAAGAAAGGGAAAAACATCTGAGCGATATCCTTGCAAGCTTTCAGAACGCCATCGTAAATATCCTCGTTGAAAAGCTTATTGAGGCTTCAGAGCTAACATATACACGGGAATTGATTGTTGTTGGCGGTGTCGTTTGTAACTCCCTTTTCAGAGAAAGGCTTATGGGGTTAAAAGAGAAGGGGTATAATGTTTATCTGCCACTCCCAATCTACGCAACGGACAATGCCGCAATGATAGCAAAAGCTTCTGAATTCCACCTCTTGCGCGGAGAAATCTCCAGCTTCAACCTTCACCCTGAACCTTATTCACCGCTCGAAAATATTTTATGAGCGAGTAATTCAGGATAAACGGAGAGAAGACGAAAAATGCTAACTACTCCTCCGTCATAGTTTCAATAAACCCTTGTCCTATATCATTCCTGTAGAAAGCCTTTTCAAACTTTATCTTTTCACAGGCGTTATATGCATTGTTGAAAGCCTTCTCGAAATTTGTGTCAACAGCGACAACCGTAAGCACACGCCCGCCATCAGTAATTATTTCATTTCCTTGTTTAGCGGTTCCCGAATGGAACAATAGAATATTTTCCTTCAATTTCACGCTCTCAAGCCCCTGAATTGGGAATCCTTTTTTATACCTTTTTGGATATCCACCGGAGGCGATAACAACGCCTATAGCGCACTTATCGTTCCATTCTATTTCGATCTCATCAAGCCTGCCCTCAAGCGTGAGCATCACGAGCTCCATAAGGTCGTTCTTCATAAGAGGCAATATAACCTGAGTCTCTGGGTCGCCGAACCTTGAGTTGAACTCCAAAACCTTTATACCGGTTTTAGTGAATATTACGCCTGCGTAAAGTATACCGGTGTATTTAATCCCTTTCATCTGCAAAGCGTCAATAAGCGGGGAAAACACCTTCTCAATAACCTCGTTTGTCCCGTTTTTAGGAATCCTTATGTGTGGTGCGACTGAGCCCATTCCACCTGTATTAGGTCCAAGGTCATCATCAAGCAAGCGCTTATAGTCCTTAACTGGCATCATAACAAGGAAATTCTTTCCATCAACGAACGCCATAAATGTGGCTTCCTCGCCCTCAAGGAACTGTTCGATAACGATTCTTTGTCCAGCTTCACCCAATGCTTTCTCTATCATCAAGTGAGCGATAGCACTTTTGGCTTCCTCAAGGTTACTTGCAATCAAGCTGCCCTTACCCCTTGTAAGACCATCAGCCTTTATCACCAAAGGAAGAGGATGAGTTTCAACAAACCTCACAGCCTCTTCAACCTGATCAAATACAACATAACTTGCGGTAGGAATACCAAATTCCCTCATAAATTCCTTTGCATAAACCTTGCTCCACTCAAGCTTGCAAGCCTCAACAGTTGGACCGAATATCCTTAGTCCTCTTTCAACAAAATAATTCACAATTCCAGCGGCAAGGGGTTCCTCACCACCGACAATAGTAATATCAATCGAATTTCTCTGTGCAAAATGAGCAAGCTCCCTTATCTGGTCAGGTTCGAGTTGAACACATTCCGCTATTTCGCTTATTCCAGCATTACCCGGTGCACAGTAAATCTTTTTCACCAGGCTGCTTTGCAAAAGCTTCCACACTATGGCGTGTTCACGCCCACCTTTTCCCACAACAAGCACTCTCATATAAATATTTTAATTTAATCTTTAAAACCGCTTTGTCAAACCATTTATAAAAAGCGCTTGACCTTATCACAATTAATTACAATTATTATAAATATGAAAGTGAACCTCTTTACTATGTTTTTCATTGTTGTAAACCTTTATGCAACTCGTTACGCTGGCGAGATATTTCGGCTTTATCCTGATGCACGAATCTCTTCGCTCGGTGGGATTCATGTTGCGGTGGAAAACTGGGGTGGGCTATATAACCCCTCACTGGTTGCTCTTCAGAATTTTCGTGGTGTGAGACTGTCTCACTCATCGCTTTTTAATGGAATGCTCTATGAAGAGTATATCAATTTTCAGGATGGCAAGGGATTTCGTATACCTTATGGAATATCAGTTATTTATATTGGTGGGTCAGATATTCCGATAACAACGCTTCCAGATACAACCATTTTACCATCTGAAACTAACCGCCCATACAAAATAAAGAGCGCAAGACACAGAGCTATACTGGCTTGTGGCTCATTATCGCTAAAACTCAATGAAAGAGCATTTGCAGGCGTGAATCTCAAAACCGCATACCAGAAGCTTTATACAACTACAGGCTACTCCTTTGGAATTGATATAGGCGCAGTATACAGGCTATCAGAAAATATACAAGTTGGACTAAAACTTGAAAACCCAGTTCCACTTTTAACTTATTGGTCCTCAAAGGAAAAGGAGTTCGCATATTCTGCATTTTATCCCGGATTTTCATTTACAATGCCATTGAAATCGATCCATTCTGAGCTCCTTTTTTCTTCCACACTCGAATACCTTTTTGAGGAAAACGCTCTTACATTTTTTTCAGGGGTGGAATTCTTTTTTCAAAGGATTTTGGCTATAAGGGCTGGATATGATAGGGAAAGCTATACGCTTGGCGCTGGATTGAGTTTCTCGCGATACTCGGTTGATGCTCTCCTAAAAGAGCACCAGGCATTGGAAAAATCATATAATATCACGCTCGGAATAAAATTCTGATATGAATAGAAAGCGGAAAGATCACCCGGTGCTTTTTGAAAGCGATGCACGATTTAGGGAGAACCCGGTTTTAACACCTAATGGGCTAAGCGTTTTGGAGAAGCGATATCTCAGGAAGGATATAAACGGGAGAATAGTAGAGAGTCCAAAAGAGCTTTTTGTGAGGGTAGCAAAAGCGATTGCTGAGGCAGATAAGCTCTACGATAGAAGCGCCGATATTGATGGGTTGGCGGAGAAATTTTACAATATGATGGTCAAATTCGATTTCCTTCCAAACTCGCCCACACTTATGAATGCAGGAAAACCATTAGGACAACTTTCTGCATGCTTTGTTCTTCCTGTTGAAGATTCGCTTGAATCTATATTCGAGACGCTAAAGAATGCGGCGCTAATCCATCAATCTGGCGGTGGAACGGGCTTTTCATTCTCCAATCTTCGCCCCAAAAACGACATAGTAAAAAGCACATCTGGTATCTCAAGTGGTCCAGTTTCTTTCATTAGGGTTTTCGACTCTGCAACCGAGACAATAAAACAGGGTGGTGCCCGTCGTGGTGCAAATATGGCTATTCTTCGCATTGATCATCCCGATATAATCGAGTTTATAAATGCAAAATCAACTGAGGGTGAGCTCGCTAATTTCAATATCTCCGTTGCTATAACAGACGCATTTATGGAAGCTCTTTTTGCCGACAAGGAATACGAACTCATAAACCCGAGGGACAAATCAATTACAGGGCGACTTAGGGCTAAAGATGTTTTTGACCTCATTGTAAAAAATGCCTGGGAGACAGGTGAACCGGGGCTTGTATTTATCGATACAATAAACAGGTTCAACCCCACACCCGAGCTCGGGCAAATCGAATCAACAAATCCCTGCGGCGAACAACCCCTTTTACCTTACGAATCCTGCAACCTCGGCTCCATAAACCTCTCGAATATGATTAATGGGGGGGCACTCGACTACGATAAACTCGGAAAAACAATCGACCTCGCTGTCCATTTCCTTGATAATGTTATTGATGTTAACAAGTTTCCAATCCCTGAGATAGAACGAATGACAAAAGGCAACAGGAAAATTGGGCTCGGAGTTATGGGATTTGCGGATGCTCTTATTAAACTTGGGATACCATATAACTCTACTGATGCTGAAAAATTCACCGAAACAGTTATGAAATTTCTGCGTGAAAAAGCGCTGGAGAGTTCGATGAAACTCGCTGAAAAAAGAGGGGCATTCCCGAATTTTGAGAAAAGCATATACGCAAAACAAAATCCCCAATTAAGACTAAGAAACGCAACATTAACAACGATTGCTCCCACCGGAAGCATCTCGATAATTGCCGGTTGCTCATCTGGGATTGAGCCACTTTTTGCGCTTTGTTATGTTCGTGAGGTTCTTGAGGGTAAAAAACTATTCGAGCTTCACCCCCTCCTTATTGAACATGCAAGAAAAGAATTTGTTGATGAGCAAGCGCTTGTCGAATACATAGTGGAGCATGGCAAACTTGGCGAAAGCGATTTTCCCGAATCCCTCAAGAAATTGTTCGTTACGGCACACGAAATAAGCCCGGAATGGCACATAAGGATACAGGCAGCAGCACAGAAATACATAGATAATGCGGTTTCAAAGACTATCAATTTCAGGCACGAGGCAACACTCGATGAGATAAAAGAAGCCTTTATCCTTGCTTATAAGCTTGGATGTAAAGGCATAACGGTATACAGGGATCGCTCCCGCGAGAGTCAGGTCCTCAGTGTTGGATTGAAATCCGAGAGGCGCCCACAACTTGTGAAACGGGAGCGCCCACAGGTGACCGAGGGCTTTACATTAAGGATGCGTGTCGGCTGTGGAAATCTTTATGTAACTGTTAACGAGGATGAATACGGCATATGTGAGGTTTTCGCTCGACTTGGCAAAACAGGTGGATGCGCAGCAAGTTACCTTGAGGCACTTAGCAGGCTTGCATCAGTCGCTTTAAGAAGCGGGGTACAGGTAGAGATTATTAAGGAACAGTTGAACGGGATAGGATGTGCATCACCAAGCTGGGAAGGCGGTAAGCTAATAAGCTCCTGCGCTGATGCTATCGCTAAGGCAATTGAGATGTACCTTACGAAAAAAACCAGCAAAAAACCTCAAACCAAACAAAAAGCCAATTCCAATTATGGAATCTGTCCAGATTGCGGCTCACAGCTGGAATTTTCTGAGGGTTGTCTTATATGTAAATCCTGCGGATATTCAAAATGTAAGTGAACGGAGGGTTTATGAAAAAATTGGTGATTTTTATTTTGAGTTTGATAATTCCTTTTTCCTGTGTTAGGGTGGTAAAACCGACAAAGATAAAGGTTGTAACAACCATTTATCCGTTGGCACTAATTGTGAAAGAGGTTGGTGGGGATAGCGTTGATGTTCAGGTGCTCATTCCACCGGGGTTTTCCCCACATACATTCGAGCCCACACCATCAACAAGTAGCGCCCTCAATGACGCTCAACTATTCCTTCTTGTTGGTGCCAATCTCGAGCCCTGGGCAGAGCAAGCAATCAAATCATTCCTGGAAAAGAAGAAAGGTAAAGTACTTGTCGTTGCTGATGGCGAAAATCTTATACCAATTCCACAAACGGAAACACCAAATCCTCATCTATGGCTATCGCCGCGCAGGATAAAAAGATTTGTCCTCAAATTACGGGATGAGCTAATAGGGCTTGCGCCAAGAGATTCCAGTTATTTTCGTGAGAGAAGCCAAAAAACCCTCGCTCGACTTGATTCGCTTGACGAAGTGCTCGATAGATTATTTTCTGGGAAGAAAGGCAAGGGGTTCATTTCTGTTGAGCCCGCCTGGAGCTATCTTGCCAACGACTATGGGCTCGTTGAATTAGGGTTTATTTCCAGTGAACCATCACGACAGCCTAGCCCTCAAGAAATCAATAGGCTCACTGATGTTGTGAAAAAGAACAAAATCAAAACCATTATATCGCAAAAAGGGATTGACCAAAAACCAATAGCTGCATTTGCAAAGGAATTAAAATTGAACATAGTAATAACTGACCCTATAGGTTCACCACATGATACCCTTACAAATACATACGAAAAGCTCATCATGCACAATGCGAACCTCATATTATCCGGGCTATGAATAAACAAACACTTTTAGAAATAAGGAACCTCACAGTAAAAATAAGCGGCGAGAATATCATTGAGAATATCACATTAACATTGAGTGAAGGTGAGTTTCTTGCGATAGTGGGACCAAATGGAGGTGGCAAAACCACTTTACTAAAATCAATCATAGGACTTATAAAACCCTCATCCGGCAGCATCATAATCAATGAGAAGATCAGGCAAAAACCGAGGTGGGAACTATTCGGCTACCTGCCTCAAGAGCTGCCTTATAAGAGATATTTCCCGATAAAAGCCATTGATGTTGTTCTTCTTTCGGTGTATCCGAGGCTTAAACCATTTTCATTCCCGGGGAAAAAAGAGCGCATGAGGGCTCGCAAATATCTTGAACTAATGGGTGTTGCAGAGCTCGAAAACGAACCTTATTTTGAGCTTTCGGTCGGTCAAAAACAAAGGGTGCAAATAGCAAGAGCACTTATGAATGAACCCGCAATACTCCTTTTAGATGAGCCACAAACTGGCATTGATATTGTTGGGCAGGAGAATTTCTATAGAATCATCGCAGGAATGAAAGAAAGAAGAGGAATCATAATGGTAACACATGATATTGGCGTGGTCTCAAGATACTGCGATTCAATTGCTTGCCTCAACAAGAGAATGATATGTCACACAGAACCCGTTAATATAACTGAGAATATACTTAACAAAACTTACGGATTTGATGTTCGTGGGTTAACTCACGAACACTAAAACTAAATTGGTTGATTATGTTTGAATCGCCGTTTTTTTTGAGGGCACTTATCGGTTCATCAATTATGGGTCCTGTCCTTGGCTTGCTTTCTTCTTTCATTGTTTTAAGGAATTTCGCATTCGCCGGATTAGGAATCACACACGCATTAATAGGTGGTATAGGCTTCGGATTCCTCATAGGAATGGAGCCTACCTATTCAATTATACTGTCATCAATAATAATCGGCACGATTATGGCTTTAGTGAGCTTGAACCAGAGAATAAATGAGACCACCGCAATCGGAATAATATTCCCATTTATGATGGCAGTTGGGATAATATCGATTGCGCTTTCAAAAAGATACTCTTCAGACCTCTTAAGCTACCTCTTTGGCAATATCCTTCTCCTTACAAAAACAGACCTTTACATAACGTTCATCCTTGCAGCTGCAATACTCATATGGCTCTTCTCGTTCCTGAAAGAGCTTATCTTTATCTCATTCAACAGTGAACTTGCCTCAGCAAGCGGGATTAATGTTTCTCTCTATCATTTTCTTTTTGTCATTGTAGTTTCTGTTGCTATAGCGATTTCATCAAAATTGATGGGGCTTGTACTCGTTTCAGCGTTAACCGTTATCCCCGGTGCATCAGCAACTATAATCGCAAAAAACTTTTCCTCGCTTTTAATTCTATCAGCAATATTAGGGTTTGTCTCAACTGTTGGGGGGTTATTTTTATCATTCGCACTGAACATACCAACTGGCGCTACAATTATTGCTTTAACAGGTGCGATTTTTTTTATCATATTCGCAGCAAAAGGTCGTAAATAGAAAACCAATGCTCTATTTAATATAGGTTAAAACTCCACTTTTCGAATAGCTCTCGGAAATCATCCTGTAGAAATAGATTCCTGATGGCAACATTTGAGGTTCCCAGACAAATCTGAAATTACGCTTGGGTGCAATATCTTTAAACTCTCGCTCGAATACTTTTCTGCCAAGAAGATCAAATATCTCAATCCCAAATTTCTCCTTCCTTGGGATTGAAATCTCAAAGTTTACTTTTGTATTAAATGGGTTAGGATGAACCTCAAATGTGAATGGGAAATCAATAAATTCGTCTGCGAGTGTTGGTGGATTATAATAGAAACTCCAGCTCAAAGGCTCAGAGATATTACTCCCGCACAAAGATGCATTATCCATAATATTTTCAATCCTAATATGGACAGTATCATCATAAGCTATAGACCTAAACGCCTCGCCAAACTCAAGAGCGAAAGTATCGCCATAGAAATAAACATATGATGAACTCAGGTTGAAAATCCATTCCCGTCCAAAAGCCGATACAACAAATCTCAGGCTATCGCCTATAATCCTTGATGGACCATCAATAAAAACAGCATAAACTACAAGATTCGTGTCGGATACGCTTGAGGCGTTAAGCGGGTAAAAATCGAGCGCTACTGGTGGGAATAAGTCGAATGTGACCGAATCAGAAACAATCTCTTCAAGCGCACATCCCTCAACCGTCCGCACGCTTAAAAGGGAATATCTTACTGTCCTTCCATGATTTATAAGCGAACTTGGCAACCTAAATCTCACTGTATCCTCTCTAACATAAACACCATCAAGATAATCGAACATCTCTCCATCAACAGAAACAACCGGGCTTGTTGAGTCAATCCTACTTGGCGAATAAATCTTGAAAGCAATCTCAACGCTATCCCTGCAGGAAATAATTCCATTTGGTCCTGCCGAGCGTGCAAAAGGTGCTATAGGCAAAAACCCCGGCACCATTATTCCCGCAGAGAAAGTGGTCGAAAGCATACTGGGATGTTCGTCGTAAATTGTTCCCCTGAAAATGGGTAATGTTGGGCTTAAGAAAGCGAGCGTATCAAAACCGATTCTCCACGAAACAGAACCCGAATTATGAGGCGGAATCGTGAACGGGAAAATCGGTTTACATGAAGAATCATCGGAGAAAAAAAACATCGTATCGGGTGTTAGGCAGGCGTAAAGGGAGTCAAGGGTATCGCTTGAATAGTTGGTTACTTCAAGCGTAAACTCAAATGGATTAGGTTCAAGATGGCAGTCCCTCGCATAAAACTCAGATGTTAAAGTTCTCCAGAGAATAGGGAATGAAACATCCCAGTGCGCACCCAATCCGGCATAAAAGATACAGGTATCAGTTTCACCAGGTGCAAGCTCCATGATGTTCCATCGCAAAACCATACCAATATCACTATAAGGTCTATCGATAATAGATTCACGATCTATATCCCAGCATGTTGAAAAGAATACGCTCTGCCTTCCGATAGCAAGCAGATCCGGTATCCTATCTTCAAGCCTTAAATAGAACCTTTCAATAAGCGGGTCTGTAATCCTCCTCTCAAAGAACTGGAGAGTATAAGGCATCTCATCACCCTCAAATATCTTCCCGCTCGAGAACAATATCGTATCAACCTCAAACGGCGCATTATCATCCATATTAACCGTAATATCTAAGTTCAAAAGAATCCCATATCGAACTAATTCGTCCCTCTCATTAGTAACTTTATAGCAAACCCTCATAACCGGTAGCCCAGAAAGAACCTTAATCGACAACTTCTCAACTAGTGTAACCCCGGAAAAATCATACGAAATTATCGCATTAGTTGAATCGAAATAAGCAGATTCCCTGTAATAGCCGATATCAAGCGCATGGCATGGAGTCAAAATCCACTCGCTCGTAACATATAGAGTATCGTCAAGCATAAAATTAAGATGACTTACTTCCCGACCAGCCCATGGGTAATGATAATCGAATGTTAATCTCCTGCCATCAGAAAGCCCTAACGCAAAATTACCGTCAATAGTATCGACTTCAACCGTAAATCCCATAGGTCCCACCAAACTAATTTGAGCATAAATTGCACTAAAAAAGATTAGCAAAAAGATTAAAATAAATTTTCTTAACATATCAACCTCCTTTTTTTTATTATAGTAAAGTATGTATCTTTTTGGACCGGTTCCGAGCAGGAGATTAGGGCGTTCGCTTGGTGTTGATATTATACCTTACAAGAGGTGTTCATTTAATTGTATCTATTGCCAGTTAGGAGAGACAAGCGAGCAAAGCACAGAGATAAAACCTTACGGCAATCTTGAGGATTTCAAAGAGGAATTTCTTATATGGCTGAAAAACAACGGTGAGGCTGATTATATTACATTTGCGGGTTCAGGTGAGCCGACATTGAACAGCCTCATTAAAGATATGATTCTCGCAATACAAGAACTTACGGATATACCTGTAGCGGTTTTATCAAATGGAAGCCTATTTTTTTTGAAAAGTGTTAGAGAAAGTGTTATGCCGGCGCAATTTGTCAAATCTACTCTTACAACGTCAAACGAAAAAACATTCAGGCTAATCCACAGGGCAAATCCTGATCTAACTCTGGAAAAGCATATTGAGGGGCTCACACTTTTTAGGGAGGAGCGGAAAAGTGGGCTTTATTGCATTGAGGTTATGATTGTCAAGGGAATAAACGATACCGAGGAGGAGATGCTCGGGCTCCGCGAGCTAATTTCCCGAATTCGTCCGGATTGGATTGACATAAACACCCCAACAAGACCATCACAAAACCCGACAATCTCCCCCGTTGAGTTCGAGCGCCTGAAAGAGATTCAAAGAATACTTGATTATCCATCCCGAATACTCACTCAATTTTCTGGCGAATTCAAGCACCTTGAGATATCTGATGATAAGCTTGTTGAAATAATCTCTCGCCATCCCGATACATTAGAAAATATTTCCATAATGTTTGGTATGAGCGTTGAAAAAACAAGGGAATATCTTGATAGACTTGTCAAAATTGGGAAACTTTCCTGCATTGAAAAGGGGAAAAAAGTTTCTTATATTGCAGCTCGAAAGGGGAAATGATGATCGATAATCTTATCATCCGGAATGAGGCAAAGATACTGCTTCTTGTGCTTGACGGTGTTGGTGGGCTACCAGGCGAAAACGGGAAAACCGAGCTTGAGAGCGCCAAAACACCAAATCTTGATTTGCTTGCAGAAAGCTCATCGCTCGGATTTTTCATCCCTGTAGGAGAAGGGATTACTCCCGGAAGTGGTCCTGGGCACCTCGCCCTTTTCGGATATGACCCTTTAAAATACGAGATAGGCAGGGGAATACTCGAATGCCTTGGGCTCGGTATGGATGTGCGTAAAGGAGACCTTACTGCACGAGGAAATTTCGCCACAATCAAAGAAGGGATAATAGTTGACCGTCGAGCTGGAAGGATTGAAACGGAGGAAAATCGGAGGATTATAAGATATTTGAGCGAGAGGATTAAGAAGATAGATGATGTTGATATAATTCTTCAATCCGGCAAGGAGCATCGATTTGCTGTTATATTCCGTGGCGATGGGCTTTCGGATAGGCTAACTGATGCTGACCCACACGAATCAGGGAGCCCCCAAACATTAGCAAAAGCAAAGGATAGCACCGCAGAAAAAGCAGAGAATATCGTGAATAAGTTCATTGCTCTTGCAACTGACCTACTTAAATCTGAAAAAAGCGCCAACACCATCTTGCTGCGTGGGTTCTCGCTTTCACCCGATATACCATCATTCTACCACCGATATAAACTTCACGCAGCCTGCATAGCAACATACCCTATGTATAAAGGTATCGCAAGGCTTCTTGGATTTGATATTCTTCAAGCAGGCGAAACTATCGCCGATGAATTCAACACCCTTCAACAAAACTTCAACAAATATGATTTCTTTTACCTCCACATAAAGAAAACCGATAGCTACGGTGAGGACGGCAATTTTGAGGAGAAGGTGAGGATAATTGAGGAGGTTGATAGATTTCTGCCTATTGCGCTTGGATTGGGGTTTGATGTTATTGCGGTAACAGGTGACCACTCCACACCATCGAGCCTGAAACGACATAGCTGGCATCCTGTACCGCTTCTTATAAAGGGCAAATACACATTTCCCGATGATGGCAAGCGCCTTACAGAAAGGGAATGTGTTAAAGGCATTCTTGGGCATATAAATGGGTATAATCTTATGCCGATACTTCTTGCAAATGCTTTAAAATTGGACAAATTTGGTGCATAATGAAGGGGGTAAAATATGCTGAAAATAAAGCTCAGTCACCCTAGTGAAGATGAGATTAAAAATTTAAATTTAGACAGGTGGAGCGAGTGGCGATGTGAGCCATCAGAATTCGACTGGTACTACGATACAAACGAGACCTGTTATTTCTATGAGGGTGAG
>JBAMLU010000038.1:29582-38592 GCA_039793385.1 bacterium
GTTATTGTGAAAACGGAGTGGGAAGAGGTTAAGATTAAGCCGGGCGACCTTGTGACATTCCCCAAAGGACTCTCTTGTGTATGGAAGGTTCTTAAGCCTGTGCGAAAGGTTTACAGACTCGATTAGCTGCCGTATTTGATTTTCGATACCATTTTCTCATCAAGCCTCACGATAGACTCAACAAGAAGCTTCACAAGATTATCGAAATCATCTCTGTGAAGTATACCCTGGTGACTATGAATATACCTTGTAGCAATAGATAAAGTCATTGTTGGTGTTCCGGATTTAGCGAGTTGAATCCTACCGCCATCAGTCCCACCGCGAGGAAGGGTTCCGAGTTGGTATGGGATTTTCAACTCCTCAGCAATATCAATAACAAAATCCCTTAATCTTGGGTTGGGTATAAGCGAGGCATCAAGCATGGAGAGTGATGGACCTGCGCCGCACTTCTCCGAAAACTCACCATCCTTAGCACCGGGGAAATCCCCTGCAAGCGTAACATCAACCGCAAATCCTATATCCGGCTCGACCGCATAGGAACTCGTCGTTGCACCCCTTAATCCAACCTCCTCCTGAACCGTCCCAACCCCGTAAACAGTGTTTGGATGTTCCCGTTCGTTAAGCGCTCGAATAGCCTCAATAACCGCAGCAACACCAATTCTGTCGTCCCATGCTTTCGCAAGATACATCTTGCCGTTAGCCAGTATCCTGAAATTTGATTCAGGAACTATAGGGTCGCCGGGACGAATGCCAAGCTTTTTTGGAAGCTCAGGGTCGCTTGAGGTAACACCGATATCGATGAACATCTTATCGAACTCGAGTACCTTCTTTCGTTCCTCCGGTTCAAGGTTGTGCGGAGCCTCTGCACCAATCACACCGTAAAGTTCGCCCTGCCTCGTGTGTATTACAACCCGCTGCCCAAGCACCACATGAGCCCACCACCCGCCAACAGGATTGAATTTTATATACCCTTCTTTCGTTATCCCACGCACCATAAACCCAACCTCATCCATATGCCCGGCAATCATAATTCTCGGTCGCTCGCTTTTACCCCTCTTAACTCCTATAAACGACCCAAGCCCATCATAATGAACATCAACAATCCCTCTCAACTCTTCAGCCATAATATTCGCAATCTCGCCCTCGAATCCTGAAATCCCGGCTGCTTCGGTCAATCTTTTCAAAAGGCTTTCTACTCTATCCATAAAGCTCCTTCCTTTTATCCTTATAATTTATAAATAAGTTTAAAAAAGCAAAGCTTTTTCTTATAAATCTTGACCATAATCATCAATTTATCTATATTTTAATTATGGATGAGAAGTATCGTCAGTTTTATGAGGGTTTAGCACAGAAATACGACGAGAGCAGATATGTTTATGCAAGTTCATCGGGGCAGCTGAGGCGAGAATTTATCAGAAACTGGGTGAAAAGTTTTAATAGCGGATTATTGCTCAACCTTGGATGTGGCGATTGCTTGAACATATCGGGGCTTAAACTCAACATGGTTGGTGTTGATATAGCGTTTGGTGCACTCACTTCCGCAAAAAAGAATGTTGAAAACGGGTTATTTGTTCAAGGTGATATTGAAAGGATGGATTTTTTCAGGAGCAATTCATTTGATTTCGCGATAATGAACGAGGTAATAGAACACCTTCAAGCCCCCGCTTCCTCTTTGAAAAATCTCTTCCGAATACTTAAACCCGGCGGCAAAATCCTTATAACATGTCCCAATTGGACACGCAAACGCCCGAGAATGGAAAAGTCAAGGATAATAGAACTTTACGGTGTGAGTTACCCCGAAAAAAATGGCTACATCCACACTGCCTATAAACCATTAGAATTAAAGGAAATGGTTGAAAATGCCGGATTCAGGGTCATAGAATATGGAACTATTGAAAAGGAATTGAGATACTGGCAAAGAGCATTTTATATAACATGCATGCCATTTGAATTGGTCTTTGGAAAGGCAAAAAAATTTCACTATATAAAAGCGAGGTTTGAAAATCTTTTATTCCGTTTTCTTTCATTAATCGGAGTGACAAAACTCGTTGTAGCACTTGCTAATGATGGGAGACGAACATATATAATCGCGGAAAAACCCGATGGGGATTAAAATAGTTCACATAGCCTGTCAAAACACTGCGGGCATTATTTCGACATTTGTTAAGTGTGAAAGGGAACTTGGATTTGACTCCACTTTAATTACTATGATACCCCACCCATACGGGTTCGAAAACGGGCTTTGTCTCAATTATCCTTTTATTAACGAATCCTGGTTTAAAGGTTTGCGCGAGGTTTTCAAGGGTAAAAATTCTTCCTGTAAATCAATGAGGAAAGAGACACCGCCTATATGGAGTCCCAGCTCGAGAATAGAGGAGATTTTTTTCAGTATGCGGGACCAGTTATATGATAGAATAATCAGAAAGAAAGGCATACTTGAGATACTTGATTCTGCGGATATACTTGTCCTTGATGGTGGACTTGGTCTTCGCCGTGATTGCAAGTATGAGCTCGATTGGGTTAAAAAAAAGGGGAGGCTTGTCTCAGTATTTTACGGAAGCGACTTGAGAGTTCGGGGGGTTATAAAGCCACTTGATGAAAAAAGCGCATTGCATTTTACACTCGAGTTCGACCATCTAAAACTTCACCCGAAAGCGAAATACATATTCTACCCGTTCGAGCATTCCCGAGTGCCACCCCCACATAGTTGTAAACCCGATAAGATAAGGGTTGGTCACTCACCAACAAAATGGGAAGCCAAAGGGACGAGCAAAATTGTTGAAACTGCTCTTAAACTTGAACGAGAAAACAAAATAGAATTCCTCCTCATCCAGAACCTTCCATACAAAAAGGCTGTTGAACTTCAATCTACCTGCCATATATTCATTGACCAGCTGAGCGGTTTGGGATATGGTCTAAGCGGTCTTCAAGCCATCGCAATGGGAATCCCTACCCTTGTAAATCTTAAAAAAGAGCACGAGGAATTTCTCGGTGACCATCCTTTCGTGAATTTTGATGAAACGAATCTTGAGGAAAAGCTTATAGAACTCGTTGAGAACCGGGAACTTCGCGAGAAACTCGGCAAAAAAGGCATCGAATGGGTAAAAAGGGTTCACGACCCAATGAAAGCAACAAAAACAATGGTTGACGAGTACAGGAATCTTGGATGGGTATGAAAAGAACCTTTCTTTTTATATTATTTTTCCTTAGTGCAACATATTCTATAGAACTCGAGTTTCAGCTGGGACCGCCAAGCTTTAAGATAGTTCATACTGATAGCCTGACTAATATAGAGCTTGAAAATGGCGTTATATTTTCACGCCCCGGGGAATTCGAATTGCCGGTGCTTGTCTATCATTTTATTGCACCGCAAAATACGAGAGTTTCAAAGCTCATATATGAGGAACTTGGCGATACCATAATCTCAAACATAAACCTTCCTGTATTGCCACTTTTATCGCCCGATTTTCAGGAATATAAAACGAAAATAACCCAAACACCGAGCGATTCGTTCCCAAAAGAAAGGGTAAAACTTGTTGCTGATGGTGCCATTTCTGGGTCTCACATCATAAGCGTTATGGTTTCGCCTTTCGTTTATTATCCTCAAAAGAATGAGCTAAGAGTAATAAAGGGTTATCATATAAAATGTGAGCTTGAACCATATTCTTTTGAGCTTGTGAAACCATATAGATTAACCCCTATTGGGAAGATTCATTTTGAGAACTTGATCAATTCTTTAGTTTACAACAAAGCCGATATAAAGCTTTATGGTTATAATGCGGAGCCCAATCTTTCCACAAATATAAGTAGGATGACAATTCCTCCGGATATAAATGATGGCAGCCTGGATTTCGTCATAATAACACCTGATAGTTTTGCTCCAATTCTTGACACGCTGGAGATGCTTGAACTACGCCTTGGACTTAGTGGAAAGGTTGTTCTGGTATCGGAAATAGATTCATATTATCATGGTGCAGATATCATTGAAAAAATAAGGAAGTTTCTTGTTGATGCTCACAGGCAGTGGGGAATATGGGCTGTGATAATCGCCGGAGACTTCAACAATATACCGCTACGAGCCTGTTCAGGTGTTGATCAACTCGGACAGATAACATCAGTACCAGCACTATTTTACTATCTTCAGCTTGACGGAAGCTTTAATTCCGATTGTGACGCTCTTTTTGGTGAGGACGCTAGCGATGACCTTTTCCCTGAACTTATAGGTGGTATTTTACCATTTGAAAATAGAACTGAGTTCATCGGATATATAAAAAAGATGAGAAATAATATATATTCAATTGGAAGAGAATATTGTTCACGCTGGGTTTTTGCGGGGGCATCGCTTACAAGGGAGAGCGGAGAATACACGGGTCAAGCTGCAAAAGAGATGATTTTACGGAGGTATACAATTCCTGATGGGATAAATGTTATAAGGTTGTATAGCTACGCAAGTTCAACTGGTGGGGACTATGAACTCAACCGTGAGACATTCCTCAACCAAATTGAGAACGGGACCATATTCATAAATCACATTGACCATTCTTCACGGCTAACCCTCGGGACTGGTTATAAAGTCACAGGTGAGCTTTTAACCATTTCAGATATAGACTCTCTCTCTAACGAGCCGAACTTTCCTTTATTATTCACCTTTTCCTGTCATTCAACCGACCCTGTGTTAGATAATATATCGAGGCACTGGGTAATGAATAGAGGAGGCGGTGGAATAGGATTTATTGGTACAAGCGGAGCCGTATGGACAACACAGATATTTTCCGACCAATACTTCATCGAATCCCTTATTCAACCCTATTCACTCATAGGCGAAATTTACACGAACTTTCTAATGAGAATCATCCCTGACAGATATCTTATTTATACATACCTTTTAAATGGTAATCCACTTGTTGATTTTTATTTTCCTGGTGGACCGGAAAGCCTTTATGTAGAGCGTCCCGATAGCATTCCCAATAACATAAGCACATTCAATATCAGGTTTTATGGTCGTGATGGTTCAGCTGCGGATGGTGTCAGGGTTGTTGCGGTTGATGCTTATGGGTGGAGAAGCTCGGGCATTACGGATGAAAGCGGGGTTGCAACACTATCAATTCGCTCGCCAGAGTTGGGATTTGTTAAGATTTATGCTGCTTCAAGTCGGTCGTTGCCATTTGAGGATTCGATTAGGATTTACGCAACCACAAGCCCAAGACCATTTATCACCCACTGGAAGATACATGATGATACAACAGGAATACCTCGCTCAGGATTCGAGGCATTCATCGACCTCACAGTGAAAAACTACGGGCTCGGGCGTGGCAATATATCAATTATAGGAAATGCGCTTTCTTTTGGTCTAATAATGCTCGATTCAACGGAAAATATCTCAAGCCCGCTTTCAACTGGCGAAAGCCTTTTTGTACCAAATGCATTATCCTTTGTGAACGACACTTTCTCCGGTGAGAGGCAGTTCTCGATTGAACTCACTTTGGAAAGTAACGGTAATATCTATAAAGATACCATAACATTTACTGCATATGGTCCAATTATTAAGGTTGTCTCGGTAAGATACATTGACACACTCTATGGAAATGGCGATTTTATGCCCGACCCCGGCGAAAGAGGAGAGATTTCACTTTTAGTTGTTAACGAAGGGAAAGGAACTTTACAGAACGGTAGAATGGAACTTGCTCCATACGATTCAGATATAACGATCCTGTCTGATTCATTTTTTGTGAGCGAACTTGCGGAGTCAGATACCATCTTAACGATGTTCGAGCTTGTGATGGGAAGAACCATATTATATGGTGGCATTATGTTCAAGCTCAGTGTAAGAATGGGAAGAGAACTAATTCAGTCTTTCAATGTTATGCTCGGAAAACCGTCACCGCCACGAGAACTTTCCTGGCAGGGGTTCGAAAACTCAATCGAGCTTAGCTGGTCACCACCTTATTCAGGCTCGAGCTTTATACAGGGATACCGTGTTTACAGAGCCGATACAGTCACAGGACCTTTCAATCTTATAACGCCTACGCTAATAACTTTAGCAACAATATACAGGAACACTCATTTACCTCAACGGACAACCTACTATTACTATGTAACCTCAGTCGATTCATCAATGAACGAAAGCACACCATCAGATACCATTAAATCCTGGACAACATTTGCATTTCACCCAGGCTTCCCCGTTAAACTTCCATCAGGCTCAATAATCTTTTCCTCAGCATCAGTTGGGGATATAGACGGCGATGGGAAAAAAGAGGTATTCGTTGCTACTATTAACGGCAAGGTATTTGCCTTTATGGAAAACGGGAATGACATTGTCGATATAACCCTTTCCGTCCCAGACCCAATACTCACGCTTGAAAACGGCAGATTCTGGGCAACACCAATCATTGATGACTTTTTCGGTGATGGCAGGAAAGAACTTTTCGTTGTTACAAGAGGTATACCAAATAAGGCATATCTTATTTATCCAGATGGCACAGTTTGCGCCGGATGGCCATTAAGCCTTGACGGACCAGTTATTGCTACGCCAGTTTCTTATGACATCGACAATGACAACCTTAAAGAGATAATTCTCGTAACCGAAAACAAACTTCTTTATATACTTAAACCTGACGGAAGATTTTTCCCGGGCTCAATGGATGATGGTGTTT
Organism: bacterium; assembly: GCA_039793385.1. Classification (GTDB taxonomy): domain Bacteria; phylum UBP14; class UBA6098; order JBAMLU01; family JBAMLU01; genus JBAMLU01. The sequence goes on from JBAMLU010000038.1 coordinate 36,239, forward strand.
TTAAGCGGCTTGATGATAGCCTTGATATATCCGGATATTCATATTCATCACCGGCTGTTGCGGACATAGATAATGATGGTGAGGTAGAGCTCATTGTTGCTGGCGGTTCTAACCCGTTAAGGTCGATAGGGATTCTTTATGTATTTGAGAGAGATGGAAGATTAAGGGATGGGTTTCCGGTTTATACTGAGGGATGGATAAGCTCAGGTATTGGTATAGGCAACCTTGATGATGAAGATTCAACGCTTGAAATTGCATTCGCAACATCAGCGAACAAGATATATGCTATTGACCACAGAGGAATAACACTCACAGGTTTTCCTTTATGGCTATTTTTCTATGGTGAAAGAATCGGTGGACCCGCGGTTGCCGATATTGATGGTGATAATATATGCGAGATTGCGATAGGCGGATTAAACCAGCTCCTTCTTCTAAACCACCGTGGTACACCACTTCCTGGCTGGCCAATCCCAACTCGCGGGAATGCCTCATGGAGCGAACCCGCAATTGTTGATATTGATGGCGATACGACCCCGGAGATAATATTTGCCAGCAACGATAGTATGATTGTATCAGCCTTTGAGATAAACGGGGATGAGGTACCGGGGTTCCCACTCAAGGTGACAAATTCTATCTTTGCAACCCCAACAATCGCGACATTAAACGATTCCATTGGGCTCTCAATTATCGTGACTACCTATGATGACCATATTTACATCTGGGACCTTGGTAGCCGCGAAACCAATCTCGACCATTCCTGGACAACAGCTCGAGGAAATCAATCCCGAACCGGAATGGCTTGCCAACCACAACCATCAAGCTTAAAAGAAAAAATAAACGAAACAAATTTGTCAATTGAAATTTTCCCAAATCCGTTTAATAATTCAGTTAAAATCCGCTACTCTGCACCACAGAAAAGCGAATTTATAAGGCTCTTTATTTTTGATATAACTGGGCGTAGGGTTGATGAGCTCGAACTCAAAGCAGATAAACATACAATCGTATGGAAACCCGAAAAAATTCCATCCGGATTATATTTCTTTGTGGTAAAACTCGATGAGAAAATGATCGTTAAAAAGGCTATATTGCTCAAATGAAAAAGAACACCCTGCTTATAATAGTGCTTGGCATATGCTGGATATTTCTTGTTATATGGATTTTTACTCTTTCCGGGAAGAAAGAAAAGACATACGAATACCCTGTTGATAGGGTGTATAGTGTTGACAGTGATACGATGATGGTTAAGAGGATCGAAAAGAAAAGGGAACTACCGCCAATATCAGCAATTCCCTCGGAAACTGAAACGGTAACGCTTATTGATACCACAATTCTCTCCAAACCATCGTCATTGCTTTTTCAGGAGACGCTTAGCGCAACTTCAGAAGAGAGCGCCGGCACACCAGCTGAGAAAAAATCCTCAAAAGAGATAAAAGATATAGAGCTACCCTCCCGATATTCGATCTTAAAAGATAACATCGAATTTTTGCGTAAAGGGAGCAAGAGCGCTTATCAGGTAAGGTTAAGGGCATACAATTATAAAAAAGTTGCAGAAAATTACAGGGAACTTGCTGATGAAATATCCCGTAAAGGCGGAGAGCCCGAATTGATAAGCGAACTCATATCAACAGCGGAATTTCTCGATTCTATCGCCTTAAAACTCGAACGGACACAAGGGGTGAAATCGAGGATGAAAAGACTTGCGGGTGAGATGGAAACAGTATTACCTTATATGGGGAAATAGGCATGACAAACAAGGAGATAGCTGAAATATTCAGGGACCTTGCGCTTATAAGCGAGTTTTTGGGCGAAAATCCGTTTAAGGTTAATGCTTACAGAAACGCATCAAAAATCATAAGCGAACTTGAAATCCCCATTGCCAAACTTCTCGAGAAAAACGAAAAAATAAAAGGTATAGGGGATATCATAAAAAAGAAAATTGAAGAGATTCTCGCTACCGGGAAACTTAAGAAGCATGCTGAATTGACTGGGAAAATTTCTGATGAGATGCTTTCGATTCTGCGTGAGAGCGAACTTTCGCCCCGTATAATGAGAAAACTTCACGATACTCTCAAAGTAAACTCCTGGGATGATTTACGCAACGCCTATTTCTCCGGCAAACTAACCTCAGCAGGGCTCGGAGCATCATCAATTAAAAAGATTGAAAAAGCTCTCATAACGAAAGGATTGATTTGAAACATAAAATAATTGTGAGTGTAGAGAAAATAATCGGAACTTGTCCAGTATTCAAACATGGGGACAAATTCCAAATAAATGATGGATATATTGTTGAGTCGCCTATACCTCTTTGTTCTCATGCGCTTTTTTCAATCCTTGAATTTGCATCAATAATATCG
>JBAMLU010000038.1:38602-45513 GCA_039793385.1 bacterium
CTCACCAATTGACCTTGGTTCAAAAAGCAAAAATTCTTTTTACATTTCCTGCCCAGACCCTGGTGAGCCTTATACAAAAGGGGGTAATGTTATTTTTAAGTTGGAGATAGAAACGGCGTAACTCTTTGCAACATAGGAGGTATTCCCAATTTAACTTGACAGATATTCATTTTTAATTATTTTATTTTATATGAAAAAGGTTGGTATTGTGGGGGAAATTGCCTCAGGAAAAACCCTTGTTGCAAGAATTTTTAGGAAGCTTGGTGCTTATGTTATAGATGCTGACGAAATAGGGCATCAGGTCCTTATGGAAAAGGATGTTATAAGCGAACTCATCGATTATTTCGGCAGGGACATAATTAATAAAAACGGAGGTATAGACAGGGAAAAACTTGGGGAACTTGCATTCGCGACAAAAGATAACATATTAAAACTCAATGAGATAACACATCCGAAGATTGAAGAGGAAATAGCAAAGCGATTGAAAAATTTAGAGGAGGGTGGTTTTCCTGGGGTAGTGGTTGTTGATGCTGCTTTGCTTTGTGAATGGGAGATTGTTAAATCCTTCGACCACATCGTATATATCCAATCCCCGCAGTGGCACAGAATTAAACGACTTGTTGAGGAACGGAAATTTGATATAAAGGAAGCTGAAAAAAGGGTTAAAGCACAAAGCGAACTCGCTGAAAGAGCAACTCCATATATAACTCTGATTATTAGAAACACCGGCGAACCAGACGAATTAAGAGCTAAGGTTATGTTAGCTTGGAAAAAGATCCGTCAGGATGCTGAAATTTAGTCAAAATATTACCAGTTATAATAAATATATTGAAGGTCAAAGTTCCAATCGGGGGAACTGGCTTTTATAAGGCTCCAGAAAAAGAACCTATCCATTGATGGGAACAACGGGTCAAGCATGCATTGATGTAGTCCTGGAAATTCGTTCTGGATATATTCGCCAAAAGATTTGTAGCTTAAAAGCTTCTCATCGCTGAACTTCCTTTTCATATATGAAGTATCAGCACTTAGGGCGAAACTTAATGTATCAACTATTTCCTTGAGCCTTTGCCATCCGAGTTCGACATTTTCCTTTGTTATATCAATACACATATCGAACCCGCAGGATGTGTAAATGTGCTCAAAATCACCGGGCTTAAGAATTCGCATAATATCACATAAACCATAAAGTGGGTCTCCACCTACTAAAACCAGAACAACATCACGCTCGGTTGCTTTAAGCAATGCCTCAAACGGGTCCTGATCGATATCTCTTATCACAAGAATATCAGCATACATTCCTTTTTTTATCTTTCCGACATATTGCTCCCAGCCACAAGCTCGGGCAGGATTAACGGTTACCATTTTGGCTATATCCTCAAAAGAAATAATTTCACCCCATTTCTCTTTAGCATAGTTATAAGCGATTTTCATCTCACACAAAAGATTTTTTCCACCAGATGGGCTCCAATCGGTTCCGAGAGCTATATTAACACCGTAACGGATAAATAAAGGTATATTTGCGGTTTTGCCATATAAAAGAAGGTTACTGGTTGGCGACCAGACGAGCGTCATATTATTGTCTGCCATATATTTTATTTCAGGCTCCTCAAGCCCAACACCGTGAATGATAATCACCTCTTTCCGTCCAAGCCCTTTATCAACAAGATACTTGAACTCATCCCTTGCCTTTTTATCGGTACCCTCAGCTATGTGCAAAAATAAAGCCTTAAGCTCGCCCGAATCCATCTTCCCAATCCACTTCTTCACCTTTGAGCTTTCAACATCCTTAATCGGTCTCACATATGCGCTCATCTTATCCTCACCAAAATTAGGGCTAACATCCATATTTCTGACAAGCATCCTGCAAAATCTTTTTGAACCGCTTGGCGAACCCTGTACTGATGTTGTTCCGCTTATCAGTTGTTTCACCTCTGCATACTTAACAAGTTCCGTTTCAAGCCCGAAATATTTCTTTCCGCACATTATCTTCTGCCAATACTTAATATCAATAACCTGACTTTTATCGTCTCCCCATTGGTATCGGTTCGTGTATTTTTTGGGTATATCCCACAATGGAAGAAAATTATAATGAATATGGTCATGAGCATTTATAAGCCCGGGGAAAATTATTCCATTCGTAGGGATAATAATTGTCCGAGTAGAATCTATTTGAAGTTTTCCGAGCTCCGAGATTCTACCGACATACTCTATCTTCTCACCCTCAACCGCAACAAATCCATCATCAATAACCTCAATAGCACCATTTTTTAACTCATCCATAGTAACAACCTTGCCAAGCAAGATAATTTTTGTGTATGTGATTGCCGGCGTCGTTGAGGTAGTTTCCGGGGAAATGTATAGTGTATCGTATTTATTCAGTTCGAACTGGACACGCCAGCTTTCAAGATAAGAAAATAAGCAATGAGGAATAAAACAGAAAAGTATCAAACTTTTCAAAAACCTTCTCAACAGCCCTGCTTCCGTGACAATAAATATAAAATAATCCTTGCTAATTGGAAAGGGAAAGTTAAATTAATAAAGATAAAGAAGGGGGTAAAGATGAAAAGGGTTTTATCTCTTTTGATGGTTTTGATAGTTGTGGCAGGATGCGCCAGGAAAAAAACAGAGGATGAATATCTCGGACTTGCAAGGGAAGCCAAAAGCAAGGGAGAGATTCTTGAAGCAATAAAATACGAGCGCGACCTAATAAAATACTATCCAAGAAGCGAAAAGATAAGAGAATATGAGACACAGTTCGTTGATGACTTAATTAAGGCTGCTGAGGTAGACACTACAGATAAAAGGCTTCTTTTTTATAATGAGGCGATTCAGGTAGCGGATGAGTTTGACAAGGTAAAGGCATCTGTTGCGAGGTTGAGATTGGGCATGCTTCTTGAGAAGAGCAACAAAACCAAGGCAGATGAGGTTTTTAATCAAATATCTAAACGGGAACTCGAAACCATTGCTTCTCTTGAACTTGGCGAACAAAAATACGAAAATGCCCTAAAATGTTATTCAACCCTCATAAATAGGTATCCCGATGACACAAGCGCATATAAATGGTACTTTATGCTTGGCTTCATAAATAACGAATACTTTCAGCGCACGGATGAAGCCAAACAATATTTCAAGGTCGTTTTTGAGAAATATCCACAGAGCGAGCTTGCTGATGATGCAAAATTCCTTTACGAAAACGCCGGGAAAAATTTAGAGGAAGTGATATTCTCTGCGGCTAAAAAAGAAGAAAAGCCAAAGCCGACGACGAAAAAATAGAATATTACACAATCCGTATAAGGTGCTTTATTATCCCTCAATATTAGATATATGATTTTAAAAAAGCAACGGTACGCTATTACGGCGGTAATTGTTAACTTAATCCTCTTTGTTGTGAAGCTTTTTTTAGGTATAATCGGGAAAAGTCAGGCACTTATTGCGGATTCTTTTGATACGCTCTCGGACACTGTTGGCGACATTATTATATTTTTAGGATTCCGCTACTCGGAGAAACCCCCCGATGAGGAACATCCTTACGGACACGGTAAAATAGAATCAATTGTTGTTGGAGTTGTTGGGTTACTCATATTTGTTGCGCTTATAGGGATAATTATCAAGGCAGTTAAAACAATAATTGCGGAAGAAAATGAGGTGCCAAAAGGTGTAGCACTTTTGGGGGCAGTGCTTTCTATAGTTGTCAAATTTTATCTTTATCAATATTTCAAAAAGCGGGCGAGATGGCTTTCAAGTCCGTCGCTTATGGCGGGAGCAGAACATGCCAAATCCGATATGCTTTCATCTGTTGCATCATCATCAGGCATAGCATTTTCAATCCTCGGCTACAGAATATTCGACCCCATCGCCGCAATTATCATCACAATTATGATATCCAGAACTGCATTTAACCTTTTGAAACTCTCATTCACAGAGCTCACCGACAGATCAATTCAGCCGGCGTTAAAAAAAGAGATTCTCGAGTATGTGAATAGCTTTGATGATGTTAAGGGGGCACATCTTCTTCGTTCAAGAATTTCTGGGGGGAAAATAGAACTCGACATACATATTCAGGTTAACCCGCTTTTACCCATTGATGAAGCGCACTCTATCGCACACAAAATAAAAAGGGCTGTATTGGCAAAGTTCCCGCTTGTAAAGGAATTCCTCATCCATATTGAACCTCAAAAAGACGGAGCTTTAGAAAAGGAAGATGTAGAGAGAAAAATAAGGGAAGCACTCGCCCGAGTACCTGATATAAAATTCTTTCATGGGCTTATAATTGCTAACACCGAAAAGGGGATGGTCGTTTGCCTTGATATTGAGGTGCCGGAGAATCTCGCGGTCAAAGAAGCTCATCGTTTATCACAGAAGGTGAGAGATATTGTGAAATCAATTGTTAGTTGCAAAGATGTTGTGGTTCATATTGATGTTGAGGGAAGCGATGAAATTGATTAGGAATGTTGTTGGAGAATTCGGAACGAACGCATATTTCGTGATTGATAATAACGAAGCAATACTTATCGACCCCGGCAGTGAACCCGAAACACTTATAAAGACCATCGAAAAGAACAAGCTAAATGTCGTGTTGTATCTTCTTACACATTCACATTATGACCATTTCGGCGCCCTTGAACCACTCCTCAGGATATTTAAAGCTCCTGTTGCGATACACCACCTTGATTCACGAGGGCTTGTAAATCCATCGGCAAATCTATCCCTTATGCTCGGCAAACCCACAGCAATAAAAGCCGATCTCCTTCTAAAAGATGAGCAGGAACTTGAACTTATTGGTCAAAAATTCAAACTAATTCATACTCCTGGGCATACCCCTGGAAGTATCTCTATTCTTGTAAAAAATTACCTCTTTTCAGGCGATACACTTTTTAATGGTGGGATTGGAAGAACAGACCTTCCAGGCGGAGCCCACAATGATTTGCGCAAGTCCCTCGAAAAACTTTTCATGCTACCAGATGATACAATTGTCTTGCCAGGTCACGGTGAATCCACTACAATCGGCAAGGAGAAGCTCTCTTTAATTTATTAAAAATTCATTCTTACTCCAAGCCCCAAACTTGTATTGTTGAGGTTTTGTGGCACTAATATAATCGTAAACCTTTCGCCCCACCCCGAGAAAAACCTTATCCTTAAAATATCTATTACCGAAATAAATCTGTTTACACCAGCTATTGCAAGCATTATTCTTGCATCACGGTATGCGGTTTTGCTTTTTGTCCACATACGATGGTATTCGTTCATATATTCTTCACTTTGCCATTGCCAATAGTAATCATCGGTTTCTGGGAATAGTAGTGACTTGTTTTCGGTCATAAGCAATGTTTCAAAATTGTACTGGTCACGGGTTAGGTAAAAGCATAGTTTTTCAAAAAAGTTGTCTGATTTTCCGTTTGGATTTATGCTTGCATAAGAAACTGCGAACCCTTTATAATCCTCCTCGAGCCATTTTCCGCGGGCATAAAAATATGATGTTGTTGTCCATATCCCAGCCTCAACAGCGAAAAAATTAAAAGCGGTTTTTATATCACCTAAATAATATTCACCAAGCCCCGGGAGCAATAACGATAACCCCATCGCTTTGGCAATGCTTTTTTTGCTTATCTCCGTTGTGGTTTCAAATATTGTGGCTTCAAGGGATACTTGTAAGAAAAAAAACAAAAGCAAAACCAAAATAACTCGCCTCATCTGAAACTCACCTCAAGCATAATCCTGTATTCTGGTGCATAAGAATTCACAACGAATCTCGATCTTATATGGAAGTCAGAGAATCCTCGATGTATCGCATCGTTTTTTCTTTTAGCCGTGAATGCTGCGTCAAGCGCCGAAACAACATGGTTAACTATCGACGCCCCGATGAAATATTTTGCTGTTTTGTAGTAGTTATTGGCTTTTGCGCGCATTTCGAGGTAAATTTCCCTGTTCCGCGAGCCAATACCCATAGAATCCAAGTAGCTCTGGTTAAGGTGTCGAGGGTTAGGGTCTTGTCGGTCTCCATTGAAATCATCCCAGCCTGGCAAGAACCAGTTGTATTTGCCTATCATCTCGTAATATTGCTGATCCTTTGTCTCGGGAAGATGCTCAACCGGTGGAACTTCTGTTGTATCCGCAATTGAAAGCCATGCCAGATACAAATCCTTTTTCCAGTGCTCATCAGCAAATGCCTCGAATTCTTTCGTCTTATTATCGCCCTTCCTATCATATGTGAAATACATCACCCAGAAAGCAGCCTCAAACCCTAGCATTATTCCAGCTTTAAGATAGGATTTGCAGTAAAACTCGCCGGCGCCAGGGACTACAAGCGAAAAAAGAAGTGCTTTTGGAACCGATCTAATACCTGCTCCGCCAAACGGCACCCTTTCATCTACATTATCACTCGTGAGCTGTGCCAATGTTTTTGTTTGCCGGTTAAGCTCCGAAAGCACAAGATGCTCCTCACTCGCTTTATTCAAAAGCGCAGAACTGCCCAATAAATCCTTATCAAAACCTCTTCCATAAATTGTTCCGCAAATTATACCAACCGCCCCTATTATAAATATCGCTCTCATATATTTCCCCCTTTCATCATTTTTTCATTTTTCATTCTTAATCACAGCAATCTTTATGAACCTTACACATCTTTCGCCATCGTTTGTTTTAGCCTCGAGCCTTGCAAAATAAACACCTGATGGCAAAATTGTGGTATCATAAGGGAGCTCAAAATAATTACACTAAGGATTTTCCTTTATAGTTTCAAAAATCTTTCTTCCCTCAATATCATAGAGTGCGAGCTTTATTGTAGCGGGCTTTACGAGGTTCACCCTTAAATATGTGAGAGCTCGAGCTGGGTTAGGGTAGTTGAAAAAGTTAGCAACTATGCCAGTTGTATCGGGTTTTTGGTGGATGTTTCTCGTTATAAATTCGAACGA
>JBAMLU010000039.1:0-719 GCA_039793385.1 bacterium
TATAAAAATTGTCTGAGGACAAACAAGAATATGTTCGGCTTTAAAATTATCGGTGCAAGCGGTATATGTTCTTGAATGGTCAGTATCAACGAAGCTCAAAACCCTGTAAGAACCAACAGGAACATATTTTATAAAAACGCTTGGTGAAAAAATCGGGATAACAAATCTTCTTGATGTTGAATAAAAATAAAGCATTATATCAGGTTCGAACCTCTCCGTGTAAATTTTGAGCGCACCAAATTCCTTGGGAGAATCAAAGCCAAGCCCGAGCGGTTCTTTAATTATCTCATTGCCAGCAAAATCCCTGCCATTAGACGGAATCACAATAATCGTATCGCCAGGTAAAAGAGGCGGGGTTGTGTAAATCACATATCTTATAGGGTCAAGCGTATCAATTGAGGAAATCTCATATCCGCTACCCTTCTTGTTACTGATTGAAAATTCAAATTTATCAACCGGTTCACTCAGGATAAGTTCCACTCCAAGCCCCGATGAACCTATAGAAGGATTGATAAGATACATCTTTGGTGGAATTGTATCGTTTATTCTTTCACCATTTAAGGTTATCTCCAGGTTTTGGCTTGTAAAATTCTCATTTACTATGCCGCTTATCCTAACAGGAATACCTTCTTCTTCGAGAGTAGCCGCAGGAATAAGTTTTATAATATTGTTTTCCATAGGGGAAATATAAACCCAAAATCTCCCATCATCGCTTTTTG
>JBAMLU010000039.1:729-6922 GCA_039793385.1 bacterium
AACTTAGATTAGTCCCATTTGAAACTCGATTTCATAAAAACCTTCTCTATCCCGTCTTATCTCCTTTATATTATTTCTCTGAGCGTCTGTGAGAAATATCACGCAATTGTCCTTCATTCCTTCGCATGACCCAAATCCTCTACCCTCTTTTTTCGTGCTTAATAATAGTGACCTATCAGGGTCAGCAAAGGCTATAAGGACGAATTTTTCGATATTGTCAGGGAATCCTCTCAAAATGAATAATCCATTCTTATCGGTAGTTGTGAAATAAATTGGGGATACTGTATCGGAGAATTCCATGCTAAAATGTTCGAATAGTCCAACTATTACGGATTCTTTTGGGATTAGGTCGGGACCGACTACATAACCTGAGAGTGAGGAATTGCTTATTGAGTCACCTGTAGAAAATATAAGCTGGAGTGGTTTAGATGGGGTAGAGCCGAACTGGTCTTGGAGTGATGGTCCTAAGGTTATAAGATAGGTTCTGTCTTTTTCAAGCCTTAATGATTTGATTGCAATCTCCTTACCTTTAACCCTAACCTCAAACCCACTTATTCTCGGAGAAATGAGAACATCTTTTTCAGAAATCCTGATTTTTCTGTTGAATCTCAATAATATTGGGCTTTCAATTTGTACATTTGTTTCCATTTGAGAAGGATAAGAGTAAACGAGTTTTAGAGGTTCAATTTCAGTTGGAATGCCGGGAGGGGGAGCGATTTTTGCGCAGGCAATAAGTATTGCTACTATTCCAGCGATTGGAGCTTTTTTATAAGCTCTTGCTCGTTTTCGATATCTCCCAGCTTTAACGCCTTCTTCCATAACGCTCGCGCCTCTTCAACCATACCCTTTTTAAAATATATATCCCCGAGATGTTCCCATATGGGACCGTCATCCTGTTCGAGCATCAGGGCTTTTGTAATATAGAATTCAGCCTCATCCACTTGCCCGAGCTTGAAAAGTGCCCAGCCGTAGCTATCCATATATGATGGGTTTAGCGGTTCTATCTCGAGTGCCCTTTTGGTCATAGAATAAGCCCTGTCAAGCTCTTTCTCAAAATATGCAAGAAAATAGCCAAAATTGTTCAAATCCTCAGCCCTATCCTTTTGATATTTCAATATCTTATCGTAAATAGCGATGGTCTTTGTTGTATCCTGAAGCTGAAAAAAGGTATAGGCAAGCAAACGCATAATATCAATATCCTTTGGGGTTCCTTTCAAAACAGACTCACCTAATCTGGCGCATTCGTTGTATCGCTTAGCTTTAAAAAGGATTCTCATCCTCTGTAAATCGAGTTTCTCCCTATTTTTTCTAACCAAACTCGAACCTTGCTCAATAATGTCGAGAGCCCTTTGATAAAGCTCAATCTTTGCGTAAAAATCAGAAAGAGATATATAACCATCAGCCAATGTCGGGAAATTCTCGACCATCAACTGCGCATACCATCTTGCATTGATAGTGTCCTTAAGTCCATAGTAAGCTTTTGAAAGATAATAAAATGCCAGCGAAAGATTCTTTATACCTTTCGCAATCTCTTCCTCAATCATATCTACTGCATCTTTGTATTCCCCACTTGCAATTTTTAAGCTAATAAGTTCAAAAAAAACATCCTCACGACCAGGATAAGATTCATGAAAACTCCGCAAAAAACTCTCGACCTCACCATAACTTAATCTTACTTCACCCCGCTTAAGTATACTGAAAATTTCATCATATAGTTTTTCTCCTATGCTAATCCGATTATCCTTTGCGGCATCCAGAATTTCGAAGAAATTTTTAACTGCAAGCGAATATTCACCAATCTCAACAGCCGAATGAACAAGCCTTTCTATCAAATTGAAAGAATAAAGAGGAAAATACGACAGCGAAGATTTTGCTGATAGATAATAATTCAGGGCCTTTTTATAATCTCCCTTATCGTAGTAATAGTTTCCGAGTTCCATAAATGCATAAGGATTATTGTTTGTGGATGCGTTTTCGATCCTTTTTATTAATTTGTCTCGAGCCTTATTCTTACCCAACCTTCCCTTAACACGGGCAAGTTCGAGCATAATATCAACATCATTAGGGGCAATTTCATATGCTCTTTCAAGAAATTTTAAAGCGGTGGTATCCAAGTTTTGCCCAATGTACAGACGGGCAATATTAAGGAGTGTTTCCTTATCTTGAATCTTTTTTATATATGGGATTGTCGGAGCAAACATATCAACAATTTCTACACTAAACCCTTTGTTAATCATGCTCGAACTAACCTCAAATAGGAGCTCCTCATTACCAGGCTCTTCATCTATCGCCAGTGTATACCAGTTATAAGCAGACGAGTTTCCCTGAAGTTCTTCAATAATACCTTCAACATAAAACATAATCGATTTTTCGCTTTCACTAAAGAGCACCACAGGAAAAATAAGCAAAACTATGACACACACCAGATTTCTCATATATCTTATAATAAGACTAATAGAGTTAAAATCAAGCGAAAATAAAAAATCCTTTTTAAAAACAGAAAGAGTAGATAATTTATATTGTGGGAAATATTATGGATTTAAAGGAGTTGTTCGAGCGGATAATAGGGGGTGATGAGGAGGCATTTGAGAAGCTTTACAATATGTTTTCCCCTAAGGTCTACAGAATTGCTTTTATGTATGCAGGAAATAGGGAGGAAGCCGACGAAATAACATCCGATGTTTTTGTGAAGATATGGCGTTCAGCAAGTAGGTTTAAATGGGATTCAAGCCTCTCTACATGGATTTACAGAATAACAGTTAATACTGCCATTGATTATAAAAAGAAAAAGAGATTAAATCTGGAAGAACTTAAGGAGGCATCGTTTACACATAAAAATGAGGAAAGGGATTTTTTAAAGGATGCGCTGGTGCAAGATGCACTTATGAAACTTCCACCCAAGCAGAGAATAGCGATAATCTTAACACAAATAGAAGGATATTCTTACAAAGAGACATCGCAGATAATGAGCAAATCGGTAAAAGCCATAGAAAGCCTTGTGCAAAGAGGGAAATCGAATTTGAGGAAATTACTCTTACCCATTTTAAAGAGGGATTATGAATGATGTTCGGTTTTAAATGGGACAAAATGCCTTACAATATTTCCCATACCCTTTGGAACCTTTAGAGTGAGTATATGCGTCTTATTCTTTACCTTTTTCACTCGGTGAACCGTGCACTCACAAACCTGTTCACCAGTTCTATTTAAACCTGTACCTTTATCGCCTGGCTTTGGAAGAGGAACGAATTCGTAAGGTATGCTCACAAGGTCATATTTATCGTTCGTTTCATCAACAGCAAATATAGCAAGACCCGGGCAATAGGAGATACAAATTCCACATCCGGTACATTTCTGATAATCTAACCTGGGCAGATCCTTGATATGTTTGAAAGGTTCGAATGCGCTAAATGGGCAGCTTTCATAACAGGGGTCACATGGTATCTCCTGAAAACATTCAACAACAACATATGGATGAGACTTTCTTCTATTATGTGGTGGGAGTATCTTTTCTATATCAAAATCTTCAGGCACACCGTCCTTCTCGAGCATATTAAAACCCCTTTAGATGTTCATATCCTTTTCTTACCCTTTCAAACACTGGAGATTCTCTAAGCTTTTTCAACTCATCAAGTAGTTTACTTATTCTTGAATCGTAATCATCAATTTTATAACCGAGTGACCTAGCGGCGGCAAGTCCGGCAATTCTGCCCTCAAGCATAGCAGAGCTCGCCTCCTCAACCCCAGATGCATCACCAGCAACATATAATCCCTTAACAGAGGTTTCCATTTCCTCGATGCGTAGCGGGACCTCACCACCGAGCTCGGGCACATAAGCCATTTTGCAACCTGCGTGAAAGAGGAGGTCAACAAGGGGAGAAAGACCAACTGCGATGCAAATCGTGTCGCAATCTATCTTTTTCTCTGTTCCGGGAATTGGTTCGAATGAATCGTCAACCTGAGCGATAATAGCGCCTTTAACAACCTCATCACCAATTGCCTCAACTATCGTATGTTTCGTTAAAATAGGTACACCCATCCTTCGTATCTTAGCGGCGTGAACCCAATACCCACCAACAGAATTAGATATCTCCACTACCGCTTTAACCTCAACACCTGCCTGTAAAAGTTGATAGGAAACTATAAGTCCAATATTTCCGGCGCCAATCATAATAGAAGCTCGACCGGGTAGAACACCGTAAACATTCATTAATGTCTGAACCGCACCAGCACCGTATACACCAGGAAGGTCGCTATTCTTGAAAGGGAGCATCTTCTCCGACGCACCAGTTGCAACAATCAACCGCTCAGGATAAACGATGCTCACTTTCCCATCCCTTAAAACTGCGACGCTTTTGTCCTCATAATACCCGAGCGCAGTCGTATTAAGTATGTACCTGAAATTCTTCGCACCATCAATCTCCTTAAGAATGAGATCGGGAATTTCAATCCCTCTTATGCCTGCGTATTCTAATTTTGAGCCGAAAAATTTATGTGTCTGTTTAACAAGTTGTCCACCCAGTTTTAGTCCGTCATCAATAAGAAGGGTCTCAACTCCCGCGCGAACAGATTCGTATGCTGCGCCCAATCCAGCAGGACCACCACCGATTATCAAAAGCTCAACTTTCACGCTCGCCTTTCTTTTTCCTCATCCGTTCAATCCTCATACCTTCAACAAGAGGTGTCACACAAACGCGAACATTCTTTTCCCCGTTGACGATCATAAAGCATGAGGAGCAGTGCCCTATAGCGCAGAAAAAACCTCGCGGACGACCAAATCTAATCGAATCGCGGTAAACCATAATGCCATTATCGTGCAGCGCTGCGGCTATCGGTTCACCCTCATATCCATAAATCTTCTTGCCCTCAAAATAAAACTCAACCCTCCTCCGCTCGGGAAATTCAAGTATAGGATGCTCTTTAATCCGCATAAACCTTGATCATAAAGGAAATCTCGCTCTTTAAAACATTTGCCTGCTCTTAAACTTTAAAATATATAATCCCCACGGAAAATTTTCAAGAGCCAAAACAAACCTAACAAGGGAATTCAGATTAACCATACAAAAACAGCTTAATATGAAGAGGCTATTTCTTTCAGTATGTAGTTTTTGGCATTCTCCAGGCTTGTTTTAGAGAGGTCAATTATTGTAGCATCAGTTTCTTTTTTAAACCATATTATCTGGCGGCGGGCGTATTGACGAGTCCTTTTTTTTATTCTACGGACTGCGTTCTCAAGACTTATCTCGCCTTTTAAATAAGCGATTATCTCCTTATATCCCACCGATTCAAATGCCGGAGCATCCTCATTTATTCCCCTTTCAAGAAGAGATTTAACCTCATCAATCCAGCCCATTCTTATCATTTCGTCAACCCGTTCATCTATTCTTTTGTAGAGCTCGTTTCTGTCCATTGTGAGAATGAATTTTCTGATCTCGAATGATTGTTTTTCGTATTTACCCTGCTTATGAAAAAAACTCATTGGTTTTCCTGTTATGTAGTAAACCTCAAGAGCTCGAGCAATCCTCACAAAATCGTTTCTATGGATTCGACTTGAAAGCTCCGGGTCAACTCTATTTAGCTCCTCCCAGAGATTTTCACCTGCTTTAAATCGAGCGAGAATCTTTTCGCGAATCTTTTCGTCGCGGAGTTCCCCGCTAAACAGTTTGCCCTCAAGCGCCCTTATATAAAGCCCCGTGCCACCAGAAACAATAACATTCTTACCCCTGGAGCCTATATCATTAATAAGCATCTCGGCACATCTCTTGAATTCCATCGCACTAAATCTCTTCTCCGGCTCAAGAAAATTCACAAGGTGATACGGAACGGGTGAATCTAAAGGTGTTGATGTCCCTATTACAAATCCTTTATAAATTTGCCGAGAATCAGCGGAGATTATTTCGCCATCTATTTCAAGAGCAATTTCTATTGAAAGCCTTGTTTTGCCTACCGCTGTGGGTCCCATTATGACAATTACCGGCTTTGTCATATACAAAGAAATATAATTCCCTGACCGTTAATAGCAAAGTTTTAAAAAAATTGACATTCGTTTTTACGCAGATTATACTTATAATGTCAAAGGAGGTAAAGATGAAAAGAAGATTGACAATTGTGGGGTTAGCGGTTCTTATCTTTTCAGCCGCAGTGCCAAGGATACTCAATTATCAGGGGAAACTACTTGATTCATCTGGTGTTGGGG
>JBAMLU010000040.1:0-6761 GCA_039793385.1 bacterium
GCTTCTTTTCACCTTTGCATAAAGCATCCCGGGTATGTGAATATCCGCAGTAAATATTGCTTTCCCCGTTGCCTTGGGTAAACCATCCTTTCTCGGCAAACTCTTACCAATGCTACCCATATATCATTCCTCATCAGTTAGTTTTTTATAATCGTCTTCAGTA
Organism: bacterium; assembly: GCA_039793385.1. Taxonomy (GTDB): domain Bacteria; phylum UBP14; class UBA6098; order JBAMLU01; family JBAMLU01; genus JBAMLU01. The sequence goes on from JBAMLU010000040.1 coordinate 164, forward strand.
TCAATATCCATTCTAACATAAGGATCATCAACCTCAACAACTATCAAATCCTTTTTGCCCTCGTATCCGTGAATCACAGCCCTGGCACCCTTATCTGATGGTACTTTTCTTATCTCATCGAAATATCCACGAGAAACAATTACCGGATGACCCAATTTATTTTCAAATGATGGAGAAACTATACCCCGCTTAGCACTTAACCATTTATCCTTTAGTATTTTATAAGTTTCTATCTTTACGAGAGGAAAATCGACCGGGTGAATCATAACAGCGTCAGCATCAGGAGTAACAGAGTTAATGCCGGAGATTATAGAACTCAGCATACCGGTTTGCCAGGCGTAATTGACGACAAATCGAACCTCGTCAGATTTTACTATTGATTTTATATCATCGGATTTAGCGCCAAGAACGACAACTATATCATTAATACCAACGCGCCTTAGCTTATCAATTATTATCTCGAGGAAAGTTTTATCACCGAGCGTTAAAAGTGCTTTGGGGATGAATCCAAATCTTTCACCTGCTCCTGCTGCAAGAACAATAGCTGATTTATTTTTCCTTTTCCTGGAAATATAGGTTTTCATAATAGAGGTTTGAAGATTTCGTGTTCCCCCACCTTTCAGTACGATATCTCTTGCCATTTCAAGATTAACAATGCGCACACCACCTATAAAATCGAACCTTGCCGGACCCAGAAGAACATTACTCATTGGCGTTGATGGACCAACAACTGCACGGAATCTCGCTTTTTTCGAATATTCTAAAATCTCATCTATAGATTTATTTGTGAATGCCACTCCTGTGGTAATAGCGACATCGCAAGCTTGAAGTTCCAATTTTTCTGCCCACCAGGGAAAAGTTTCGTGCGTTCCGAAAAAAGGATTGTCCTCAAAAATAATAACCTCACGGGCTTTTTCCTCTATCCTTGGCACGATAGGACACATATTCCCAACCAATCCAACCCTATCATCAGGGAGAATATCGAACAAATCAACTGTATCATCAACCTCAACGGGAAGCCCATTTTTCGAAAGGAATGCGTTTATGGTTGCGCAACCAATCGATGCCTGAAGGGGGTCGGAGCTTCTGGCAAGGTTTAAAAGATCAAATGTAGAATCAGGGAGCTTGGTATAGTTTCCGCGAAGGGTCATACTAAGTCCTGCCCTATTATCATCAAGTACCACAAGCACTTGACGAAGCCCAACAATTATATCCTTTACTCTGTGCTCACCCGCCTCATCTTTGATTGAATCTAATACCTCGTCGATAATCATCACAACTGAAGCCAGTCTTTCCTGACAAATTCAACTATATCATATGGTAATCTATCCCTATTCTCCCTTGTCACCTTAAAAAGATGAAACGCCGAAATTCTCCTCACAAGTTCCAAAAACGGATTTTCCTCATATTTAATAACTGCAACTACAGGTTTATTGCTGAGGATAAGTTCGATGACCTTCCTTGTAAAATTACCTGCCTTAATTTCAAACCTGCCTATCTCATCCATAAGAACAACACAATCATCTTCATTAGCGGCTTTCTCGAGAGCCTCAACACCCAGTTTCTCAAATCCATCGAGAAATACCGTAAATTCCCCTTTTTCGTTTTTCCGTGCAATAGGCGCTCTAACACTATCCTTCAGATCAACGATGTCAAATCCGTTCTCAACGCGCACAGTTGCAAACCCAGCTATACTTTTACCTAAAAGCTCAACTATCATGTTAGCAACAGTGGATTTGCCTACCCCAATTTCCCCGGTTATGAAGATTTTCATCGTTATCGTGTTGTTTCACCAGCCTCTAACCTTCTTTCCAAATGGTCCATAAGTGGGCAAACGAAAACCGAGATTCCAACCGCTGGTGCAACCTTCATAATCATAATTGCCCAGTTTTCCACAAATCCTTTATACACAAAAAAGGGGGATATAATAGCGAAAGAAATCATAATCGCTACAGGACCGGCAATATAAAGTCGCTTATGCTCAAGGAATCCCATAAACCTGAATACAAACGAGAACACAAACGATTCGATAATTATTGCTGTCGCCGGGGCAATTATAACTTTAGATAGCACAGGAACACCAAGAATAAATGAATCCGTTAGCTTAGTAAGAGAAGCGATAATTCCCATAAAAAGTGCTGCGCGGTAATCCTTTGATCTTGCTATCCCGTATGCAACAAGCCCGAGCGTTATATTGCTCATAATTGCGCCCCTGTAAGGGAAGTAACTCAAAGCTCCTCCAAGCGTAGCCTCAAATATCCCCCAGATAATACCCCACTCAAATGCAATCAGCAAAGCCTTTCTTCTCATTATTGCCCCCCTTTTCAATAGCTTATGTTCAAGCCTGCCCTTATGCTTCTTGGTTCACCTTCCATATTCTCAGCTATAAAGTATATCTTATCTGTCACATTTTCGATATAAACAAAAACAGAGTTATTGCGCCACATCGTAAATTCAAGCCCTGTGTCGAGCTTAGAATATCCTTTGAGATATCCCATATTCCCCGATGATTCCCTTATAATTTCTTTCGAGCGGAACTCAAGCAAAACTATCGGCTTGAACCTCCAAAATGAAAGATTAACTCCTGCACCACCACGATTATATACTGAATGCTCAAGTGGTTCGCTGGTCGAGAGATCCCTTGAGTCGTTGTATGCGTAGGTGACGAAAAACGAAATGAAATTATTTACCTTGCCTTTGGCGAAAATTTCAATCCCTGTGAGTCTTGCGCTTGTTATGTTTTCGAACCTGAAACGGGTTGGTGGTGGAAGACGGACTGTTCCCACAAGGTCTTGTGCCCTGGTATAGAATGCGGTAACCATTATTCTCATCATGGGAGTTGGGTCGTATTGAACGGTTGTTTCGTAGTTTTTGGAGATGGTTGGTTTGAGGTTTTTGTTTGAATGATCCGTTTCATCGGGATTTTCGTTGTAAAGCTGTCTAAGCGATGGGAACCCTGTAAGGTGGCTCAGATGGATTTTCAAGCGAAGTTTATCGTGTAGCAAAAATGTTGTTCCGGATTCATAATCGAGCCTCCAGCTGAAATCGTCCGAGAAATTAGCCCTTGAGCCGACAAGCAGGCTCACACGGGGATGAACCCTGAAAAATCCTCTAATAAACCCTTGCCCTCGTCCGACAGATTTTTCCCCCTCATTCGTGGTGCTCATCTTCCTTTCCTTGCCGGTCCCGCCAAAAGAAAAAACTGCTTTAGGGCTCAAAACAAGATTACTAATTAGTTCCCCACCTATATCCCTGTTATGGTGTAAGCTCCTGTACTTTTCCGTTGTCATTGAGCTATCCGAATATGCGATAAGTAAATTATCCCATCGAGAGAAGAAAACCCTCGATACAAGATTAAGCCTCGAACCAATTTCTACCTCATGCGATAAATTTGTTAGAAATGTTTGGTAGAAAGGGAATCTCAAGAATTCACCAGGACGAGGTCCCCAAGCACTCTTTTCTGATGTATGAAATGTTGTAAAAAAACCTATATTCCCATACCTGCCAGCTCTATAATTAGTATTACCAGAGAGGTCATAGCTTTTGAAATCTGTATTTTTCAGGTATCCGTCGTAATTGGTGCTCGAACCACTCATTATGATTTCACCTTTGCCGAACATTCCCCCGCACAAGACCCTTGCATTTCTCCATCCATATGAACCGGCTTGAATAAGTGTTTCAAGCTCAAGAGATTTCTTAGCTCGCCTTGGAATAATGTTTATTACACCACCAATACCCTCAGAAGGTGTCGACAAAACCCCACCCGATGGATAAAACTCAACACGCGAAACCATACCATTACTCATCTCGTTCAATAAAAAAGTGTTATCCCATGGATTCCCAAACGCAACCCCATTAATAAATACTGTCCCATTCTCCCCGGGTAGTCCTCTAAAACTTGGACGAATCTCGTTTTTCTTGGGGTTTATATTCAGCCTTACAGATGGTGAAACCAATGTCAAATCAGAGATATTAGAGCTATATATATTCAGATAGTCCAGAAGAGCGGTCGAATAAACTGGAGCAGGATTTGACAAAAATCCCTCTTCCTCACGGCTACCCATAACAACAACCTCATCTGAATAATAAACCCTCTCCTGAGCATTCAATAAAAGAATACTAAACAATAAATAAAAAACCTCACTTACTTTTTCCCTTGTCATATTCTTTTTTGAAAAAGATATCAATAGAGGACAACTCTGTCAAGAAGTTTCTTAAGTTCTGAGTTGGCTTTTTCGATTACCTTATTTTCATCTATAAATGTTAAATTGCCGTTTTTAAGAAGTTGAACTCCTTTAACAAAAACATCAGTTACATCCGAGCTTTTGCTCTCGTATATAATTCTTGTGTAGATATCGGTTATCAATTTCGGGTTGGAATGAGGTTTATTGTCAAGCGACAAAAGAATTATATCGGCTTCCTTCCCAGGTTCAAGAGTACCTACTGGCATGCGAAGGAGTTTCTGTGCGTTAGCTGTGGAAAACTTTAATACCTCTTTTGCCGGCAAAGCATCTGGACCATACTTAACCTTCTGCAGGAGACTAGCGAGCCTCAATTCGTTGAAAATGTCAAGCATATTATTACACGGCGCACCATCAGCACCAATACCGATATTAATCCCCAATTTTCTGTAATCCTCAAGCGGTGCAATTCCAGAGCCGAGTTTGAGGTTCGTTGTGGGGCAAGTCACAACTGAAACCCCCTTTTCCTTCATAATCCTCGTCTCATTGGGATTTACCCATATTGCATGCACAATCGAGGTTCTCTCGGTGAGAAATCCGACGCTTTCTAGATACTCTATATTTGTAGCAGATTTGGTTTTTAAAGTGAAATCATTCTCATCGATTGTTTCGGCGGCGTGTGTCTGGAGGATTGTGTCATATTTGTTTGCAAGCTCGGGCAGCAATTTCAAAAGTTCATCACTGCAGGCAAGCGAGAATCTTGGTGCAAAAAGAATACCAATTCGCAGATCTCCCTTTTTGTGATATTTTTCAACAAGCTCAACAGCCTCAAATATGACCTTATCCGTGCTCCCGGTGAGTTCCTTAGGCACATTAGAAACGTCAAGAAGCATCCTGCCTGTATAGCCTCGAATTCCGCTTTCAATCATTGCTGAAACGATTGCCTCAGGATATCTTGCACAACCAATATCGATTATTCCTGTGGTCCCGCATCTCACGAGCTCAACTATCCCTAAAATAGAGCTCCAGTAAAGGCTTTCCGGAGTGTGTGCGGCCTCAAGTTTGTATATCCTTTTTTCTAGCCATTCAAGAAGTTTCATATCCTCAGCGAGCCCGCGGAAAAGAACCTGCGCAAGATGGATATGTGATTGAACCAACCCCGGAAGAACAACCTTATTCTCACAATTGACTATCTCAACCCCATCAACACAAATACCCCTTTTAACCTCTTTTATAATCCCATCCTCAACAAGAATATCACCAACAAATGGCTCACTTGAAATAGGCACTATATAACCATTTCTAAAAAGAAGTTTTTTCACATCTTCCCCTGAGGTTTTAATATTATTGTTTTGCTTTTAACGAAATATTTATTGGCATATCTAATAATATCATCCTTTGTGACACCCTGAATCCACCTTCTCATTTTTTCTCCATGGTCATGGTCGGAAAGGAGGAGCTCATTAAGAGCCCATTCGCTAACCCTTGATGATTGATATTCAGTAGAAAAAGAGCGGTCTATAAGAAGAAGTTTCTTTGCCTGTTCAATATCAACATCACTGAATTTTCCATTTTGAAGCTTTTTTATTTGTTTTGAGATGATATTCAAAACATCGTTTAGTTTTGCCAAACTTGTTTGTGCAGAGATAGTATAAACGCCGATATCAGGTCCCTGCCAGAGTCCAGCTGAGATATAATAGACGAGGTCTCTTTTCCCGCGGAGGCTTTCATAAAGCCATCCACGAGGTACAGAAACACCTGATAGCATAGCATCAATAAGCTTTGCTACCGCAGTCAAACTATCTCCTATATGAGGTGCATCAAAACCGATAATGAAGCTCGCCTGTTCTCCTTTTGTTGGAATTATTATAACTGTGTCCCTACTTATTGGCGGCTCGCTTTTGAACATCGGCGGATTAGCCTCACCTGACGGTATTTTACTAAATATATCAATAATTTGAGGTAAAATCTTATCGCTTCTTTCAGGACCGGAGATAGCAACCACAACATTCCCGCCGACAAAAAGAGCTCTATATAATCTCACAACATCCTCATAACCTATAATCTCGATTGATTCCTCGCTACCATCAGGGTTTCTTTTGTAAGGATGATTGGTGAAAAAGTTTTGCCTGAAATTCTTCCATAGTTTCGAACCCCAACTTGATTCCTGCCGCTTTATGCTCGCCAGCTTTTCCTTCTTCAGGCGTGGGAAAACAATCGAATCAACCCCGGGATTGAAAATAATATCAGAAAGGATGTTTAATGCGGTATCAACACTTTGAGCGGGGAATTTCATACTTATGCCAATTGTATTGTTCCCGCTCGTTACCGATAGTGTTGCACCTAATCTATCGAGCGTTTTGAAAATTCTTTCCTTTGTCATATTCTTTGTGGACTCTGTAAGATAAGAGGCAAGC
>JBAMLU010000041.1:0-4132 GCA_039793385.1 bacterium
GGGTTACCGATTCTACAAGCGGATTACCATCTGTGGCAATTGGTAGATTGCCGGCTCGCTCACAGGGGGAACTTGATGTGATTATGGGAAAGATAATCGCATATGTTAAGGAGCCCGAGTGGGGGTTCTGGCGGAATACTTTTATTCTTGCAGGGGATGATGAATATGTTGGGTATGAGGGTAATCAGCCAGAGCACACTTTACAGACCGATGAGCTCAGAAAATTCATATATACGCTTGCTAATATAAGGAATTTGTTTATGATAGAGTTTCCTATGAGCTCGAGTTTGACAAAGCCGTTGGCGAGGGAAGAGCTTATAAAGATGTGGAATGAGGGTGCTGTGGTGGTGAATTATATAGGGCACGGGAATTATCACCTTTGGGCTCACGAGATCCTTTTCGATTCGAACTCCGATGTTGTGAGGCTAAATAATAAGAAGAAGCTTTCGCTTATGTTCTCGGCTTCCTGCTCGGTTGGCGAGTTTTACGAGCCATTCCGTGAGTCAACATCAGAAAAACTTCTGAGACATCCTGAAGGTGGCACAATAATCTCAATTGGTGCGACAGGGTTAACTGGGTCTGATGCCAATTTCAGCCTTAATAGCAGGTTCTTTAAAAAGCTTTTCATACAAAGTCCATCACTTTCCTGTGGTTTGAATTTCATCTCTGCAAAGCTTGAGGGTGGCGGACTATACAGGATGAACGACTCGCAATACCTTATAATTGGCGACCCCGCTTTGCATCTTGCCATACCGCCTACCTGCGGATTCAGTTTTACAGTACAACCGGAATCTTTTGAGGCTCCCTGCTGGATAGAGCTTCACATAGCAAGCCCAAGCGGGTTTCAAGGGAACGCAGAGATACACGCTTTTGACTCAGAAATGGAAAAAAGATACGCTGTTGGCGGTAATGCATCGATGATTATAGAATACCACAAGCAGGGAAACCCGATATTCCGTGGATTTGGCTCAATTAATGGAACGGGGCTCGATATGAGTTTTTTCGTGCCAAAGGATGTGAATTATGGAAGTTCTGGGGCGAAAGTTGTTGGATATATTGTGAATCAAACTGGCGATTGCATTTGCGGGCGTGATAGCATAAGCATTACCGGAAGTACATTAATTACAATAATAGACACAACTGGACCAGAGATAACTATATGGCTTGATGACCGGTCGTTTGTATCGGGGGATACGGTTTCATCTGAACCTATTCTTTTTGCTGAGCTATCCGATACTCATGGAATAAATATAACAGGTGCTCCAGGGCATTCAATCACTATGTGGATTGATAATGAGGCGTCCGCTGAGGATTTGGCGCCTTATTTCAATTATTACGAAGGTTCAGCAACAAAAGGCTCTATAAGATACAAAATTGGCAAAATCCCTCAAGGAACTCACACCATAACAATAAGGGCATGGGACAATCTCAATAATTCCAGCACGAAAACCGTTAATTTCTTTGTTAGCGAGGTTGGAACAATCGCTATAGCTAACATTCTACCTTATCCAAGCCCTTTTAAGAATTACACCTATCTAACATTTAGATTACTCAAATCAGGGCTCGTTTCTGTCGATATTTTCACAATAACGGGAAGAAAGATATGGTCATCAGATGAGCAATATTTAGAAAGGGGTTTTAATATGATAAGATGGGATGGAATAGACAAAAACGGGAAAAAGGTTGCAAAGGGGGTTTATATTTATAGAATGGTTGCAAAGGATGGTACAAAGGATTATATTCTATATGGTAAACTTTTGAAAGAATAAGCCAATAAACCGAAACAATAATGGAGGTTTTTAGATGAAGAGGCTTTTGGGCGTGATAATGTTCATTGTGATTTTAGCAGGTATTGCAAAAGGAGATATAAGGCGTGGGGCGGTCCTTTTCCTTATGATTCAGCCTGGTGCACGGGCTGCTGGTATGGGTAGCGCATTTGCTGCAATTTCTGATGACCCAACAGCAACATACTGGAATCCCGCAGGTCTTGCTTTATACCCGCTCGCAAGTAAATGGCATGATATACAACCACCACAAGATGATACAATTTACACGCTCGCCGTAATGAAAACATCACTATTGGCAACCAGTTATAAAAACTACACGCTCTATATTGTTACGAATCGCGGGCTTATGAAACTCGGCGAAAACGATAAATGGATAAATTATGAGGAACTTGAAGCTGAAAGCGGTGAGCGGTTATCAAGCCTTATATATAGAGTATTGCCCAATCTACCGAAAGAAGAGATAGATTCGAGAATTATTCCCAATCTTTTTGCTGTAAATAGGCTTGATTCAACTCAGAAAGACCCTGAACTTTATGAAAGGCAGAAGATAAAATTGCCGTTCGAACTAATTTTCGGTGGCAAGATTAATTTCGCTACAGTAGGCAATAATTCTGTCTTATATGTTGGCACTTCAAATGGATTATTCGTAAGGGAGCAAAGGAGCTGGGAGAAGATTGTTATTGGTGATGGTGCTAAAGCGAATTTGAATATAAGGTGTGTTTATGAGGATGATGAGGGAGGATTATGGATTGGGACAGATGACGGGTTGTTCGTAAAAAAGGGTGTAAGATGGTATTCCTACAGGACAAGTGACGGTCTTCCGAGCAATAAGATAAACGCCGTTTTCGTCCGTGAAAACAAGTACGCTTGGGTTGGAACTGACGCTGGCGTGGGTTATTTTGACGGTATTAGTTGGAAAAGGTCGTATCCTTATGATATCTCCGGGGAATCAAGCTGGGATGATGTTGTTTCATCCCTTTTCTCACCTTTATCGAAGAATAAAAAACGATTTCTTGTTGAGGAACTTCTTATTGCAAACAGGATAAGCGATAACACCGGCTCTTTACCATCTACTATTGAGGTTCCGTTCTCTATGGCATTTGAGACCCCTGTTAAAGCAATTTATGGTGATAGATATGGAAATATCTGGTTCGGAACCGAAACAGGAATCATAAGATATAATGCTGGAAGATGGTATTTTTATGGGTATAAGGTTGCAAAAGTTGATGAAAGTATGGATATCCAAAGTTGGTTGAGAACAAAATATAAAAGCCAGCTTAATGAAAACCAAGTTCAGGCTCTTGTTCGCAAGGTTATGATTGTTAATAGACTCAACAGCGATGAACTTAATTCTGGTGATGAAATTCTTTATCCTGCAAGCCCAGCAAGTGGGGATGTTTATTCAATTGGTGAAGGACCAGGCAAGAAGCTTCTTTTTGGAACATCATACGGCTTGCTCGAGTTCACCGGTGATGGTTTCAGATATTTTACTCATAATAACCTTCATACAGCAAGGGTGAGCAATCTTGTTAGATCAGGTAATGAATACTGGTTCGGTAAGCAAAACGGCGTTTCAATTTATTCGCGTGGGAAAAAAGGGCTTTCGCTTATGCATGTTAAATGGCTTCCGGAACTCGCTAACGATCTTTATTATGAATATCTCACCGGAAACTACTATGTTGAGGGCTGGGGAACATTTGGTGGTGCAATAACATTTTTGTCTATGGGTGAGAACGAATGGCGCGACGAACAGGGCAATCTTCTTGGTACTTTCACATCATACGATATGGCGCTATCTTTCTGTTATGGTGCACCATTTACTGATTGGGTAAGGTTTGGCTTGACATTCAAATTTATATACAGTCACCTTGCTGAGGTTGGAGCGGGACGGGAAAGGGGTAAAGGTATAGCGACAGATTTTGCTGTTGACCTTGGATTTCACGGCGATACACCTGTTAAAGGACTTCGCTGGGCAACCGTTTTGCAGAATCTCGGTCCAAATATAGCCTATATTGACGCTGCTCAGGCTGACCCATTACCAAGGAACCTGAAACTTGGGCTTGCTTTTACGCCGCTCGGTCCTGATGATGCCCTTTTGAAAAACGAATACAATAGGCTCACTCTGGCAATCGATTTAAACAAGGACCTTATCGGGCTTGGCGAAAAATCATTAAAGGACGAACTTGACGATATTATTGGCAATGCCGGGCTTGAGTTTAGCTACGCTGATTTCATTTTCCTCAGAGGTGGATTTGTTAGAGACAAATACATCCCACCTGATGGAAGATATCTCACATTCGGTGCAGGACTCAGATATGCTAATTTCCAGTTCGATTTCGCATATA
>JBAMLU010000041.1:4142-6735 GCA_039793385.1 bacterium
ATTTACGATGGTTGTTTTTCTTTTTGGTGCAAGGCTTGAGCTCAAGCGGGTTGAGAGCCAGATTTATAGGGGTTTAAGGATATTCCCTGATGATGTTTCCGAGAGGAATTTATTAAGGTTGAAAAGAGAAAGAATTTATGGTTTACCGAAAAGCGTATTGAGAGATACTCATCTTCGCTTATGCGCAATAAGGGTTGAATTTCAGCCCGATTCAACTTCACTAACAACTGGAGATGGAACATTTGACCTAACACCACGAGAAAACTCACCTTATCCGATAGACCCAACACCTCACGATTCGGTATATTTTACGGCACATCTTGAGGCTCTCGCAAGGTATTGGTATATGGTTTCCGATGGCAGGCTATTGCTTGAATATGACCTTTATCCCCCTACCCGCACAGGTTCATACAGGCTTCCAAATCAAATGAGCTACTATAGCCTTGATTCATGGTTCGGGGATTATAAAGATGCCCTTCAGGCTTTGTTTGTTGATGCTTTCGAGCTCGCTTACGAAATTGATTCCATACCGTATGAAAATTATGATGTTTTCATTCTTTTTCATGCTGGTGCTGACCTTCAAGGTGATATAGGTTCATATTATGCTTGGATAGACCCAAACATATATATCCCATCACCGCATGACATACCCACCGGGTTTATAAAGTTGGATTGCCCGCCTATAAGGGGTGTTATAACTGAGGGGCTTATAATTCCGGAGTTTGTTTCGCAGGATGGTTCTCTTGGCGCACTTAATGGTGTTCTGGCTCACGAGTTTGGACACCAGCTCGGGCTTGTTGACCTTTACCATTCCGGAAATTTTGTGACTCAGGTAGGCGATTTCTCGCTTATGGATAATGGTGGCACTATCTGGGTTGAGATTCCAGATTATGGTTATGTTCGTTCGGTTTTGCCTGCATATCCATCAGCCTGGGAGCGAGCTTATTTAGGCTTCGAAATTCCCCTCGAGATAACTGAGAGCGCAACCAATATTCAACTCGAATGTCCAGAGATTTTCGATAATCACGCCACAACTATCGTTAAACTTCCTATCAATCAGTTCGAGTATTTCCTTGTCGAAAACAGGCAAGCTAATTTCGGCCCTGATACATCAATATACCTTCACCAAGATTCCATCTCAGGTGTAATAATGGGTCCTATTTATGAGGATGGTTCTTATTGTTCAAAGTATGATTACCTCCTTCCAGGAGCCGGAATATTGATCTGGCATATTGATGAGCTTGTTGCCTATGGCGATACGCTCGGCAACGGGAAAAATAATTTCGAGAACAACACATTGCAATGGAATCCTTATCGAAGATTTATCGACCTTGAAGAGGCTGACGGTATTCAGGACCTGGGGTTTATTATGACCTATGGCGAGAGCGACGATTATTTCTTTGCCCCGCACAAGGATAGATTTACACCAGAGACAACCCCTAACACTAATTCCAATACTAATGCAAAATCATTCATAAGCATAACGAATATTTCAAGTTCAAAAGAGATTATGAGCTTTGATGTTGCTAGGGAGCACAGGATAAATGTATTTATGCGGTATGCGCCCGGTAAAAGCTTTTCTCCACTTGTTGTTGGCGAGTTTTTTGGTAGAAAATCTGTACTTGTTTCTGCGGGCGAAAGAATATATGGTTGGTATGGCAATGGAGAAGGCATATTTGGCATAAACGATACAGTTGGGCTTATTGATTATAAGGGAGATACAATATTTGTTCCTGTATCTGTTTTCGTTCGCTCAACCGGAGAGGAGAGCTTTAGCGCACCTACTATGTGGGATTTAGATGGTGATGGCAGTGATGAGATTCTTGTGGCAGGGTATAGTGGAAGGTTTTATGTGTTCAAATATTATGCCTCAACTAATTCTCATGCCGAAATCATTTTCGAAACGAATTTCAACGCACCTTTTGTTCTTCCACCATTGGTGCTTAAAACTGATTATGGTATGAGGATATTTCTTGGCTCTTCCCAAGGAAAATTCTTTATCCTTGACAGTTTGATGAATCTTTTAGGAAGCGGTGATGTGAAAGGAGAGATAAGAGGAGCTCAGGTCGTTGAGGCTCGGTGTTATATCCTTGCTGAACGGGCGAAGGGTATTTTGTTTGCGTATGATATTGAGTCGGATTCTATATGTGAAAGTGTTCAACTTTCAGGTGGAAATTTTGCACCCCTTATGAAAGGCGACTGGAACGGTGATGGCAGAAGCGATATTCTTGCTTTTTCCCGTGATGGGTTCATTTACGCATTTGATGGGGTGAGTGGCGCTATAATAAACGGTTTTCCGGTTATTTTCGATCCCCACGACAAAAGGGTATCTTTACCCGCTTGTGGCGATTTAAACGGCGATGGTACATCAGAACTCGTTTTTATATGTGATGATTCGCTTTTCGTTTATTCGTTCGAGGGGGTTAGGGAGATGGAGTTCCCAATACGGCTACCGTTTTTTGGGTTAGGGGCTCCAATTCTTGTCGATATTACCGGTGATTATGTTTATGAAATACTTGTGCCTTCACCCGATGGCGGAATATATGCGCTTGACTTTAAAGGGAAAACGCTTTCTGGATTTCCTTTAGCATGC
>JBAMLU010000042.1:0-1700 GCA_039793385.1 bacterium
TAATCTTGAGGGTGGAGGGAACCTTGCGGGAACAACAGTTCGACTTGGGACCTCAACTACAACAACAGATAGTACGGGGCAATATCGGTTTACTAATGTTCGGGCGGGGCTTGCAAGGTTGACATTCACAAGAACCGGATTTGTGACGCTTGATACAACAATCCTTGTTGCAAGCGATACTACGGTTAATGTTACACTCAGGCGGGCGCTTGTTTCGATTAGTGGGACCGTACGGCTTGAGGGTGTTATAGGTGACCTATCCGGAAGCACGGTTAGAATTAGTGCCCCCGGCGTTGAGCCTGTTATTACAGGACCATCAGGGCAATATAGATTTTCTAACCTCATGCAAGATGAATACACAATCACAGCCTCTCACGAATATTTTGCCACAGCAGAGACAACGGTTTTAGCCGACAGGGATTTGACCATAAACTTTAACCTAAGATATCTTGCGCCTGTAACAAGACTTACCGCAACATATGATACCCTATATAGACCATTGCCGCCTGATGCTGAACTGTGCGTGCATCTGAGCTGGGAAGCACCATCAGCACCAGGTCTTATCATTTCAAGCTACCAGATATTGAGAGGAACTGACCCTAGAATTATGACACCTCTTGCAGAAACCGATTCCCTTGGATATGATGACTGTACGGTTGAAAGTGGCGTGACATATTATTATACAGTTATTGTTAACTATGTTGAAGGTGGTAGTCCGGAGGCAACACCGGTGAGTGTTACACCAGCTGTATTACCAGACCCCAATACAGTTCTTGTGTACGATTTTGATAATGGTGCTACACCTTGTGATGGCGGAACTGTTGGCGCTGCCGAGGCAATCGCCAGTGTTCTTGAGGAGCTTGGTGTTTCTTATACTATAACCGAACAGGATGAATCTCTTTCCGGAAGATACGAGCTTTCTGATTATAGACTCGTTATAGTGGTGACTGGTATATATGATGCTGTTTCAACTAATATATCTGCTACTGATTTGCAGAAGCTTGTGAGATATATTAATGGTGGTGGTAAGGTTTATGTTGAGGGTCCAGACTTTGCAAAGGATTACCGAACGACCGAGTTTTTCACTCTGTTTAAGGCTTCATATGTTAGCGATGGTGTTGAGGAGACGACAGGAAATGTTCAGACATTGAAGGGGAATACGGCATTCTTTGGAAGGTATCTTATATGGCAATATGCGTATAGGACGCTTGCGGATAGGTTGGTTGATGTTGTTTCGCCAATTGCGCCGGGAGTTCCAATATGGTATTCTCCCGATGGAACAGGTGGTTATACGGTTGTAAGGGGAGTTTACACAAGCAATACCGCATTTTCAGCTTGCTATACGGGTGGTATTGTTGATGGTCCGTCACCATATACAAGGGCAAGATATCTTGCGCAGATACTCGATTGGTTTGGTATACATACCACTTACGCCGAGAAAGAGAAGGTGCCTGTTCCGAAGAATTTCGATATAAGCCAGAACTATCCGAACCCGTTTAATATGCAGACAACGATAACACTTGAAATTCCAACTCGTACGGCAGTTTCAATCGAAATTTACTCGCTAAAAGGAGAGAGGATTAGAACCCTTGTGAATGATGAGTTTGAGCCGGGAGTTCATAAAATTATATGGGATGGAAAAGATAATTCGGGTGAGGTTATGCCATCCGGTGTGTATCTATACAGGGTTAATGCTGGTT
>JBAMLU010000042.1:1739-6659 GCA_039793385.1 bacterium
ACAAAGAGGATGATCCTTATTAAATAAAAGGAAAGCGAAGGGATCGCCCAATTTCCCCAAGCCCCGATATCTTCCACCCTATGAAGATATTGGGGCTTTTTATTGCGTATAACTTTATTTTTTTATATAATTAAATTAGGGTAGAAAGGAGATAAGTATGGAGTTTTCGAGCGGACAAAGAGCTGATGATGTTCTTGAGGAATCTCCCAAAGAACATATGGAATTGGGAATTACCTATTACATTAATGGAGATATTGACCGTGCTATTGAGGAATTAAAGAAAGCATTAAAATTAAAACCAGATTATTTGCCGGCATTTTTTAATCTTGCCTTAATGCTAAAAGAAAAGAGTAGGCTAAATGAGCTTGAGACACTAAAAGGCGATATCCAGAGAGCACTTGCTTTATCGCTTGAAAAGGCTAAGCATGAAAAGCCTTTTGATGCTAAGATTCATTTAGAGCTCGGGGTTTTGTTTTATATACAAGGTATGTACAAAGAGGCTGAGGCGGAGTTTAGAAAAGCAATAGAATTGAATCCCGATTATAGTTTGGCTTATTATAATCTTGCAATATTATTGAAGGAGATGGGACGCTCAAAAGAGGCTAAGTGAATTTCTTAAGGGTGAGGGTAAAGAAGTAGGGGCGAATGATTTTTCGCCCCTACCGATAATTCCGAATAAAGAATTCTATTGACCGATTATATGTTGCCTCATCTTTCCTTGAAAAATAACAGGCTGGAATTTCGTTATGTTTTCGGTGGTATGCGATGCACTGGCAACAAAACCCTTTTCTTGAGCAGGGTTCGTATGTACAGTTGCAATTGTTGAAGTTTTCTTTAAAGTGAAGGCATTCAGTCATTGTACCCCCTCAAAACCCGAGCTTATAAGTTTTCGGGCGATATTTTTTGCATTTTCTATGGTTGAAAGAATCTCAGTCAAAGTAGGGTTATCAATAAACTTTATGTTTTGAACGACCTCTTTCAGTAAAGGGACAATTTGAGAAAATTTTATTTTTCCGTCAAGGAAAGCCGAAACGATAATATCATCAGCTCCGACAAGTGCAGCAGGAAGGTTTCCACTCTTTTTGGCTATTTCACGAGATAGTTGAAGTGATGGGTATTTGTCTGAAGGTGGTTCGAAAAAAGTTAGCGTCCTTATTGTGGCAAGATCAAGGGGAGAGGTTATTTTTGAATTTAGCCTTTCAGGATAAAGCAAAGCATACTGAATAGGGATTCTCATATCGGGATAACTGAGCTGTGATATAATTGAATTGTCAACGAATTCAACGAGTGAATGAACTATAGACTCTGGATGTATAAGCACATCAATTTTTTCATAAGGCAACCCAAAAAGCCAGTGAGCCTCGATGAGTTCGAACCCCTTATTTAGCATTGTTGCAGAATCGACACTTATCTTTTTGCCCATTCTCCATCTTGGATGGTTTACCGCCTCATCAGGCGAAAGTTCAACTTCATTCTTCTTTTGCCAAAGAGGACCTCCAGAGGCTGTAAGTATAATTCGCTTGAGCTCGGAATGTTTTCCCGCTTTCATCGCCTGAAATACAGCTGAATGCTCACTATCAATAGGGAAAAGCTCGCCCTTTTTCTTGAGCAATTCAACTATGTATTTTCCTGCGCAAACGAGAGATTCCTTATTTGCAAGGCAAACCCGCTTGCCAGCTTCAAGAGCATTTATCGTTGCCAATAATCCGCCGCTACCTACAATAGCGTTAACAATTATCTCACTCTCACTATCAATGGCAATCTCGATAATCCCGTTTTCACCTTCAAGAAGTTCGAATTTTTTCGCTCTGCGGTCGGTTTTTGCCTTTTCGTATGATTCCCGATCAACTATGCATACACGCTTAACACCGAATTCCTCAGCCTGCGAAAGAAGAAGTTCATAGTTTTTGAAAGCACTTAGAGCCTTTATTTCAAATCGTTCCCTGAATTCACGAATAACATCAAGCGTAAGTATACCTATAGAACCTGTTGAACCTAATATAGCTACCCTTTTTCGCATCAAAGTTTATTTTTTTACATATACCTTTTTCATTACAACCGGGGTTTTGGGTCTATCGTTTGGTCCTGTAGGAACATCACCTATTCTCATAACTACATCAAGCCCAGAGACCACCTTGCCAAAAATTGTGTATTGACCGTCAAGTGCTGGTTGCGGGGCAAGGCAAATATAGAACTGACTTCCCGCACTATTTATATCGTTTGGTCGTCTTGCCATAGCCACTGTCCCTGTTTCGTGTTTCAGATTGCTGAACTCTGCCGGGATTGTGTAACCGGGTCCTCCTGTACCATCACCTTTTGGATCCCCACCTTGAATAACAAATCCTTTTATAACACGATGGAATGTCAATCCATTATAAAACCCCTTATTCGTCAAATCAAGGAAATTCTTCACTGTTTTCGGAGCAACATTGGGGAAAAGTTCGATCTCGAATGTTCCCATAGTTGTTTCAAGAACTACGACAGGGTTTTGAGTTGTATCAACTGTTTCCTTTTTTCCCACTTCCGTTTCCAGAACGGTGAGCGCTGAGCTGCCTTTTTGTTTTTCCTTGCAGCTGGAAAAGAAAAAAATAAGCGCTGCGATTAAAACCAGGTTTCTCATCTTTACCCCTTTCTTTTCATTTTTCTTTTAGCCTTGCTATATTTTCTCGAGCTCTACTTACAATAGAGTCATCGTTCGATTCCTTTATAACTTGTGTGAAAAGGCTTTCCGCGAGGATATAGTTACCTGAGCGAAGATATAATTCACCAAGTTTAAGCTGAAACCCCGCTTTTTTTTCGGCGGGAATGGGGATTGTAAGCGATTGTTTGAGATATTTTATTGAAGAATCAAGTTCTCCTGTAGAAAAATAAATGTCGCTTAATATCGATAAAAGATATGCTTTGTTCTCGCCCCTTGTTGAGTCTATCCTCGATTTTGCGTATGAAAGCCCGAGCTCCTCTTTGCCCTCAAGAAAATATGTCTCCGTTATTTTTAGCGTAAGGATTTCTTTCAAGGCTTTATTAGCGGATTTTTGAGAAGCAAACAGGAAAAAGTCGCGAGCCTCACCATATTTTTTTAAGGAGAAAAATATATCGCCAATCTGGACTGCAGCAAGAACCCCGTATGGATGGTTGGAATAGTTTTGTACCAATTTTTTGAAATAATCGATTGATGCTGTTTTGTTTCCGCTGTGGCGGTAATATTCGCCAATATGGAACAAGAGTTCTGGGATACGATGGTGCTTTGGAAGTTCATTTTGAAGGCGGGAAGCGTTTTTCTCGGCTTTTTTGATTTCTCCTAATTTTATTTGTGTGTTAGCAAGCAAAAATAAAGCTTCACCCCATAAACTGTCAGATAATGGATAGTTTAAAAATGTTTCGAGTAAGGCGAACTCATCAGGATAAAGCCTGAGTGAATCGAGAAAATTTGCTCCTTCAAATATAAAGTTTTCTACTCCCTCAGTGCCGGGATATTTTTCAGCAAGGCTCAAAAGTTTATCGACTTTGGCTTGTGTTATGTTTTCTCTTGTATCAGCAAGCACCTCCCTGAACTCCACAATTGCAAGTTCCTTTTTCGAAAGATTTGGCAAGGTTTTTACCTTTTCACAAACCTGTTTCACCTTGGTCCAATTTTTCCCTGTGTAATAGAAATTGATTGCATTGATATATGCCTCCTTCCCGAACCTGTTTGCAAAGCTTATGCAGTAATCACCAGCTTTAATGGGGTCATTTAGCCTTCTTACCGTATCAAAGAACAAGCGCCTTGAAAGCCCGATTATCTCGTCGTTTTTCGTGAGTTTCAAAAGGTTATCAATCTCTTTAAAGCATTCCTGAAAATTGCTCTGCTGACTTTGAAAATAAGCAACAGAATATCGTGCTCTCAAACCGATTGCATCCTTTTCGCTTTCCGTGTAAAGCTGTTGTAAGGTTTTGGTTGCCAGCCCGAGCTCGCCTAACCTGAAATATGTCCAGCCAAGACCATATTTAGCGTATTGCTTATACTCCCCGTCGTATTCGATTGTTCTAAGGTAAAATTCCTTTGCGCTATTGTATTCCTTAAGTTCATATAATGCTTCAGCAACAAAAACTGAGGCTAGCTCGCCTTTTTTCTTTTCGAGCCCAAAAAGCAAAGCTTGCTGCAACCTGTCAACCGATTTTTCATATTTTCTCTCCCTATAAGCATATAACCCCTCAATTAAGTCTATTTTCCCCTTACCTTCGCATCCAAAGAAATCCAGATTAATGCTTGAGAGATTGGCGTCAGATCTTTCTTGAAATAATTTTATATAGTAGAGAAAGGTTAATTCCTCTTTAAGAAGGGGGCAATTATTCAGCCAGAGCTCTTCACGAAGAAGGGTCTCAAGCGAATCCAAAATGTTCATTTTGTAATACGATAAGCCTTTTAAATAAAGGGAAACCTGCAAAAGCTCGTTATTTCCGCTTTCAGAAGAAATTCTCTTTCCAAGCGTTGCATAAGAATTTGTTGCAGTGTAGTTGCTATTCTCAAATGAGATGATGGAAAGCATAAGAACAACAGGAATTTTTAAACTGCTCGGTAATTTCTCAACCTGAAAAAGCGAAATAAATTCCTGAAAAGCGTCCCTTGTTTTGCCTATCCTATAAAGTGAGGAAGCATAAAAATATCGGGATAAAAGGTTAATAATTTCGTTCTTTTCTGAACTAAGGCTGGAAATAGCCCCAAAATCCAAAGATGATTCCTCATATTTGCCCTTTATATAATTCTGGTAAGCTCTCACAAATCTTTTAAATGTTTTTTCATTTTTTTCAAAAGGATATAGATTTGAAATCTCTTTTGCAAGAGCAGTATCAGAGAATATGGTTTCGCCAATAAAAAAGGTAAAATCCTCATCTTGATGCTCAGAGCGCTCGTAGCCAAGCTTTATATAGGGCATATATTTT
>JBAMLU010000043.1:0-4937 GCA_039793385.1 bacterium
CCCGGATTGAATATTCCATCCTGGTCCTCATCAACGATTATGTCGTATTCACCCTCAGGAAGCGGGGGCATTGCTACTAGCTCGCCAATATAACTCCCCGGGAAATATGTTCCAATAACTGTGTTCTTCGCCCCTTCATCATCCCAAAGAGGAAAAGCATTAGCCCCCGTAAAGCCATAGTTTCTCATTATATAGATGTCAGCAACCGGATATATCTCGCCTGGGGGATTTGTTCTATCCAGGTCGCCTGTAACATAGATGAAGTTATCCGTTGAAAATATAGGACCGGTTGGGGAACCGTCTTCGTCTGATGTATATGTTCCACCACAGGGGAAAAGAAACGAAGGAACAAATGCAATAAAGATAACAAGTTTTTTCATTTTTTACCTCCTTTTTGTTCTTCTTGCAAGAGCCCGCTCAGTCTCCCTTTCAGCTTCTCGCTTGGCTATTATCTCCCTTTTATCAAATAATTTTCTCCCTCTGGCAAGAGCAAGTTCAACCTTAATCTTTTCCATATCATTAAAATAAACCTTAAGCGGGATGAGTGTCAATCCTTTTTCTGCAAGTTTTGAAGCTATCCTGATTATCTCGCGCTTGTGGAGTAGCAATTTTCGGGGGCGTTTGGGGTCATGTCCAAGGTGTGAGGCTGGATTGTATGGACTTATATGCATCCCGACAAGAAATATCTCGCCGTTCTTTACCTTTCCATATGCCTCGTTTATGCTCCCTTTGCCCTCACGCAATGATTTAACCTCGCTCCCCTTAAGAACTATACCAGCCTCGTATGTGTCGAGTATTTCATAATTTAGCCCAGCTTTTTTATTTTTGAGTATTATCCTCATCTTTCCCCGCGCCTTGTCAGACGATTCTTCAATTCCTTTAATTCCCTCACCTTCTGCGATTGTCTTCTCATTGTTTCCTCAGGGAGCTCAAACTTAAGCGCCTCGTTTGCCGCATTTAATGTCTCGGTATACCAGTTTAGTTTATCCGCTGCTTTAGCCCTTTTATACAGAACCTCAACTATATTATAGTAGTTCGAGTTCTTTTCGGCACGAAGTTTTTCGAGAAGTTTTTCGGTGATATTTACAAGTTCAGGATAATTTTCCTCAGCCTCGGCGATTGCAAGGGCATCCCACAATGGAAGGGTAGAGTTAGGATATTTTTTCATAAGGTATTCGCATAAACGCTTTGCCTCATCAAATTCCTTTTCCTCTATAAGCGCAAATATAAGCGAGTGTTTTGCAATATCCCTTGAGAATGTTGCCTTTTCGCTTGCCAATCTAAGATATTTAAGCCCTTTTTCTCTATCATCCTCAAGGAACAAAATATTATTAAGGAACCCGAGCTTCTTGCCTTTCCAATAATAGTATCCTCCAAGGGCAATATAAGCATCATATAGGTCAGGTTTTATTTTTGTCGCTTTCGATAGATTCCCAACGGTACCTCTAATATAAGGCAATGCTTCAATATAATCTCCATCTTTTATTGAAAGAATAGCGAGATAGCCAAGCGAATTACCCCTGATAAACAAAGTATAAGGGTCGTTATCGTCCTTTTTCGAGAGTTCAGCGGATGTTTTGAAAAGTTTCTTCAGCGAATCCAACAAAGCCCAGTCCTCTTTTGCCATCATCTCTGCCTCAAGCATAACACCAAGGAAAAAATATCCCGCGGGGTCTTGAGGATCTTCTTCTATTATCCTTTCAAATATCTTCTTTCCCAGATCAAATTCCTCATTCATTGTAGCCTGAAAACCAAGTTCTATATAATATCTCCAGGGTTCTTTGGTTACAGGAATTGTCCCTATAATAAATATAGCCAAAAAAAATAGGGGTTTTTTCATTCTGCGTTGGTGAACCTTTTTTGTTTTAGTGATGCTTGAAGGTATTCGGTTATGGTGGTGTAAAGTTTTAGTTCGGGTTTATGTGAGAGAGCCATCTTGTGCCTCACAATAACACCAATGTCATCTCTCGCAATAGGACCTGTAAGGGCATCAGGGAACCCTTTTTCAACATAGCCTTTAACTGATGAAATTGCAAGGGATTGAATGGCTCTTTTTATTTCTTTTTCGCCTATGCCACTTTCTGCAAGGAGCCTTTCGCCCGCAAGAAGATTTGATATTATTAGATTCGAAAGAAAGCAACAGCCCGCGTGATAAATGCTTTTCTTGTCGGGATTTATCATTATCGGGATTCCTCCAAGAGATTTAACCAGGAATACCCCTAATTCTTCTGATCTTTCCTTACCCTCACACCCAAATTGAACATTCTCAAAAGGGTTTTTCTCTTGTTGAATACCTGGTATTGCGCACATAGGATGAATTGAGAAATAAGAGATTTCCTCACCTATAGGATGAAATATTGTTGATGGGATTGAACCGCTTGTGTGGATGAGGTGTTTTGCGTTGAAAGGATAAAGTTCTGTGAGCTCATCCACAATAGAAAAAAGGGAATCATCTTTAACACAGAATATAGCAACATCCACTTTTTCGATTATCGTCTGCAACGCTGGGAATGCGGTTGTGCTTGTAAGTTTTGCGATTTGCTCGGCTCTCTCCTTTCTCTTATCAAATACCCCTGAAAGCCTAATTCCAGCCTTTTTCAACCAGTATGCAACCGAGCTACCGAGCGCTCCGACACCAACAACGCCTATTCTAAGCTCGTATGGTTTATGCTCAAACCCGCTCACCAAATATACCCCTTCCTATTCTTATCATATTTGAGCCACAGGCAATAGCAATCTCGTAATCGTCGGTCATCCCCATAGAAAGAATCTTGAAATCCTCGTCGAATTCCTTCTTCAACCTTTCGAATAACTCCCTCGTCTTATTGAAACTATCCTCAATCCTCTTTATCTCGTTTGTTAGCGGTCCTATTGTCATAATACCCAGTATTTTCATCCAGTTAAATGTTTTGATTTTCATTATTGCCAATTCAACCTCATCTATTGAGAATCCGCATTTCGTTGCTTCTCCAGATGAATTAATCTCAATCAACACCGGAATTATTTTCCCAATTTTTTCGGCTTCGTAAGAGATTTTCTCGGCGAGGTGGATGGAATCAACGGATTGAATTAAAGAGAAATTTTTTATTGCAGATTTGACCTTATTTGTTTGAAGGTGTCCGACGAAATGCCATTCGATATCATCTGGCAGGAGCATGATTTTCTTTAGTGCCTCTTGCACCCTGTTTTCACCGAATACCTTTAGTCCAGCATTGTATGCATCTTTTATTCTTGCTGGCTCGACATTTTTTGTTATGCCAACAATTTTTATCTCTGAGGGATTTCTTCCCACTTTCAAACATACTTTCTCGATATGATCATAAAGCCTCTTTATTCGAGCACTTATATCGCTCATAGATCAAATATCACGGTGGTAAAAAATTTCCCCTCGCTAGTCTTCTTTATTTTTAAATTATGATAAGTAACATTTTTCAGTTCAATCAAATAAGAATGTTTTTCTGGTGAGTATTTTTCTCCTACAAGGAGGCTATCGATTTTATTATCTCTAATACTTCTTACGATAACATCAGCAGGAAGGAATCGCTCATGCTGTGCGATATATTTTATCTCGGAAAGCCATCTTACAAGCATGTCTTCATCATCGATACCCTCAACAAGCAATTCCCTTTCTTCCTTTTTTTCGACCCTATTTTTTTCGAAAATGATATCGAGCATACCGAGTGCAGCCTGTCTGAATAGTTCTTCTTTAGTGCTTGCCCAGACCTCAATTCCAGCGTCAGCGGTATGTTTTATGGGTTTGTATCCGCACATAAATTCTCATGTTCCGATGATTTGAACAGCAGCCCTTCTCCTTCTTGGACCGTCGAACTCCGCTAAAAATATTCCCTGCCACATTCCCAGAATAAGCGAACCATTCTCAAATGGCACAGCGACAGAATTTCCAACGATAGCTGTTTTAATGTGAGAATCGGCATTACCCTCAGTATGATGATAAGAGCCGCTGCGTGGGATTAACCTGTCGAGATTTTCAAGGATATCAGCGACCACATTCGGGTCGGCATGCTCATTTATAAATATTCCAGCGGTCGTATGTGGAATATAGACTGTGCATATACCAGAAACCAATCCTGTTTGTTTTACAAGAGATTTTACCTTATCTGTTATCTCTATTGCTTCGATGCGGCTTTTTGTTTCTATATCAAGGTATTTTATTGGCATTTGCTCTCCTTTGTCAAGTCCTCGGCAAAAAGGAGCCTATAAAGGTTGCTCGCTTCTCCTTTTCTAACAGTTCTTGTTGGAATTTCAACTATTTCTAATCCGATGAGCCTGGTTCTCAACTGAACTATGATTTTGTCCCCTACTTTTATTTCTCTTGAACCTTTTGCAATTCTTCCGTTTACCGTAACATTTCCAAGTTCGCATATCTCTTTTGAATCCTCACGCCTCTTTACTATCCTTGCGACAACAAGGAATTTGTCAAGGCGCATCCTATTCCTCAGCGAGCTTTGGTCGAAGGTCCTCTATCCTGGTTTGCTCCTTCACATAGTCAAACCATTTATTATATATGTTATTCTGCTTTGTCCTGTATATCTGCCACTTTATATTTTCCTTTGAGATTTTGAATTCATCCCAGTTAGCGGGAACCTTGTCAATAAGCTCAATTATATAGGCGTCACCAAGCTCGGATGAAACCGCTCCTGAAATTGGATTTTCTTTTGTTAGCGAAAAAGATGCCGCTTTAAATGAAGGGTCATTGTTAACGATGCCCAGAAATTCTATCCTTGTGAAGTAGTCGGTCGACTCAGGCTTGAGCGTGTGATGCGAAAAGAACTTTTGAAACGGCTCTCCGGATTGTATGAACTGCTTATATATTTCTTCCATCTTCCTTTTCACAGCCTCTCGTTTTTGTGTCATCACGAAATCCACTTTAACCCTCTCACGGATTTTTTCAAAAGGCGGAATGCCTTCGTCAGTTC
>JBAMLU010000043.1:4947-6555 GCA_039793385.1 bacterium
CTCATAAACATAGTATGCCGAGTTGGCGCTTATCACCCTGAAAACAGCGCCTGGCTTCATATTGAAGCAGAAATTATTAAGTTCAGGGTGGAAACCAACGCCCTCAACAGGCTCGTTTTTGCCAAATGGCGCTGAAAGGGAAACTGAGATATTATTCAGGTGGAAATGTTCTACGGCTTTTTCAAGTCCAGTACTATCAGCGAGTGTTTTTATGGAATCGGCAAGAGCGCGGACGGAGTCGAAATTTTCAGCTGAAGGCTCGATTCGCCTTAGGATGTGATATACAAGTAATTCGGTTGAATCTTTTGTGCCCCTTATCGATTCAACTTTAGCTATGTGCCAGCCGAACCTTGTCATAAATGGCGATGAGTGTTCTCCAGGTTTAAGTTGAAAAACCACCTTATCGAATTCCTCCATTGCCTGTCCTTGCCTTATATATCCTATTTTGCCGCCGTTTTCGCGGGTGCTGTAGTCCTCAGAATATTCCTTTGCAAGTTCCGCAAAATCCTCGCCGCTCTGGAGCCTCTTATATACCTCATCGATTGTCATCTTCGCCTCTGCAGAGTCGTTTGCTGTCGGTTCGACCGGAATCCTCACATATCTGACCCTTGCAGTTGCTTTTTGCTTATAATTTTCCATATTTTTCTCATAATATGATTTTACAGATTGTTCTGATGTATCGGGGGAAAATTCGGTTAGGTCTCCGGGGGTCATTCGAACGAATCTTACCTTTACTTTTTCGGATTTCTTCGCAAAATACTCCTGTATCTCAAACGGACTGACGAATGTCATTGTCTGGATTAGTTGTTGAAGTTTCTCATATGGGAGGTTGGAGCGGACGAGGTTTTCGACGGGGCGCCAGTCAGCCTCTGGGTTCTTAAGTGCTGCTTGGTATTTCGCATAATCGAATTTACCATCGGTGAGGAATGATTCGTGCTGGCGAAGGATTTCCGGGGGATTCCTCAATAGATTCTGGTATAGTTCATCAGGACCTATTTTGTCAAACCCAAACTTCTTTGCCCTTGTGAGAAGGATTTCTCTGTTAATAATATCGTTCCATGTTTGCTGGCGAATATTTTCCTCGATTTCGTCGTTTATTTCTGTTCCACCCCGCTGAGCGTTTTCGATACCTCTTCTGTAATACTCCTCATATTCTGTGATTGTTATCGGTTTCTTGTCGACATAGCCGATAATTCCTGACCTTGCTTTCCTTTCGCTTGTCTCCATTATATTGGCACCCCATTGAAGGACCATAAGTCCTACAAAAGTTATAGCAACTATCCACATTATAAGTGCCATCCTCTCTCTCATCTTTTTCATTACTGCTTGTGCACCTTTAGCCATTAAGCCTCCTTTTGAGTTTATAATATATAAAAAAATCACATCCCGCAAAAAATCAAGCAAATTGAGAAAATCGGTAAGAGATTTTTATTATATATGTTTGTTATTTAACCCAGAGCCAGGTGTTCTTGAACTTCGTAGAGCCTTATTTGAAAGTCTTAAAATACTAAATTTCGTAGTTTATTAGCGAATTCCTACGGACATAGTTTTGTATGTTACATTTGTGTGTCCATTTTCGTTAAAAGCCACCCCATTGTAGGATGTGGA
>JBAMLU010000044.1:0-6415 GCA_039793385.1 bacterium
GCTTTAAAAGTATATACCACTTTCAAGCCCTTCAACTGAAGGGCTTATTCTTTTTTTATCCCTTATATCCCCGCCTCCCACTCCGCCCCAACCCCGGACAAAACCCCAGCTGAAACCACCTCAAAAACCACTGGCAGAACTCCGCTGCCCCCCATCCCTCAACTCTGGGTTCCATCCTCCCCCACCCTCCAAAATTCGGCAAAAACTGGCAACTGATTAAATTAAAATTAAACAACTTCTCATCTGAAGGGGTATATCCATACTACACTTAATATTCCGATTAAAACAGGTTATGCCCAAAAATTTTTCTTGCCTTCTTGAAGATAAATATGTATATTTTAATGAAAGAATTTGTTAAAAATGCGAATTCTTGGTTATTCAGTCAGAAAGGTTATAGAGAACATCGTCATCTATACTACCAAAACTGGACAAAAAGCAACACTCTCGTCTATGGACGAGTTATCTGCAAGGCCATGCCAGAAAAATCTTGATGGAGGAAATCATGCCAGAATGCATGCCAGAATGGTTTTTTAAAGAGATAGAGAAAGGAACTCCTGAAAGAAACCCCAGAGAAACGGAATTTTTCAGAATTACCAGTCCGGCTGAGGCTATGGTCAGAGAATTCATTCAGAACTCACTGGATGCGCGGAAAAATCAGGAGATAATCAAAATTAAAATCTCCCTTAACAGGATTAATAGAAACAATGTCAGCACCTTCCTTGATATCAACCTGAAGAATCATTTGATTGCATGCGATATGCTTGATGATCGTGACTATCCCGAAGAGGTTTCATATCTCCTGCTTGAGGACTTCGGAACCACAGGTCTTGATGGTTCCTATGAGGCTGATGCCGGGGATGGTAATTTTTATAATTTCTGGTGGCGTGAAGGGATTTCACAGAAAACTGGACAGAGAGCAGGAAGATGGGGCTTAGGAAAAACAACTTTCCACACCGTTTCAAAAATCAGATCTTTCTTTGGGCTGACAGTCAGGAAGGATGGGAGAACTCTCTTGATGGGAAAGGCACTTCTTAAGACCCACTCACTCCACAACCGGCGATATCATTACTTTGGATACTTCTGCGGTAATAATTACAGCCCTGTGGAAGATGTTTCCATATTATCCCGGTTTAAAGAAAATTTCGGAATCAGCAGAAGCAACACCGAACCAGGGTTGTCCATTGTTATACCACTACCGGTTGATGAAATAAATTTTGAATCCATCATGGCCGGTATTATCCAGCACTATTATTATCCTGTTCTTGCAGGCAAATTGAATGCAGTAATATGTGACGGTGCCAGACAGGAAGATCTAAATAAGGATAATCTTATTGAAAAAGCTGCCGGTATTAACTGGGATAAAACCGAATGGGAAGGGATGAACATTAGACAAATCCTTGGATTTGTGAAGGACGTGCTGGATATTCAGCCCGTCACTTTGCAGATACAACAACAAGATGATCCGAAAATTACCCGGGAATCCTTTGCGGATCAACTGGATGCAGTTAAAAATAATTTTCTGGCCGGAAATCCCGTGAAGTTCCATATCCCTGTGGTTATAACTAAGGATCAGGCGCATCAGAAAATGTATATAACTATTCTTTTAAAAAAATTTCCTGAATTCAGAAAACCTTTTGAAGCTTACATTCGTTCAGGCATCTTGATTTCAGAAATTAAGATGCTGGGAAACCGACCGGTTGCAGGTTTGCTTGTTGCAGATGACCCTGTTGTGAGTGAATTCCTTGGCGATTGTGAAACTCCCGCGCATACAAACTGGAATGAAAGAACGGAAGGGTTTGCTGAAAAATACAAAAACGCAGCCAGAATTCTCAGATTCATTAAAAAAAGTATGAGTCAGATTGTTTCTATTCTGGACGAACCTCCCCGTGAGAGGCAGGTAGACTTTCTGAAAGAAATTTTCTCAATTCCTGTGAGTTCCGAAGAAGGAGCAGAGAAGGTAATTTACCGAACCACCTGTAATCGAAGATTTTCCAAAAAGCCCGGCGTATTTAGTATCTTCTGGCTCCAGGGTGGTTTCCGTATTACTCTGAATCCAAAACACACAGACTTTAGTTCTCAATTCCGGGCTATTGTAAAAATGGCTTATGCGACCCGGAGAGGTAACCCGTTTGCTCAATATGAAAAGTTTGATTTTGATGTTGCAGGCACTTCCATAAATATCACTACTCAGGATTGTAATGTGCTGTCAAGAGATGGAAACATGCTTGAAGTAAAGGTTTCGGGACAGAATTTCGAGCTCAAAGTCACCGGGTTTGACCCCAATCGTGACCTTGTGGTTGATATTAAAAAAGTAGAGGAGTCACCGGATCATGAAGAGAACATTTAACTATACTGGCAGACAAAAAATTAAAAGAGAGAGAATCTCCATTAACTTTATCAGGGTGAATGGCTCTGTTGTTTCATTTGCGCTTGACAGACTTGACCTTGATGACCTGAATCTGCCTTCTAATGCAAGGGTTTATGTTGAGGCATATTACAGAACCGAACTGAAACGATTTGATTTTGGGACTGTTAGTAATAGAAGCAATCCGCCATCCTGTGACCTCACTGATCTGGCTTATTCTGAGAATTTGAAATTCAGAGTTATAGTTGTGGATACTGCCAGTGGTAAAATTCTTGCGCATGCTGATGGAATCAGTCCTGAAGCATCTGCGGAAAGGAAGTCAATCCTTCCAGTGGAGTTCAAGGATCTGGGTAATGAAATATGGCGCGTTGAATATGAAGGAGATGGTCAAGCACCCATTCTGTGTATAAACAATAGAATCACGAATATCCAGAACATAGCCAGCCAGGATTCGCAGTTTCTGATATATGTTTATCCCGCCGTAATAAGAGAAATACTGACGCATATGGTATTTGTGGATAACGTTGACTCAACAACAGAACCCTCAACTGACTGGCACGGTGACTGGCTCAGGTTTATCAGACAGTTAAGAGTCGAGCCCCCTGAAACACTGAATAAAGAAAATGATAATTTTGATAACGAAAGGTCCCTTCAATGGATAAACAGGGCTGTTGAAGCATTCTGCAACACGCATAGCACTAAATTTCAGGAATATCTTCAAAGACTGCAGGAGGAAAAACAATGATTGCAGTGAGAATTATGTCACCTGAAGGAGAGGAGCGGTTCAGAAATTATATTCATAACCTGAGAGCTGATCCTTCTACTCTGCGGCCGGATTTAAACGAGGAGCCTTTTTCAAGTGAATTTTCACCTCGGGTACTGATAGATGAGACAAATGTTTTAAGCTCTAAAATGAGGCTTGCGGAATATCTTCAAGAGTGTTTTAAAAGGGCAGGTTTAAGACGTGAAGATGTTTTTGGAAGGAGAGGCCTCTGGACATGGCTTGCATATATCTGGTTTGATCAGCTCGCACCTATCAAAAGTAATACAGGCATGAGAGCCATAACAGAAGATGCAAAATACATCTGCAGCTCCGATTATCGCGATTATTACAGACATCTTGTAGCCGGTCCTTATATGATCTATTCTCTTCACGGTCCTGATAATTCCCGTATTTTTCTTTACAATCCGGTTTATGAGCATAACGATTTTATTGAGCAGTTTGCATCACGACAGTTCATAATTTCCCATAGGAATATTGTTGAAGCTATTTCATGGCTCTATCTCAATCCAGTGAATAATGAACCCAGAAGAGGTGCTCAATCAAGAAATAGACCGGGAAATATAAGAAGATTTGTGAGGCTCATTCAGCAATTTGAACTCACCTATGATGTTTACACTATGTCCCCTGATCAAATTCTGGATCTGCTGCCTGCTGAATTCAATGAATGGAGACCGGGACGATAAGATGATTAGATGAAAAGCGATAAATTTATTGCAGTTGACCTTTTTGCAGGTCCGGGGGGACTTGGCGAAGGTTTCTCGCAGGCAGGATTTGATGTTATCTGCTCGGTGGAAAACGATAAGTGGGCAGCACAGACACTGAGAACAAGGGTTATGTTCAGAACCCTGAAACAGCTTGACAGATTATCCCTTTACCAGGACTACGTCAGGGGCAATAAAACATTTGAAGATATACTCAATCTTGTTCCAGAGGTAAGGAATGAAGTAAATTCAAAGGTGCTTCAGGAGACAATTTCTGATAAATCCTCCGGGAAGATTCTGGAGGAAATTAAGAAACGATTGAAGGGTTCGGGGGTAACAAACATCAGAGTTCTTCTGGGTGGGCCTCCGTGTCAGCTCTATTCCATTATAGGTAGGTCAAGGTATTCTTCTATGAAGGAAAAATTCTACCGTGACCCGCGGAGGAGATTATATGAACATTATCTTTTTTTTCTCCGGGAACTCCGGCCCGATATTTTTGTCTTTGAAAATGTATATGGTATAACATCTTCAACTTTTAAAAGAAGGAAACTTCTGGAAATTCTCTTTGAGGAGTTTGAGAAATCCGGATACATAATCCCCCCGGCAGAAAACGGTTATGTTTTGAACAGCCTTTATCTGGGTGTTCCACAAAAAAGAAAAAGATTGATACTGATAGGTTATAGAAAGGACTTAAAAGCGCAGAATTGTGGAATGGATGAGATTTATAAAATTATCCCGGAGAAAAACCATAGTTATCCTGTGGTGCGGGATGCTATCGGAGACCTTCCACCATTGTTCCCGGGCGAGGGTAATGATAGATGGTATGGTCCCTATCCAGATTCAGTGAATGTTTCCGAATATGCTGCCATTCTCAGAAATGAAAGTGAAGGAGTCCTGAACCACAGGGCAAGAACACATATGAAGGAAGACCTGGAGAGATACCGGTATTTTATTGAATACAGCAATAATGGAAGAAAAGCCGATTTGAATTTACTAAAAAAGGAACGCCCTGATTTGCTGC
The DNA here is from genome assembly GCA_039793385.1 of bacterium. GTDB lineage: Bacteria > UBP14 > UBA6098 > JBAMLU01 > JBAMLU01 > JBAMLU01. The sequence continues at coordinate 4,872 of JBAMLU010000044.1, forward strand.
CCGCACACAGAAATCTTGATGGATTCCGCGACAGGTTTAAAGTTCAAATCTGGAACGAACCCGCCAGCACCATTACATCACATCTTGCAAAGGATGGTCATTATTACATTCATCCTGATATAAATCAGTTACGCTCTTTCACCGTAAGAGAAGCGGCACGATGCCAGTCTTTCCCTGACAGCTATTTCTTTGAAGGTCCCAGAACCGAACAATTCCGGCAGGTCGGGAATGCAGTGCCACCCCTGATGGCTTTCAAAATAGCACAGTGTTTGGTGAATTGTCTTCAGGAAGCTGTGCATGAGTGAAAATTATAGATTGATTCCATCGAGGAAAGAGATAGCAATTTTTAGAAGGAAGATTATTCCCTGGTTTAAAAAGAATGGAAGACTTTATCCCTGGAGAGAGACAAAGGACCCGTTCCGGGTTCTTGTTGCCGAGATGATGTTACGACGGACAAAATCGGATCAGGTTGTACCGGTGTATGAACATTTTTTCAGGGAGTATCCCGATGTGAAGACGCTCGCCAGGGCCAGGCAGGAAGATGTTGAAAAAATCGTATATCCGCTTGGCTTAAAATGGAGAGCTTCAGCCTTTCGGATGATGGCTCGTGATGTGGTTGAAAAATATCAATCCAGAATTCCAGATAACAGGGGTGAACTAACCCGGCTTCCGGGCGTAGGTGATTATGTCGCAGGTGCAGTATTATCCATTGCTTACGGAAAAAATGAATGGCTTGTGGACAGCAACATTGTGCGGATTTTCAAGAGATACTTCGGTATCAAAACATCAAAAGAGGGCCGCAGGGACAAACATGTTATAGAAATTGCTAAGATTTATGCATCGGGAGGCGATCCCAGAAGGGCTATTATGGGTATTCTGGATATAACTGCTCTCGTCTGTAAACCCGGGAAACCAGATTGTGAAAAGTGTCCATTGATAGATCGCTGTCATTATGCACTATCTCAGAAAAAGTATTGACAGGTTGACACGGCACAGCTATAACACAGCATAAAAGGTTCGTGCCCAATGGCACTCACGCAGAATTCTGCTTCGCAAAAACTACTTTTATGCTGGGAAAGTTATGAGTGAAATCGAACGGGAGCTGACGAGGTGAAAAAGAAGGATGCATCAAGGCGCGTTGCCTAAAATGTCATTAGCCGCATCCCGCAGGCATCGCGCTTGCCCGCATGCTCGCCGGTTAGATCAACTGGATAAACTTCTTCCGGCTGTTATTTTCAAGCAGAAAGAAAACCCCGGTCGCGGGCAGGTGAATACGCCGGCCGGTAACATCGTAAATCCGGACCGCATTGCCGGTGGGCAGGCGCCCGATTGTGGCTGCTCGCTCTGGCTGAGTGGTAGTTAAAATTATCTGCCCTTTCTTTGGCTCGCTACCCATCACACCTGCCCGAGCTTCCTGAATGCCAACTTAACTGGAAAGATTTAAGGCTATAAAATCTCACGGGCGCGCTCAGCGGCATAATAAAATGAGGTAACCACCACTTGCCCGATAATGATTTCCGGGTATCATATCACAATGAACAATC
>JBAMLU010000045.1:0-6112 GCA_039793385.1 bacterium
TTAAGAATGCTCGCAACATCCATCCCTGTGCATCCTGCAAGCGCCATAAGAACTGCTTCCATCGGAGATACCCCTTCTGGCTGCTCAAGTTTTATACTATTACCCAGCTCGTTTTCGCACACAAAACTCATCCCTTTTCCCCATATTGCCTTTATCTTCATCAAGCCCCCTTTGTTAAGAGTAATTTCTCATTTTTTCAGATTTTTGCAACGGATTTTTATTTTGGGCTTGCGTATATCATTATACAAATGGACTTCCCCATCCAAAGACGAATTTCAACTTGACACATAAGGATTTCTGACCAATATATTAAAGTATGGGTCTTATCATTCTTTTCATATTTTCGCCATTATATGCGCAAAGCCTTAATGAGCCCATAAACCTTTCGTCCATCAACTCTCCTTATGGGGATTTTGCACCGTATATCTCGGCTGATGGCAGGACAATGTATTTTTCGAGTTCCCGTCCTGGTGGTATGGGTGGTGAGGATATATGGGTAACTCGATTCGAAAATCTCACTTGGACTGCCCCGAAACCCGTAGGCGAACCGATAAATTCTCCGCTCAATGAGGGAAGCGTTTGCATAAGCTCCGATGGGCATTTGCTCATTTTCACGGTATGTTATGATAAAAATTCCTATGGCAGCTGCGACCTTTATTTTTCCATAAGGGAAAAGAATAGCTGGTCAAAGCCCGAGAATATGGGTTCTCCAATAAATACCCCATACTGGGAAGGACATCCAAGCTTGACCGCTGACGGAAAAAGATTGTATTTCGCATCAAACAGAAAAGGTGGATACGGCGGGATAGACTTATACTGGTCCGATTTCGTTTATGGCAAATGGACTGAACCCAAGAATCTCAAGTATCCAATCAATACCGCACGTGATGAAATTTCACCTTTTATCCATGCTGATGGAAAAACCTTATATTTTAGTTCATCGGGGCATGGTGGGTATGGCGGGTTTGATGTTTTTAAGGTTACTATGGATGAGAATGGCAATTGGGGTGAGATAATAAATCTTGGACCACCAATTAACACATCCGGCGACGACTATTTCTTTTCTGTGCCCGCATCAGGAGAATTCATATATATAAGCTCAGATAGACCTGGTGGACTGGGTGACAGGGATATTTATGCGTTCCCACTCGCCGGACTTATGAAACCGAGCATCGTTGTTACAATAAGCGGGAAAGTTGTGGACAAATACACAAGCCAACCACTAAAAGCGAGACTTACCGTAGAAAACCTCTACACCAGAGAAAAGGTTGCTCAGGTGGAGTCAAACAGGGATGATGGTGGATACTATATTGTTTTACCATGGGGGTCTCTTTATGGAATAACCGTTGAGGTTGATTCTTATGCTTTTCTTTCGACAAATTTCGACCTAACCGGCGAAGCCTCATACAAAGAATACACCCTTGACTTCGAACTTCAACCCATACGAAAAGGCGAAAATATCGTGCTCAATAACATATTCTTCGATTTCGATAAATCCGAGCTCCGTCCCGAATCCTACCCTGAACTCGACAGGGTCGTTGAACTTATGAAAACACATCCGACTATGAAAATTGAGCTACGAGGGTACTGCGATTCCATAGGCACAAGAGAATATAACCTGAAACTTTCCGAAAGGCGAGCTAATGCGGTTAAAGAATACCTTGTTTCAAAAGGTATAGAGAGCGACAGGCTTGAAACAAGGGGGTTTGGGTCAGATAATCCTGTTGCTCCTAATACCACAGAAGAAGGAAGACAAAAGAACAGGCGAACTGAGTTCCATATTATAAAGGAGTAAAAATGTGCCTTGCAATTCCTGCAAAGGTTATTGAGAAAAAAGGCATTGACGCTGTTGTTGAGATAATGGGGCTTCAAAAAGAGATAAACCTTATGCTTTTGCCTGATGTTGAACTGGGGGAGTATGTTCTTGTTCATGCCGGATTCGCTATCGCAAAAACCGACCCAACAGATGCACAAAAAACGCTGGAGGTCATAAGGGAGATTGGTAAAGCTTGACGACGAATATTTTATGAAACTCGCCCTAAGGATTGGACTTCGTGGTTGGGGAAAAACATCGCCCAATCCAATGGTCGGAGCAGTTATTGTCAAAGATGGCAAGATTATTTCAACCGGGTATCACAGGCACGCCGGTGAACCTCATGCTGAAATAATCGCTATAAATAAAGCCGGCAATGAAACCAAAGGCGCTACACTTTATGTTTCTCTTGAGCCATGCGCCCACTACGGAAAAACCCCTCCTTGCACAGACAAAATAATAGAATCAGGGATAAAAAGGGTGGTAATACCTATTATTGACCCTAATCCTCTTGTTATGGGCAAAGGTATTAAGAGACTTAAGGAAGCGGGGGTTGATATTACTCTCGGGGTGTGCAAGAAACTCGCTTTAAAAGCAAATGAGATTTTTTTCAAATGGATTCGGACAGGGCTGCCATTTGTATACTTGAAACTTGCGGTAAGCCTTGATGGCAGAATCGCAAAAACCAAGGGCGAAAGAGTAAAATTAACGAACAATAGGGCTGATAGAGTTGTTCACCATATAAGGGCTGGTGTTGATGCCATTATTGTTGGAAAAAAGACAATAAAAATAGATGACCCAATTCTTACAACACGCCTTGTAAAAGGCAAAAGCCCGAAACGGATAATTCTCACTAAATCAGGTGAAATTGACCCTGACGCACGAATCTTCAGTGAAGGTACTCAGCCGGTCATTGTTGCAACAAACAACCCCGATTTGAAATCGGGTTTGTTTGATATATGGTATTTTGACGGCGACAAAATCAGTGGCTATGAGCTTCTGAAAAGAGCCGCAGAAAACGGAATAACATCAATACTAATCGAGGGTGGTTCTATAACGGCAAGCTGGGCAATCAATGAAAGGATTGTCGATAAGGTTATGATTTTCATCACCCCGTTTATCCTGGGCAAAGGGATTAATGCGCTTGAGCTTTGCGAAGAGTTTATGTTGAGGGATGTGGAGATAAAAAGGGTTGATGATAACATCCTTGTTTCAGGTTATACACCATGGAGCAGCCGATATGAAGGATGAAGTAATAAAATTTGTCGAGCTAATGCTTTCAGAACTTAATAGGATTATAAAGATAATGGAGGTGTGCGGAACTCACACAGTAGCAATCTCTCGTGCGGGAATAAGGGGGCTTGTTGCTCCAAAGATAAAGCTTATATCGGGTCCAGGGTGCCCAGTGTGTGTGACCGACGATAAGGATATAGATAAGATATTTCAACTTGCGGAAAAAGGCGTTACGATTCTCACTTTTGGCGATATGGTTAAAGTTCCGTGCGATGGAAAAACTTTGTATACAATGAAAGCTGAGGGGGCTGATGTAAGAATTGTATATTCGCCTATTGATGCTTTCAAAACAGCAATGAAAGAACCATCAAAGAAATTTGCGTTTGTCGGGGTTGGATTTGAAACGACTGCGCCAACAATCGTTGGTGCACTCGAATTAGCAATAAAACAGGAGTTAAAGAATTTTTACATCATCTCATTTATGAAAACGATGCCGGGACCATTGAAATTTATAGCTGGACACCCGGAACTTAAGATTGATGGTTTTATCCTGCCAGGGCATGTTAGCACAATTATTGGCAGAAAGGCTTATGAATTCCTTGAAACTGAATATAAAATACCATCAATTATCTCCGGTTTTGAGCCTCAGGATATTCTTGTGAATCTCAAAGAACTCTCCCTGGCAATAATGAAAAATGAGGCTCGAGTGATAAACGGCTACAAAAGAGCGGTCCGTGAGGATGGAAATCCAAAGGCGAGGGAGTTATTGGAGAGGTATCTTGAGCCGTGTGATGCATACTGGCGAGGTATTGGAAAACTTGAGGGCTCAGGGCTTAAACTAAAAAAGGAATACGAGAAATACGATGCTGAGGTTCAATTTGGGCTTGTTGAAAGGTCGGTAAAAGAGGCTCGAGGGTGTCGATGTGGGGAAGTTATTTTAGGTGTTATTGAGCCCACAAATTGCCCGCTCTTCGGGAAAACCTGCACACCAGGTAATCCTGTAGGACCTTGTATGGTCTCATTTGAGGGAACTTGCTCGGCTTACTACAAATATGGTGAGTAAAACTTGCTCTTATAGTTCCCAAAGGAAAATCCCAAACTTATTATCCATAGCTCGGCGAAATGGCTTATCACTCTTCATAAACATAATCTCACCTGTTACCGAGATTACACCCTTGAAAAGATGTCCACCAATAGATTCGTGGTCCTCACCCGCTATTGTGATGTGCGCATGAGCAATATGTTTATTCTCTTCGTCAACGCCGATATTACCGATAAGAGATAGTATTTCAAACCCTCCAACAAGATGACCCTTTTTATAGGTTCCCTTCTCCGCATCGAACCAGCCAATTTCAAACTCTCTGCCGGCACCAATTCCAACAAAAAATCCACCCTGGAAACCCTGAGCTGAGGCGAATTCTTTTAGGCTACTTATTATCTCGTCGCCAGGATCAAGCCTGATTCTGTAAATTTCGTCGGTCTCTTTTGAAAATTTCATACGATCCCCTTTCTAAAATGAGGCAAAATCTTACACAACTCGATCATCAAATAATAAACGAATGACCAGAAAAATACCCAGCTCAAAAACAAGAGATCAAACCTTTTATTGAAAAAAACAAGATAAACAAAAACGCTCAACAACACAAATAACAATATCGATTTCTTCCCCGAGAAATTCGGCTTAAAAAACGGCTCATAAATAAATGACACCTCAAAAACCGAAACTATAAAGAAAAAGAAAAATATCGCTCCCAAAAGATTCATCTCTTCTTGTGCCTCCTTTTTGTAAGCTAAATAACCGATTAAAGATAAAAAAGGATTAACCACTCCACCATAAGCAAAATAGAGAAATCTATTCAATCTTATTCTTTTATTTGACTGATGCTCGGGCAACAGTACGCCCGCAATAGTCAAAAGCAGAATCATTATAGTTAGGATTTCTAATTGAAAATAACTGAACTCAATGGTGCCCGAAAAAAGAAAATAGGATAAAAACGAAACTAACCCACCAAATAATGTCCAAACGATAAGAAGAGCGCCGCTATTAAGTTTTTTTGTGAGATCAAGGGCAGATTCGAAAAACATAATGAAAGCCGAGCCTTTTTCGCTTTCTCCACCGAAAAATATATTTGAATTCATCCCCGAGAGATGAGCGGAAAAAAGCTCAGCAAACCTGATACATCTATTTTTGCTGGATCCTCTTAGCTTTGTATCCCTCCCGAGAAAAGCGGCTTTCTTACCCCATGTTTTATCGATATAACCAATAGATTCCTCAACAGGCACATCAAATAAAACAGCGGGTAAGTCGTTCTTTTCGCGCTTAAGCATTCCCGCAACAAAATCATCATATCTTAAAACCTCGGATTCCTGATGAAACCAGCGATTCCGCTTTAGTAATGCTAATTTCCGTTCTTTTTCATTGCTATCAACAATTGCAACTGGCTTAATCCCTAATTTTTCAAATCCTCGTCTTATTTTTTGAATATCCTCACAAAAGGATTCACCAAAAGCAGAAAGTCCCACAAAAACAAGCGAATCGAAATAATTTACCCCCTCCTCAAAACCTTCGATGAACTTATAAGCATAAGCAATTGGCTCGAGACTATTTTCCCTAAGCCTTTCAGCAAAATCGAGCAAGCTATGCGCACTACTTTTACTAAACGGCACCACAGCGGAGTGAAAGATAGAGAAAGAAGAAGCCTTGATTATTTTTTCAGGTGTCCCATAAACAAGGAAAATCCTTTCACCCTTTGAGGTCTTGAAAAATCCAGCCTTAGCACCATCAACTATAACCATAGAACGAAAAGAAAACTCCTTCTCCGTGAGATTCTCGTAGCTTATGCCCACTTTTTCAGCGAAAGATATCAAAGAGCTATCAAGCTTCGCATACCTTTCAATGTAAAAAGCATTTCCAAGAAGAACCCCTATTTTCAATATAAGTCCTATGCTTTCGCGATTATGTTCGGAATTTAATCCCTTAAATTCAATGGTACCATCAGGCAAGAGAGGCAAAATCTCGTCGTTCACGCAGAACAAACTAATATAATTCTCCCTCCTTAGTAAAGG
>JBAMLU010000046.1:0-17049 GCA_039793385.1 bacterium
TAAAGTGGTTCGTGAGATTGTGGCTGGTGAGGGTGTGCCGCCGAAAAGCGTTAAATGGGATTGGCTTGACAAAAATGGCAACATTATTACCCCCGATAGAAAATACATCTGCAGATTGAGCGTTAAAGATTCAAAAGGAAGGTCAAAAACCTTATATTCGGATACGATTAATATTTTCGTAACTAAAAGGGAGATAAGGCGTGAGCACTTGATAATTGTTGAGTTTGTTTTTGATGAGGTAACATCTCTTTCAGATTATCTTGAGGCTCGGGTCTATTTCCTTGCTGAGGATATAATAAAAAGGATAAGCGAAAAAAGGTTGCCACGAACAATAACTGTTGTTGGGCACACGGACATAATTGGTGATGATGCTCGTAATATGGTTCTTTCTGAGGAAAGGGCGCTCAAGGAGGCAAACTATCTGAGAATCCTTCTAACATTTATGAACTCCCTTGGTTCCAAGGAGAGGTTTTTTGCCTGGCTTTCAAAGAATAATGTCAGGTGGAATGTTGAGGGGGTTGGCGCAAAAGAACCGCTTGTTGTGAAAAGCTTCAGGGATGGAACCCTGAGTGTCAGGCTTATAGGTGATGACCTCTTGCCTGATGGCAGAAGTGTTAATAGACGGGTTGTGCTCGAGCTTGAAGAAGTTATAAAGAACTATAAGTAGGCGTCGGTATGACAAAGAAAGTTAACAAATCAAAAATGAAAAGGGTTATTAAATCACCTGTTGCGCCTGGGAAAATCCCTGTTAAACTTATACGAGAAGCAATAAAAAGGGCTAATAAATCTAAAGCGAAAAGAAAATAAGCCTTTATGCAGCGTGTATCATCCTACAAATTCAATGTCTTTTTGAACTGCCCTTTTGATAAGGAATACAAACCGATATTTGATGCTATTATTTTCGCTGTTTTCGATTGCGGTTTTGTGCCCAGATGTGCCCTTGAGATAAGCGATTCGGGGATTGTAAGAATTGAAAAGATTATCAGCATCATTGAGCAATGTGGATATGGTATTCACGATATTTCGCGCGTGGAGCTTGATAGCTCAACAGGGCTTCCAAGGTTCAATATGTCGTTTGAGCTCGGGTTATTTTTTGGTGCTAAATGGTCTGGATCAAAAAAGCAAAGAGATAAAAAATGTCTCATCCTTGATGCTGAACCTTACAGGTATAAGAAGTTCGTCTCAGATATATCAGGGCAGGACATAGCCTGTCATTACAATGACCCTATGAAAGCTATAGGTTGTGTCAGAAATTGGTTTAAGGATTCAAGTGGAATGACAAATGTCCCGGGAACTAATCTTATTAAAAATAGATATAGAAAATTCCTTTCAGATTTTCCACATATATGTAATATTCTTCAGATCTCGCCCGATGATATTACTTTTAACGATTATTCGCAAACAGTTTCAGAATGGCTACGCCTTTATGGATAGAATATCCCCTATTTTATGAGCATCATCTTTTTCCTTGCAATGTTATTGCCTGCTTTTAGTTCGTAAAGGTAAACTCCTGATGGGAGATTTCCTGCGTTGAACTCGACAATGTATCTTCCGGTCTTTTTAAAATGCGTTTCCGTGTGAACCTTTTCACCTAAGGAGTTGTAAACATTGAAAGTGAATTCGCAGTCCTCAGTAAGAGAAAACTTTATTATCGTGCTCGCATTGAACGGGTTTGGAATATTCTGTCCAAGTTCAAACTTAATGGGAAGCTTCTCTTTTTGAGGTTCCTCTTTTATCCCAAGATAGGGTCCTATAGCGACTGTAATATATCCCGCCTGATTTGAGTAGTTAACTGAACCTGCTATGCCAATCACAGCCTGCCCTATTGACGCAATCTGTTTGTATGCTCCGTTTGATGCTCCTCCACCACCATTATCCATTACATGAGGATATTCTGTAATCTGACCGTAGAGAATTGTTGCTAAAAAACCTGTCAGCATAATGAATGACAAACTTACCCTCATTTTCACCCCCTTTTAGTTTATCACATAAAAGACTTTAACACTTACAATTCCAGATGAGGTGTTTATACCTGCCGGGTACAATACCAGAATTTTGTAACTATATCCGTAATAAGGAGATACACTATTATAGTTTACCGTGTGAGATATGTCTACCGAAGATTCTCCTGCACCGGCTGAGCCTGACGAACTTATTGAACCTAATAGTGTTGTACAAGGTGTATTGCCGTAGTAATAACCTCTATAAAGCTCAATGGTGATATCATGAGTTGCATCATCGTCGTACCAGTAGGCTATCATTTTTTTAACTAAAGCTCCCTGCGGAAGCGGAAGCGGTGCATTAAAGAAAACATTAGATGAAGGCGAAGTTGTTAGTGTCATTTTAATACCCAGAAAAGAATATTGAATATTTGAATGCGAAGGTTGAAACGCAAAACATGAAACAACATACTGAAATGTGTCACTTGTTGCTATGTGGAGAGCTCTAAGCGTGTCTGTAACGACGACCTTACCATCGAAATACCCTGCGTATGCTCTATTAGCTAGCCCAGCTGATGGGTGATTCGTTGGGCCATAAGCAGCAAACACGCCATAGCCACTACCTTGTGCAACCCCTATCACCCCTTGTGCATAGCTTCCTCCACCAGCAAATCCGTATACTCCGGCATCATTTGGTCGGCTGGAATATGTATATCCAACGACTGATGTTCCGAGTGAATCAAAAACTATTAAACCATGCGAGGTATCTGTAAAGACAAGAAATTTATGAGTCGAGGACCTAATTGTATCCGCAATATTCAACGCATAGGGGCTCGCTCCTAACTGATATCGTGGGGTCATTTCGGGTGTGGTGTCAATTGTTACCCCTAACCAATATTGCTGGGAAAAATTCACATCCGATAGGAACAACGGCGTTATTGAGCCAAGCATAACATTGTAAAGCCCGTTGATTATCTGCACGCCCGTATGTGTTTCTGTCCAGATAGGGCTTCCTCCTGTTGCTGTAGTATAAAGTTTGAATGTTATGTCATGGGTTCCTGTTACTGGGCTTCCAGAAGCATCAGAAAGCCTCCCCTGATATGATATCACCCTAGGAACTTGACCTAAAACTATCCCCGGCAGAAAAGAAAATAAAAAAATGCTCAACATAAACATTTTTATCCTTTTCATTTTTTGCTCCTTTCCTTTAATTTTGCTTTTTCTTTTAAAGTAAAGTTTTTTAACGGTAATGTCAAGTTGTTTTTTTCGGATTGTTTCGAAAGTTTTTATGTTTCTATTTAAAACAATAAAATGGTGTTGACAAAATCTTTCTTAATATTTATTTTAAATAATGATAAGCCACCCTAGCTCAGTTGGTAGAGCAACGGACTGAAAATCCGTGTGTCCGCAGTTCGATTCTGCGGGGTGGCATCTAAAAACTAAATTAGTGAAGGGAGAAAAAATGGTTAAGACAGTTTTTGTGTTTTCAATTTTTTGTTTAACAATGACTCAAGCAATATGTGCAACTAAGTTGGGTGTCTCCGGTGAATTTCCGTCAGCTAAAAACTACTTAATTAGGGCTGCAATGGAAAAATTCGAGATATATACTGAAACGGGTCTTGATGTTCAGAATGTCGAGGAAATTAAAATGACGAAGTTTTCGATAGGTTTTGGCGGTGATGCTACAGGTTTGACATACGGAAAACTTCAATCTTATCTTGGTGGAAAGATGCTTTTGACATTGCAGCATATCTCAATTGGAAGGAGTAGCGACACGAAGAGCCTTTTCAGCATTGTTCCCATTATTGGTCTCAGGTATGATATTCTCGAAAGGTTATCGCTCTCGTATGAACTGCAGTGGGAGTTCACTTTCGGGAGTTTCATCTGTGGAACGAGAGGGAATACATATCTAACATTCTGGCTCTAAATGAACGAGAAATTTATCGTTGTCCTAATAACCTCTCCTCGAAAGGATAGCAAAAGGATATCATTTGATATACTTTCATCTCATTTGGCGGCTTGTGTGAATATCCTGCCGGTTCATTCGATGTATTGGTGGAAAGGTAATCTTGAGGAGGATTCTGAGGACTTACTTATCATAAAAACGACGGAGAAATTATTCGAAAAGCTCAAGCATAAAGTGATTGAAATTCATCCATATGAGGTTCCAGAGATAATGGCAATTCCGGTTCTCGCTGGGTACGAAAAATATCTCAAATGGCTATCCGACAGCATAGCTAACTTAGATGTTTAATTATTTGTTTGAAAATTTTTCTGTTGACAGAGAGGTTGTTTCAGCATTAATTAAAGGGTGAAAATTTAAGAAAAGAGGTAAGGAGGTAATAAATGGGTAGAGTTTTTGTGATGGGCATAATAGTTTATATGATGATTTTAGTTGTTGGTCTTTATGGTGGAGTGACTGGAAAGATAAGCGGTAGGGTGGTTGATGCTCAAACGGGTGAGGGCATAGCTGGAGCGAATGTTGTAATCATCGGAACTACGATGGGTGCGGCGACAGATATTGATGGGAACTATTTCATTATCAATGTTCCTCCAGGAACTTATGATTTGCGGGCAACAGTTATAGGATATGATACGCTTGTTATTCGAAATGTGCAGGTTTTCTCGGACAAAACAACAAATTTGGATTTCAAACTAACGCCTACCGTTATAAAGGCAAAGGAGGTTCAGGTTGTTGCAAAGCGTCCGCCGGTTGAGAAGGATGTCACTGCTACATCGACTTATGTGACGGGCGAGGAGATTCGTTCGATGCCAGTTCAAACAGTTGGTGAGGTTCTTGTAACGAAGACAGGGGTTGTTGCTCGTGGCGGTGATATTCATATGCGTGGTGGAAGGGCGACTGAGGTTTCGTATCTTATCGATGGTATGCCGGTTAATGACCCCATCTACGGCTATCAGGCAATAGGTGTTGCAACTCAGGCTGTTCAAGAGGTTAATGCTATTGTCGGGGCATTCAACGCAGAATATGGAAATGCAATGTCCGGCGTGGTTAATATAGTTACAAAAGAGGGTAATCCCACAAGGTATTCAGGTTCAATGCTTTTCAGGACCAACGATTTTGGATTCCCATCCTTTAATGAATTTGTTTACTCATATAATAAAGATAGAGTGGAATTCAATATTTCCGGTCCAGAGCCGGTAACGACGAATTTACTCCCAGTTCTCGGAATAGAGCTTCCCCGTGCAAATAGAATGAGCTTTTTCTTCGCTTATAATCAGGAAAATGATGATGGAGAAATGCTCAATCGAGTTTGGGATTTCGAAAATCATCTCTTCAAAAGAGAACTTCTTCAAACACCTTATCTTCTGAAAAAAACAGGATGGTATGGCATATTCCCTAAAAGGCAATCCAATTACATAAATACGACATTGAAATTAAAGCAACGGCTATCATCTGCGATAACTTATTCGCTTAGTTATATATCCACAATGAGCGAATATAATAACTTTGATTGGGATTATTATTACACCCCAGCAACAACAAGTCTCATTAAATCTCTATCGAGGCAGTTTAGCCTTTCGCTCACGCATACGCTTTCGCCAAGGACTTTTTACGAGGTGAAATTGAGCAATCTGTATACTCGCCGAGAAGTTCTTCCTGCTGGAGGAAAGAGCCCGGGAGATTTCAAAACTGCCTGGTCTGGGCGAGGAGAATATCTTGATGACTGGACAGATTTGAATGGTGATGGTATTCCACAAATAAGGCTTCCTTACTATGATGTTAACAACAACGGTAAGTGGGACTTAGGTGAACCATGGAAATGCACAATAGACAGCCTCGGGAATTTAGATAGCATAATTAATCCATCACATAGGGATACGGTTTTATACTCGTATCACCCGTTTGCTCCAAGAGAGGGTGAGGAACCATGGTGGGATTACAATAATAATCTTGTATTTGACCCTAAACAGACAAACTATGGACCCGGTGAACCCCTTGACCAAGCAGAACCATATGAGGATGGAGAACCTTTTGTCGACTATGGTGAGGAGGATACCTGGGTTGATAGTAATGGTAATGGAATTCCTGACCCAGGTGAGTTTGAAGATAGGAACCACAACGGGGTTTTAGACTATAGAAATGGTGTTTGCGATTATTTCGACATAAACGGAAATGGTAGATATGATGTTGGTGAGCCCGGTGAGGCTTTTACAGATATAAATCACAATGATTATTATGATTTTCCGAATGGTGAATATGACACATGGGAAAGGTATTTTGATATAAATCATAATATGAAATGGGATGATGCTGACAGTTTTCTTGACAGAGGATGCGACCAGTGGGCAGTTTGGCAGAATAGGATGGTAAATCTATGGCAGGCAAGGTTTGACCTCACAAGCCAGATTAACAACAATAACCTCATTAAGACCGGGCTCGAATTCAGATGGAATAAGCTTTCAATGAAGGAGATACAGTATCCTGAATACCATTATGATCAGACCCCTGACGGTCATGAGTATCCTGAGCATGGGATTTTCAGATTTTTCTATGATAGGAGCCCGAAGACGCTCGCATTTTATGTTCAGGACAAGATGGAATACGGAAGCCTTATAGCAAATGTGGGAGTTAGGTTCGATATTGCTCTTCAAGCCCCTGAGGTATTGACTGATTCGGCAAAGCAGGCTCTTCTTGATGTTTTACGGGGGTGGGAAAGTGATATATTCACGGCACGCTTAAAAGTTAGTCCAAGGTTGGGTATATCCTATCCGATAACGGAACACTCGAAGCTTTTCTTCTCATATGGGCATTTCTATCAGCTGCCAGGGTATGATTATTTCTATCAAACGCCAACTATGGGTAGTAGCGCATTCAGGCTTCTTGGTAATCCCAATCTCGATTATGAGAAGACTGTGGCATATGAGCTCGGTGTTGCTTATGCCCCGCACGAGAATCTTACAATTAAACTCTCCGGATACTATAAAGATATTTACAATCTCCTCAATACCTCGCGCCACAGGATAGGTTTGACCAGCTCTGTGACACAGGATGTCTATAAGAACCTCGATTATGGAAGGTGTCGTGGGATAGAGGTTCAGTTTGATAAGCACTATAGCAAATACTGGACAGCGAGTTTCAACTATCAGTTTGCCTATGCATACGGTAAGAGCTCATCGAACAGGTCAGGGTATGATGCAGCGATTGATAAGACCGCAATCCCCCTTCGCGATTTGCCTCTTGACTGGGATAGGCGCCACACAATTAACCTTGTCCTCGATTTGAGGGCAAAAAAGGGTGACCATCCGGAACTTTTCGGGCTTCGTCTACCCGATGGTTGGGGTATAAATCTTTTATGGCAGTGGGGAAGTGGTTTCCCGTATACGCCGAGCAAGGAGAATCCATGGGCTAAGGCTCTTGCCGGTGCTGAGGCATGGGAACTTACTAATGCCCTTAGATTACCTAATTATTCCCGGATTGATTTGAAAATTAATAAGGATTTCTCAATAAAGGATGTTGATATATCTATATTCTCTCAGATAGACAACCTGACAAACAGGCGAAATGTTTTGAGCGTCTATAAGGACACGGGCTTACCTGATGATTCTAATATTAAGGATGGTCTTGGTAATGGAAGGGACCACGACAAGAACCCTGAGAATTGGTCAGCGCCGAGGCAAATAGATGTGGGAATTGAAATAAGCTTTTAAAATGAAAGGATGGTCAGGATGAGGAAGATTTATTTTGCTATAATTATCTTGCTTCATGTCTGGTTATTTGGAAAAACAGCCGAAAAAGGGGGCGAGAACTTTTTTAAGCCTAAAGGGTGTGTCCCGAACGAGATGAACAATTTCCACTCGGTTGGAAATATGTATCTTTCCGTTTCGAATCACGGGTTTTTTGGAAGTCAACGGGGTGATGATAATCCGGCTTACGGGTGCCTTCCAGACCCTCGAAACCCATCTAAATGCTCTCCATCCTGTGAATTTCCTGGCGGAAGTGGTATAGAATATCTTTTCCAGGGGGCACTATGGCTTGGGGCTATTGTTGAGGGTGAGACGCTTGTCTCGCTCGGTCAGGATGGGTGGGAGCCAGTTCATCCCGATTTATTCCCAGGCTGCGACCCAAACAATTGTGAAAATATCCTTCTCGACCCAGCAGGAAAAGAATCTGATAGAGCTTGCATGGAAAGGCTCGGGCTAACGATGGTTTCGGAACAGGATTTTATCGGGACTTACACAGACACATTGTCTGACCCTACTTTTGCTAATCCCCAACACAAGCCAATGTGGATGAAGATAATTCAAAAAAGCTACGCATGGAGCTACGATTACGCAAAAAATTTCGTCATCCTTGATTATACTCTTAAAAATATACGCCCCGATGGCAAGATACTAAGAAATGTTTACATTGGACTATACATTGATGCTGATGTTGGGCATGTTGATACGCCTGATTACGCACAAGATGATATAACAGGATATATCTATAGATATACGGATTATTCTGTCTCGCCGCCCAAGGTTTATGATGTCAATATGGCATGGATAGCGGATAATGATGGTGACCCTGTAAATGGGGCTTTCGATAAATACACGAGCCCTACCGGTGTAACCGGCACTCTCGTTTTGAAAGCACCCTTCTCAACGCATATGACAGGAGAAACACCATATTCTTTCAACTGGTGGATATCAAATACAAATGAGGCGCTTGACTGGGGACCTTACCTGAGAGTTAACAACCGTGGTTGGGATGGGACACCATCAGGATACAAACTGAAATACGAGATCATGTCCAATCACGAGTTCGATTATCCGCAATATCTTATAGGTGATTACAGGGATAGTTCGAGATGGATGCCAGCCCCTGAAAATTGGCGTGACCTTCAGGATGGTTATGATACCCGATATCTATTCTCATTTGGTCCAATCGATTCCATAGCGCCTGGGGAGTCTGTTCAGGTGGTTATTGCTTATGTTGGCGGGGAAAATTTCCATGTTGATCCAAACAATATAAACCCACCTGACTACAGAAAATATAATCTTCAGAAGCTTGTTGAGGCGGCGAATTGGGTTCGAGTTGTTTATGATAATCCTAATGTGGATACGGATGGTGATGGATTCGGTGGTGAGGATGTTGGAACGGATGGTCTTGGACCATGGAATCCTGGATATCCTGGACCTGACCCTGATGGCACTGAGGGCAACGGGATACTTGACCCGGGCGAAGATACTTTTTACCCACCAAACTACTCAGGACCAACACCAAGATTTGGCTATGGAAACGGAAAACTTGACCTTGGCGATGGTGCTCCAGATTATAGAGGTCCCACGCCTCCTCCTGCTCCTAAACTTACATATGAAACATTTGACAATAAAGTCATACTTAAATGGACCGATTCCCTCGAGAATGTGCCTGACCCAGTTACTGGGATAAGGGATTTTGAAGGATATAGGATATATATTTCCGATATAAACCTTCACGCAGAGTATACACTTTTAGCATCATTTGATAAGGTTGATTATTATTGCAGGGACACAATGGGGCTCCTTTTAAATGAGGTTTCCCCGGATTCAGGTAGCGATTTAGTGGTTATCCCATCTCCACATCTTGTCCCAAGGGAGCCTTTCGGATTTAATACAGGTCTTCCACCATATAGAGCAATAACCGATTCTGCAAGAATAAGAAGGGGTGTTACGAAGGAATATTACTATGAAATATCAAACCTTCGGTCTACAAAAGGGAAGTATTTTGTCGTTACCGCATTTGATTTTGGACTTCCAAGAGAGAACCTGAAGAGTCTTGAGTCAAGCAGGGTAAGGAACGCAATATATATTGTACCAAAGCCATCAAAAACTGAGGAGAAGAATGTTTTTGTGGTTCCTAATCCATACCGTGCGAATGCCAATTATGGAAGTAAGGAGGGGCTCTGGTGGGAAGGTAGCCCGACAAGAGCATATTCCGAATATGACCGGAAGATCCGTTTCTATAATCTTCCTGATAAATGTACTATAAGGATATTCACGCTTGATGGTGACCTTGTGAAAGAGATAAAGCATTATGGCGGGAATCCTGTTGAGGATTGGGATTTGATAAATCGTAATGACCAGTCGGTTGTCAGCGGGATTTACCTTTTCAGCGTTGAGGGTGAGGATGGCAATGTTCAGGTTGGGAAGTTTGTTATAATAAAATAAGGAGGCAATGATGAGAAGATGGGGCATAATATTAATAGTTGTTAGCCTGCCGGCTCTTGTGCTTGCGCAGGCAAAGGTTGGGACTGCTGGAGCACAATTTCTTGAGATAATCCCGACCGCAAGGACAGGCGGTATGGGTGAGGTATATTTGAGCATTGCTGATGATGCTGACGCAATTTATATCAATCCGGGTGGATTATCGGCGTTCCCGAAAAGAGCCGCTATTTTCTCCTATATAAAATATCCTGCTCAGATTATGCTTGGCTTTGCGGGTGTGACTTATCCCTTCTCTGCGGTTGGTGTTGTTGATGGTGTTTCCGCTATTTCGCTCACAATGGATGATATGCCTGTTAGAACCCCGGCTCATCCCGAGGGCACCGGACAAACATTCACAGCTGCCTCATATGTCGCAGGAATCACTTACTCAAGAAGGCTAACGGATAGATTCTCTTTCGGTATAACTGGAAAATATATTTCAGAGTTCTACGCCGATGAAGCTGCTTATGGATGGGCATTCGATATCGGAACACTTTATCTTACAGGATTTAAGAATTTCAAGCTCGGTATGTGTATGTCAAATTTCGGTCCAGATATGAAATTCGTTGATGTTGGGTATCCTCTGCCGATGAATTTTAAGTTCAGCATATCATCAGATGTTATATCAAATTCTAAAAATAGGCTCACGCTCGGCTTTTTCGGTAGCCATCCGAACGATAATATTGAAAAGTTTGCTTTGGGTGGAGAATACATATTTATGAATCAGGCAGCAGTTCGCGCCTCATATAAGATAAACTATGATAGTGAACTTTTCACGCTTGGAGGCGGCATTAACTTCCCAATAGGAACACTGAAATTCAAGTTCGATTACGCCTTCTCCAGAATGAAATATTTGAGCGATATTCACCGATTTACGGTTGCAATTGAATTTTAACATGTCGGAAGGGGTGAAAAATGAAAAGAGATAAAATGAACCTAATTTTCCTTTTTTTGTGTTTGGCGATAATTTTTATGGTGGCTGGATGCTCAAAGAAACCGCTTAAAGGTGAGCCTGTACCAAATAAGCCGCCTCAACTAAATCTCGCCAATATTCCGCCTGATTCCACTATTTTTACAGCCTCACCTGTTTTGTCATGGTATGCTACTGATGTTGATGGGGATGTATGGGAGTATTGCTACGCTGATATACCACGGACAAGATTCCCCCAGCAATATCTCACCTTTTATGCTAACCCATCAACTATTCCTGATAGCCTGTGGCACTGTAGCGATAAAACATCAGACACCCTTTTCTTCTCACTTGAACCCGGCGATACTATAACTGAGCACCTCTTCTGTGTTCGCGCAAGGGATAATAATGGAGCCTATTCGAATTACAATTGCAGAATATATTTCAGAACAAATCGCCCACCCGTAGTCCATATCACAACATCAATAACCGAGATTGACACTTTCTGGTGCCTTGCCGAAACGACCGCAAACTGGGGTGGAATTAATATCACCTGGGATGCTGAGGACCCGGATAATTCCATTAAGTTCGAGTATTATTGGTATGTTTTAGATGCTGCAAGAGATACGGTGAGACATAGTGTAGGCTGGATAAGCCAGAAAAATGTGAGATTAACGGGAATCCCAACAGGACACTATTTCTTCTATGTCCGCGTCCGTGATGATGCTTATGAACCAAGCATTCTCCCTGACTCCATCCCATTGAATGTTGTGAAACCATATTTCGATTGGACAGACGAATCTATAAATTTTGGCTCCCTTCCAAAAAATGTGCTCCTCGTTAACGAGACAAGCACCGGATTGGGTGATCCTCGCCCGACTATGCTTGGTGAGGTTGAGGCGTTTTATACGGGCGCACTGGAGCAACTAAAGCAAGAGGGAATAATCGATAATTACACCATTTTTAATATTACAGGACCACTTGATGTGCCATCAAAACTTCTTTTGTCCCAGAACCTTATCGTATATTGGTTCAGCGTTGATAGAGCCTCAGGTATGTCCGATAGGCAGGCTCAGGCTATTTCGGAGTATCTTGATATAGGTGGAAGATTGCTCCTTGAGTCTCGAGCGATTCAGGATGCAGCGCAGAGCTTTCTTATGAATTACCTTGGTATTTACAATGTTCAGCCCGATTCTGGTATGCAGGGGAGTAGAAGGGATTATTATTTTAGAGAGGCAATCCCTTCAATTGATGGTTATCCACGGCTTGAGGTTGACTCAATTCGAGCTTATCAAATACTTCTTTGTATTGGCACCGCTTTTCTCCCAACATTGCCCTCTGTTGTCGCTTTGCGAACCCTGCCCAATGTTTACAACACTCCAATAAAATATGTTGAAACTATCTATCGCTACGGTGTAGCCTCTTTCGATTCTACCTCACCCCGTTATCCTCTTTCCCTTATCCTCAATAATCTCCCCGTTGGTGTCAGGTTTGTTAATAGAGATACAAGAACTGTTACTTTTAGTTTCCCAACCTTACTTATGGTGAATACAGATGGTCAGGCTGTTGACGCTATTAGAAAATCAATGATATTCCTCACAAGAAGAAGAGGAGAAGCAAGCTTTTAATCGCATTTAAAAGGAAAATGAATCTCAGGATTGTGTTATTATTACTAACAAGTTTTACTTTATGCTACGGTATTAACTATGTTGGCAACATATCGGGTTTTTTTGTGGGCGATAGATTTGGTATTGAGCTTTCGTGTGTGGGCGATATTAATGGTGATGGGTATGAGGATTTTGCGGTTGGAGCGCCCGGAAGGCTCCAGGATAAGGAATATGGGGGCGCAGTATATATATATTTTGGCGGGAAAAGCGGGTTTAAAAATCCTCTGGTGTTGAAGGGGGAGAAGCCTGGCGACAGATTTGGGATATCGGTTGCTCGACTTGGTGATTTCGATAGGGATGGATATGATGATTTCGCTTGCGGGGCTTGCGGAAGTGATGATGTGGGCGTTGATGCCGGGAAGGTTTATATTTTCAGGGGCGGGAAAAATTTTGAGACTACACCTTACAAGCTCCTTATGGGCGAACGCAAAAACAGCTGGTTCGGTTTTGAGCTTGACGGTGGCAAAGATATTAACGGAGATGGTGAACCGGATCTTGTCGTTGGCGCACCTTATGGCGGTAAAAAATATGCCGGGTCTTTATACATTTATATTTCCGGCAATTTTGAGAAACCAGCCCTTGTAATTGAGGGTACAGAGAGCGGCGAACTTTTTGGCTCATCTGTGGATATTGACGCTGATCTTACAGGCGACCTTATAAACGACATAGTTGTCGGTGCTTATTATTCAAGCCCCAAAGGGAAAAACACGGCAGGAAGGGTATATATATACAATGGCGGAAGCATAATCGCTCCAACTCCTGCAAAGATTATTGACGGCGAGCGTGATGGTGGGTGGTTTGGTTTTTCTCTCCTGTTGTGTGGAGATATAAATGGTGATGGCGTTTCGGAGCTTGTTGTTTCTGCACCTAAGGATGGTGAAGGAAAGGTTTTTGTATATTCTTACGCTGATATATCTAAACCGGTTCTTGTGTTAAAGGGTGCTATGGAAAACGAATCGTTCGGTTATTCACTCTCGGTTTGTGGTGATATTAATGGTGATGGCTTTTTTGACTTGATTGTTGGTAGCCCCGCAAATTTTGAGAATGGATACAGATGTGGTAAGGCTTATATATTTTTGACGGGAAAAACTATGGATGAGAAAGCGGATTATCAGATTACTGGAAGGAATGCGGGTGATGAATTGGGGTATTCGTTAGGTTTTGTGCCTGAATACTGGGGAAAAGGGAAAAATATTATTCTTGTTGGTCTGCCCGCCACAGAGGCTAACAAATCAGGTAGTGTTCAGATTTATAGATAATTATTCCAATAAATTCCTTGACACATAATGATAAAGTTTCTATTTATATGTATATCAAATGCGGAGGAATAATATGAAAAGGTTGGCTTTGATTATCTCGTTGGTTTTTATTGCAGCAATTTCAGTTAAATACGAATCATATAAAAAGAAAGAATATATTCAGAGCGGGGATAAGTATTACACATATTATTCTTTTGATACTAAGACCCCTCTTATTGCGAATATTGTTGGACCATCGAGATACAAGGTTTATATTCGAGGAGAAAAGGGCGGAACGAAGGTTGGTGTTGAGCTTGATGGCAAGAAGATAAAAGAGGTCGAAACATTAAATGAACTTTCTCGTCTTGGTTTTAGGGGTAAAGAATCTCATGTGACAAAAGCTTTGAGCTTTAGATTGAAAATCGAAAAGGGAAAACACAGGATAAAACTTTTGCCTTCCGATGGAGTTTGTTATGCACGGATAGCGAAACAGAAAAGCCTGAAATGGATCAAGAAAACACCAGATTCCTACGGGAAAGAAGTAGAGCTTTTAATTAATGGCAAATCTTATTCTTATTTTAAATCAACAAAGGATAATCCATTAGTAGTGAACCTTAAAAAAGCCTCAAAGATAAGGATTTATTCTCGCGTGATAATTGAGAATACAAAGCTTGGGAAACAAAGCGGATATTCCTTCATTGTTGAGACATCATCAGGGAAAACAGTAATTAGTATACCCCGCTTGAGATCGTCGAGCGGCATTCTTGATGGTAAGTCTTGCTCAAAAGCGTCAATAAAGATGATGAAACTTGCCCCTAAAGATAAAACGATAAAAATTTATCCTGTTGGGGATGAACCCGTTTATTTCACCATTTATATAAAGCTGGTTTAAAAATGAAATGAGGATTGTAATTTTCTCGCAGTATTTTCCACCCGAACTTGGTGCTTGCGCGAATAGGATCGAACTTTTCGCAAAGGGTCTTGCTAAAAAAGGTTGTGATGTTACAGTTGTCGCTGGTATGCCAAATTATCCTTTTGGGAAAATATTCGATGGGTACAAAGGTAAACTGTTCAAAAGGGAAAACTATAATGGTGTTGAGGTTTTTAGGGCATGGGTTTTCCCGAGCAGAAGAAAAAATCTCCTTGGACGAACTTTAAATTATCTCTCTTATTTCTTTTCAGCTTTGATTATATCGTTATTCCTGAGAAAGGCGGATGTTATTATTGCCTCTATCCAACCTTTTACAGTTGGCTTTGTTGGGCTATTTTTCAGGTTTGTTAAGGGCGGGAAGCTCGTTGTGGATGTTAGGGATATAGTGGAGGAAGGTAGTGAGTTGTTTCAATGGAAGTCAATCTCTCGCGGTGCCCCAAAACTGGAAAAATCCCTTCTTAAAAGGGCAAATCTTATTATAACTGTGACCTCAAAACTTGTCGAATACATAAAAGGATATTTGAACGATAAGAGAAATGTTTACCTCGTGGAAAATTCTGTTGACCTTGATATGATTATGAAATCTTCCACCTCTATAGATCGAGCTCAGTTTGGGTGGGAAGGTAAGTTTGTGCTTATTTATGCGGGGAATATCGGATATCGTCACAATGTTGGGTTTATAATTGATGTTGCAAGGGAGGCGCAAAGGAAAGGTGTTGAAGAACTTCTTTTTCTGATTATTGGTGATGGTGTTGAGAAAGATATGGTTAAAAGGAAAGCTTTGGAGCTTGAAAATGTGATTTTCTTAGACCCTATGCCGAAGGAAAAGGTTCTGGGATATATAAAAGCTGCTGATGCATTCTTTGCGACATTAGCCGATTGCCCATTTATGGATTTCGCTTTGCCCGCCAAAATCCTTGACCCAATGGCTCTTGGAAAACCGGTTATCGCGGCATTCCCTCAATCCAAAACTAAATGGCTTTCATCATTCTTGCCTATCATATTCCTCCCTCATGACGACCCATCAGCTTGCCTTAACCAAATACTAAAACTAAAATCACAGCTCAAAATCCTGCAGGAGGCTGGTTATAGGGGTTTGGAAGTTATTCGCCAGAGATTTGATTCCAAAAAAAGAATAGACTATCTCTATTCATTGATAAAAGAGCTTCAAAAGTCATAAAAATCAATGATAAAAAAGAATGACAGGCTTATAGTGTTTTTACTTGATTTTTTAGCATCTGAGGTAGCTTTTTATCTCTTTTTTGTTTTCAAATTCAAATCCCGATTATTATTCACAATATTCTCGCCATCATTTGAAAGTTATATTGTACCATCAATCCTTATGTCCCTGTTTTTCGTAGGGATTTATGCTATTATGGGCTTATATGACCGCCCCAACTGGATAACATCAACACTCGACGAACTATTCGCCCTTTCAAAAGGAACCATTATAGGAATTTTCATTATCGTGTTTTTTGTTTCCGGATTAAGGAGTATCTACACGCCATCGCAACTCCTTTTATATTTTCTCTTTCAAATGGGTATGGTTTTTCTTTTAAGGCTCATTTTCAGAAGGGTAGTAATAGAAGCCCATAGATGTGGTAAACACCTCATCCCAGCGATCATAATCGGTGAGAGAAACAAATCGCAAAAGGTCAAACAGGAACTGTCGAGTTTTCCGGAGCTTGGCTACAATATAATAGGTGTGTTTGATTATCAAGGATGCGATGCTTGCGATGGGCTTCAGGATATGAGCAAATTTGTAAGAGCAAACAGGGTTGAGGAGGTAATACTGGCATTATCTACGCGAGACCACGAGGATATAATAAGAATTATGGATACACTTAGCGATACTGATGTTAGTTTTAAGGTTGTTCCCGAGATGTACGACCTTATTGCCGGTCAGAAAGGCATATCTATATTTGGCGCACCACTTGTCGAGCTTTTCCAGGAGCCGCTTAATCCCGCACAAAAAATCTTGAAAAGGGCTATGGATATAGTTGGTTCAATCGCTGCGATTATTGTTTTTGCCCCTCTTTTTTTAATTATTCCGTTAGTCATAAAGCTTGATTCGCCAGGTCCAATTTTTTACAAGCAGTTTAGAGTTGGGAAGAAAGGGAAGGAGTTTTGGTTGTATAAGTTCAGGACGATGGTCAAGGATGCAGAAAAGATA
>JBAMLU010000046.1:17059-23644 GCA_039793385.1 bacterium
AACTGGTCCGGTTTGGGCAAAAAAGGACGACCCACGGATAACAAAGGTTGGTAAATTTCTACGAAGGACAAGGCTGGATGAGCTCCCTCAGTTTCTCAATGTCCTTCGTGGTGATATGAGCCTTGTCGGTCCAAGACCTGAACGCCCTTTCTTTGTTAGCGAACTCAAGAAAAAAATACCTTTATATTCTAAACGATTCCTTGTCAAACCAGGAATAACTGGCTGGGCTCAGGTTAAGCACAAATACGACTCAAGCCTCGATGATGTTGCGGAGAAGCTGAAATATGATTTCTATTATATTGAGAATATGTCCATATTTCTCGATATAAAGATAATAATAAGGACGATAATTGTGATGCTTTCCGGCAAGGGTGCACACTAAAGAGAGGAAGGTTATGGTTTCGTTGAAAATGATCCGTGAGAATCCCGAGTATTTCAAGCGGGCGGTAATATTAAAAAAGGAAAATGTCTCGATTGAGAGGATACTCGAGCTGGATAATAAGAGAAGAGAGATTGTTACGGTGTTAAACAGGATGAGGGAGGAACTCAATAGAATCTCCAAAGAGATAGCACGGAGCGTAAATTCTGACCCATCAAAGGCTGCTGAGTTAAAAGATAAAGCAAAAAGTATTTCTGATGAGATAAAGGCGAAAGAGGATGAAGAAAGGAATCTTGAGAAAGAAATTAACCAATTATTATGGTGGGTTCCCAATCCGCCGCACACAAGCGTGCCTGTGGGTGAGGACTCATCTTATAATGTGGTTGTTCGTGAATGGGGAGAGAAACCGAGGTTCAGTTTCAAGCCAAAAGACCATTTAGAGCTTGGCGAAAAGCTTGGGCTACTGGATTTCAAGCGGGCAGCAAAGATTTCTGCCTCATTTTTCCCTCTTTATACAAACCTTGGCGCAAGGCTTGAGCGTGCTCTTATAAACTTTATGCTCGACTTGCACACAAAGAACGGCTACATTGAGCTATTTGTCCCGTTTATGGCGAACTGGGATTCTATGTTCGGGTGCGGACAGATACCTAAACTTGAGGAGGATATGTACAGGGTCGAGAAAGACGAACTTTATCTTATTCCTACATCTGAGGTTCCGCTTACTAACTACAGGAGAAACGAACCAATTCCCGAGGATGAACTTCCACTAAAATATACCGCCTATTCTCCTTGCTTCAGACGGGAGGCTGGAAGCTACGGTAAGACTACAAGAGGACTTCAACGCGTCCACCAGTTTAATAAGGTTGAGCTTGTCAAGATAGTTAAACCGGAGAACTCCTACGATGAACTTGAAAGCCTTGTTGCTGACGCTGAAAAAGTTCTTCAACTTCTCGGTTTGCACTACAGGGTTGTTCTGCTTTGCACGGGCGATTTATCTTTCGGTGCGGCTAAATGCTACGATATTGAGGTCTGGTCGCCAGCAGAAAATAGGTACCTTGAGGTTTCAAGCTGCAGCAATTTCGAGGATTTCCAGGCAAGACGGGCTGAAATAAGATTTAAAAGAAAAAACGGTAAATTAGAATATGTCCATACACTAAATGGCTCTGGTGTTGCTACACCAAGGCTTATGATATCCCTCCTCGAAACATATCAGGATGAAAATAGTTATATCCATATCCCTGAACCATTGCAACCATATCTCGACGGTATTAAGAGGATACCACTTTGAAAAGGAAAGAACTTTTTAAAATAAAGTCACCTTCAGTTTCACTTTCATCGAGAATTTTCATTATAGGGGTTGGTTTACTCATAATTTTGATAATGCTTTATATAACCGAAAGTATGCGTGCGATGCTTCTTGAATACAATAGGCGGATAATGAGGACCTATGCTCGGCTTTGGGCTCTTGCCACAACCGAGGCAATTAGGAGCGACGAATTGAACATCATTTTCGAAGAAATAATAAAAAAGGCTGATTTCCCAATAGTACAGGCAAGCCCTGATGGTGAGCCGATTGCCTGGCGAAACATAAAAACAAACGATAGGGCGAAGATTAAGAAGTTTCTCGATAAACTCGCAAAAAAGACAGAACCAATACCTGTAAGAAGCGAGCAGACAGGAAGAATCCTTGGTTATCTTTATTTCGGTGAAACAACATTCGTTACGATGTTGAGATATATTCCTATAGGTGAATTTCTTCTTTTGCTTCTCTTTTTCTACCTTCTTTTGCTCGAGTCTGAGCGGAAGAAAGGGCAGGAGATTCAAAATATCTGGCTCGGTATGGCAAGGGAGACTGCTCACCAACTGGGCACCCCTATAAGCGCAATCTTTGGCTGGCTTCAACTCCTACGCGATAAATGCACCTCAAACGCCACCGATGATAAAGGATTTAATATATTTGCAATACTTGATGAGATGGAGAACGATGTGAGAAACCTTGATGATATTGTCAAAAGGTTCGGCAAGATCGGTTCACAGCCCGAGCTTGAACTTATTAATGTGAATCAGGTTGTTAAGGATGCGGTTGAGTATTTCAGGAAAAGGACACCAACGTTGCACAGGAAAATCGAGTTTGAAGAGCGATATTATGATGGTATTATCACAATTTACGCCAATAGGCTCCTTCTTGGCTGGGCAATTGAGAACATTCTTAAAAATTCCATCGAGGCTCTTGACAAGGGTAAGGGAAATATTATAATTGTAACAAGGTTGAACCCTGTTAATAATACAGTGAACATAGTGATTACAGATAATGGTCGTGGAATACCAGGAAACATTCAAAAGAAGATATTTACGCCTGGTTTCACGACAAAGAAAAGAGGATGGGGATTGGGGCTTTCTCTTGCTAAAAGAATTATCGAGGAATATCATTACGGAAAGCTCGAACTTGTGGAGAGCAAGCCTTACGAAAAGACCACTTTTTCTATATCTTTACCTATTACCACAAGAGCTCAATCCAGATGAAGGGGTAAAAATATGGCAGTTTCAAGAAGGATAATGTGGATAGACGATGAGGTGGAGCATCTTCGCCCGCATATACTTTTTCTCGAGGGAAGAGGATACAGGGTAACACCTGTAACTAACGGCTATGATGCGCTTGAACTTTTAAAAAGGGAGGATTTCGATATTATTTTTCTTGATGAGATTATGGCTGGTCTTGATGGTCTTTCTACATTAGAACAGATTAGGAACATAAACAAAGATATTCCGGTTGTTATGATTACGAAGAGCGAGGAGGAATCACTTATTGAGGAGGCGCTTGGGATGGAGATTGATGATTATCTCATTAAGCCTGTCAATCCTCTTCAGGTTGTGACGGCGTTGAAGCGGATTTTCGAGAAGGAAAAGCTTGTTGAGGAAAGGATAACCCGTGATTATGCTTCGGAATATCATTTTACATTTTCTAAGATATCCGCAAGCAGTAGTGTTGGTGATTGGATTGAAGTTGCTCGATGGATTGCGGAATGGAATGTCATATTTGATAATCACCCTGAGCTCGAACTTTACAACTCACATATGGATTTCAGCCGAGAGGCTAACGCTGCTTTTGGTTCGTTTATCGAGAAGAATTATCTGGAATGGCTTTCTGGAAAGCAGTTCCCTTTACTTTCTACAGATATAGTTAAGAAGTATATATTTCCATACCTTCGTGATGGTGTGCGGGTATTTTTTATCGTGCTCGATTGTATGAGATATGACCAATGGCTTTCGATTGTCCCATATCTTCAGGATTATTTTACAATAAAAACAGACCTTTATTATTCAATTCTGCCAACAGCGACGCCATATTCAAGGAATGCGCTTTTTAGCGGGTTTTTCCCTGTTGAACTATGGCGGAAGCATCCGGAACTGTGGACAAATATTCAGGGTGAGAATCAGAACAGGCTTGAGCATCAGCTCTTGGACCGTCAACTTCTTATGGCTGGGATAAGGCTCAAGGGCGATACAAGGTATGTGAAAATCCTTGACCCAGCTGAGGGCGAACGAACATTAAAAAGCTTTAACTACTACCTGAATTCACCTTTAACATCAATAGTTGTCAATTTTCTTGACCTTCTCGCTCACGGACGGGTTTCATCGGAGGTGCTTAAGGAGATGGCTTATGATGAAAAATCTTTCAGGATGGTGACGAAAAGCTGGTTCGTAAACTCACACCTGTTTGAGATGCTGAAGATTATTGCGGGGGAGAGAGATAGTATTGTCGTTTTTACTTCTGATCATGGTTCTATATTTGGGAGGCGGGCTACTAAAATTTTCGGCAAAAAGGATACTTCACCAAGCCTGCGCTACAAATTCGGTGACAATCTCAATTGCAACCCACGAGATGCAATTCTTATCGAAAATCCTGAAAAATACAAGCTCCCTTATTTCACTATGGCAACTACATATGCAATTGCAAAAGAGGATTTCTTCTTCGTATATCCGTCAAATTATACGGAGTTCGAAAAATTGTATAGGAATAGCATTATCCATGGTGGGGTATCGCTTGAGGAGATGATTGTTCCAGTTTCGGTGTTGATACCTAAATGAGCTTGGCAAGATGAGCATCGAACATTTGTTGGTGGCAATTTTTCTTTTGATTTTCGGATGCGCTAAAAAAGAGAAGCCCACGGAACCTGCTATCTCAGGTAGGCTTGTGGTTCGCTCTACTCCTGCGGGTGCACAGATAGTTGTTGATGGTCGGGGTACGGGGAAGGTTACGCCCGATAGCATTGAAATTAGTGCAGGAAGGCATCTGGTTAAGGTTTATCTTCTCGGATACAAAAGCGATTCTTCCGAGGTCAATATAACGGGCGGCAAACGGGCTGAGCTGAATTTCGAACTTGTGCCTGTGGAACTTTATGGAAGCCTTTTTGTCGAAAGTTTTCCTCCCGGGGCAAGAATTATTGTTGATTATCAACCATTAGGAATTTCAACCCCTGACACAATTGAACTCCCTGCAGGAGCTCATATACTCACGCTTGAACTTGAAAATTTTACAATGAATCACCCTGTAAATATTGATCTTTTTGCTGATTCTCTTCTTTCTTTATCAGTTGAACTTCAGCCTGTGAAATCCGTGCTTGTAGAATATTTTGGTAATGTTAGTTGCCAGGGGTGTGAACTATCGGCGCGGTTTCTTCATGCTATTCACCTTTATTTTGGGAAAAGCGTTTCGCTTGTCTCTTATCATACTCGGTTCCCATCACCGATTGACCCTTTCTATACATATAATCCAGCTGATAATCAAGCCCGGGTGAATTTTTATTCTGTTGGATCGTTGCCATCTGTGTTTGTTGATGGTTCTCCGGTTGCTGACCCCACAGATTCAGCACTTGTAGCAAATGAGATTACAAGAAGGCTTGGCGCTTTAGCTGAACTCGGATTTGTCGGTGCAATATACCTTGAACAGGAGAGCCTAAATTTCCATCTGGACATATACGGGTATGGGAATTTCGATGGGAACATTTATGCGGTTCTTGTTGAGGATTCCGTTCATTTTGATACCCCGCCCGGAACAAATGGTGAAACGGAGTTTTTTGCATCTATGCGCCGCTTGGTTGATTTAGGCACGCTCTCGCTAATCCGCGGACAACATATTGAAAAAACATCCTCTTTCCCCTTTGCTGGCTCATCTCTCGATAAATTTTCTATTATTGTATTTGCACAGAAAAGCTCTAAAGAGGTAATTCAATCTGCTTCGTTTAAATGAGCTTTATCGTCCCGGAACCAGGAAAACCAATAAATATAAAAACGCCGACCTCATAAAGAGATCGGCGCCATATATTATCACATTTATCCTTATTTCAGCAATATAAGCTTAACCATTGTGCTTCTGCCGTTTGCGGTGAGTTTTGCAAAGTATATTCCGCTTGGAAGCTCACCCCTCTTATCTGTTCTGCCATCCCAGAGCGCAATGTAATTGCCTTTCGAATAAAAACCATCACCAAGTTTTCGGACCACCTTTCCTGTTATATCGAATATATCAAGCTTTATCTCTGCATCTGTTTCAATGGAGAAAGCAATTGCTACCTGTGCATTGAACGGGTTAGGATAAGCCACAATCGAGAATCTTAACGGCTTAACACCCGCTTCATTTTCAGGTATTCCTGTGTATCTCCACATCCTGTATAAAGCATCACTTCGCGAGGCAGCAAGCGAAAGGTAAGGCTCAAGATAGGTAAATCTGTAGAATGGTTTTGAGGCTCCTACCTTGTATGTCCCAACATCAAGATTATCAAAATAGAAATACCCATCCTGGTCGGTAATAGCATAGCTTAAAACTTCTTCTGTGTTCGGGTTCATAATGAATATTTCAGCACCTGAAACAGGGATATCAGTTTTCATCATTGATGTATCTCCTTCAACAATCCTGCCGCCAAAGAATAGCCTGCCCATAAGTATTCTTACAAGCGGAGTGAGTGCAAAATCGACATTGTCAATGTCAGACTCAACAATTACCCTGCATGCGGGTTCCCATATGTGTTCGCATCCGTAAAACTCCGGCAGATAACCGGGATGGAACGCCAACAAGTAATAAGTACCTCCGGGAACTCTCATTTCGTAGTATCCAAATTCGTTCGATATGGCTGATATTGTTCTATCTCTTGATGCTGATATTGCTATTATAAATGCTCGAGCAATTGGACCATCATCTTCATCATCTT
>JBAMLU010000046.1:23654-38629 GCA_039793385.1 bacterium
TCTTCAGTAACACGACCACTAATACGGTAAAGAATATCTCCTACAGGTGGAAGGTCGAAATCATACCCATCGATAGTATCGGGAGCATCCGGGTAAAGCCTTATTACATCAGCTGTGAGTGGGTCTGGTTTGTGGTCAAAGAATTGTGGTCGATAGCCGCTTAAAGCAGGTGGCAGAGCCTCCATAATGTAATGTCCATCACTCACAGTAATATAGAACCTGCCCCTTTCGTCTGTTGTGTCGGCAGCAACAACCGGTGCAATCTCACGGCTCCAGAATCGTGGCATAACCTGAACAAGAGCGCCAATTAATGGTAATCCGGTGTCCCCAGCCCTTACCACGCCAGTTAGCGTATGTGTTCGAGCAGGCGCAATGTAAATCGTATAGCAAGTATCAAGCGGGTTTGGCTCACAATACATAACTCTATCAGCGGAGTGGACGCATATTCCTAATGTGTCACCGGCACTGAATGAAAGCCCAGCTTCACGCGGGAAGAACCTGAAACCTTCACTACCATCAGCAAGTCCCCACTCAAACCCAGGACTACCAATTCTATATATATTACCATTAACTATGATATATGTAAGTTCTCTTGCTACACCTGATTCATAATCAGAAAGACCAACGGTAATAACCTCGGGTGGTGTTCTTAGTGTGCAACCCGGTGTCGGATGAATAACATAAGCATAAGGTGGATTCCAATCGCCGGTTAGGGTAATTGTTATGGGGTTCTCTAAAGGATTCCCGATGGTGTCTGATACCTCAATAAGCGCCACATAAGCTTCACCCCCAATGAAGCTCGAACGAGGAACAAGGCAGATTAATGTATCACCAGCGAGGTTTACAAGCGGTGATGTTATCGTATGTAACTCGTCATCAATCAATATTTCTATTGATGATGTATCAATACCATATGATGATATGATGAGGATTCTTACTGCGGTTGTTTCGCAAGATGTAAATGAGCCTGGTTCAGGTGATAGAAGCCTTGCTATAGGTCCAACTCCTGCGAGCCTGAAATGGACGCATCCGGTAGATGTTCTTCCATCAGCATCTGACGCTGTAACGCAAACCGTTATCCAGTCGCCCGGCATAAAGAATTCTGGTATCCAAACATAGTCGGCTACATAGAAAGTTACCCTGTAACCATCGCAAAGTAGCCTTCTAAACCGAAGCCCCGAAGTGACATCAGCAGAGTCTCCTCTCGGATTATATATCACCATCCTTATGCTTGATGAGTCAACTCCGCCGCAGATGCTTACCATTATAGGGTCAGTCAATCTTACTCCTGTTGCGCTTTCAGGCGGAACCCATTCGCCTATAATGGGTGGAAGGGTGTCAACAAACTCCGGTCGTATTCTATATCTTGCGCAATCGAATGTTCTGTTTCCTGCGAAATCATATGCTGTCACACAGGCTTCAATTGTCGTGCCTCCCGGTAGTGGGGTATGCCTTGACCATATTATAGCATAACCCATACAATCGAGCCCGAGTATATCACAATACGGTGTAACATCAATTATCGCACCTCCATATGCAATTGTTAGCCTCATTGATGAGGGATTCACGCCTGTTTGCCTCCCTATAGAGCCCTCGCACAAATCGCATACCATAGCACCAATAGGAGCATCAGGTGGTATTGTTGTGCCAGGTTCTTGTGTCCATCCTCTTATGCAAGGCGGGGTTATATCTGATGTGTCCGGGGGAATGCCACCCTCATTGTATGTATGGCATTCCCTTGTCGAATTTCCCGCAAAATCGGCAAACTCGAGGCAGAGCTGGAACGGCTCAACTGGAATTGGTACAGTTATCGGGGTCACGAATCTAACATTATATCCAGCGCATTCGTTCCGCTCGAACCTTGCAAATCGAGTTATATCAATAATGTAGCCTCCTGGCATCACTATCCAGGCTCTAAGCGATAATGGATTTACACCGCTCGGACGCTCATATGATAGGTCATCGCATATATCACATAGCTCCGCACCAAGAAGAGGTAATTCTGGAACCGGACGATATATATCATCTGGTGGATACCATTCTCTAACGCAAGGTGGTATTGTATCAGCAGGTGGACCCGGAAGCTCGATTATGTAACTATGAGAATCTCTTGCTTCGTTCCCAGCGTAGTCGGATACCTCAACGAAGATTGTTACATTCATCCCTGAATGAACAAGTTCATGCGGTATAAAGAAAGTTACCTCATATCCAAAGCATCGGTTCCTCTCAAGATTGAACATCAGATGAACCGAGTGTGGCAGTTCAGGGGATTCCATTATTATTGTTAATGAGCTTGAATCCACGCTGCTTGGAATCTCCCCTCCTAAGGGTAGATCACTGATTGAGAACGCGCCTGTAAGTTCACCATCTGGACCAGGTGTTATTATACTATCCGGGCGCCAATTCCTTATTATTGGAGGTATTGAATCTCTTTCTGCACCTCCTGTGGTGATAAATTCTGCACAGCCCTCAGCCCTATTGCCAGCATAATCGTACGCTGTAACGCAATATCCTATCTCCGTTGCGGGTGGAAATTCAACAATCGGGTGATATGTTACTTCATATCCCATACAATCAAGCGTGTCAAGGATGAGAAGTTCTGTCGGGATTACGCTCCATTCGCCATCACCTATGCGCAGCCTGAAAGTTATTCTTTCGGGATCAACCCCTGTAGAAACCCCACCTGAATCACATATATCGCATATACCAACGCTTATATATGTTGTTACTGGAACATCCCTTGCGCCATCTGGCGGATAGAAACTCACAAAACAAGGTGGTGTTCGGTCGATCGTGTCAGGATGGGTTATCCTGAATTCGTGGCACTCAAATAACTCGTTACCCGCGCGGTCAGATGCACTTAGACATACCTCCAATTGATGTGGTATCACCGTTGTCACAGGGAGAAAAACAGGGATATAAACCGCATAACCAAAACACCTGTTCGGTTCAAGCCTTATACTATCGGAAACATTTATCGTTTCTCCTAATTCAGGGAATATTTCGGTAACTACGATAGAATGTGGGTCAACGCCGCTATAGTCGTGAGCAATATCGGTGCAGTTATCGCATATATGAGCAATAATATTTGCTTCTGGGCTCACAGTTCCTGATCCTGGCGACCACTCAACTATGCAGGGCGGGAAAGTGTCGGATGGCACTGGTCCTATTATTCTCCAGTGATGGCACCCACTTGTGTAGTTTCCAGCCATATCAGCAAGCCTTGCACAGAGAACAAATACAGAATCATCAAGCTCTGGAATGTAAATAATCGGTCGCACACCTGAAGCATAGGAAACGCGGTATCCAAGACAGCGAGTCGGCTCTATTGATGTTGGCTCAAGATACAGGGTTTCGCCTTCTGATGTAAATGTGAACAACTCTATTGTTTCCGGATTCACCCCAGTTTGAGCTTCAGGTGAGCCATCACAAATATCGCAGCTTTCAAATCCGAACACAGCATCAATCGGCACAGGCACTTCCGATGGCGGGAACCATCCAACTATGCAAGGTGCAGTCGTATCCGCGGGGATTTCTTCCCTTATAGTAAACGAAGTATAACTCCTAAATGGATTATGAGCCCTGTCGCTTCCCGAAATAACTACTCCTACTCTGTCACCGTTCGAGAACAATCCTTCCCACGGCGTGAAGCTCACCCTGACACCGTAGCAGTCGTTTTCAGTAATTATAAGATATGGTGTAACATCAAGTAGCTCTTCCTCGTTTATCCTAATTGTCATCGTTATAGAAGATGGTTCTACACCCGATGGAACTTCGGGAACTATTCCTCCGTAAGTGTAGCAAGTATCGCATATATTTGCCCATATCTCAACATCAGGTGGCCAGGCAACGGGTACCCGCGGGTCTGGATGCCACTCAACAACACAGGGTGGTATAGTATCGACTGGATGAATCTCTGGAGTGATGTAGAAATAGGTGGTTGCTCGTGCCCTATTGCCCGCATAATCTGATACCCCCAGCTGAACGAACACATAAGCGCCAGGTTCATACTCCTCAATAGGTAATAGTGTAATCTCATAGCCGAAACATCTATTGGGTTCAATTATGAGTCTATCAGTTACATTGATAGTTCTACCGTTAATCGTGAGTACCATCTCGATGCTTTCGGGATTAACCCCGGGCGGTCCTACTGGAATGTCGCATGTGCTCGCATGAATAATAGCGTCATGTAAGTCGAGAGTCTCGCCGGGTGTTGGTGATAGCTCTATATTTGGTGGTATAGTATCCCCTGGAATTATTTCTCCCTCAGTAAAGAAATAACTACATTCCTCAGCAACATTGCCAGCATTATCAACTGCCCTCACACAAGCTTCAATCCTTGTTGCGGGTGGAAACTCTATCATCGGATGATACTCGAGGGTGAATCCATAGCAATCGAGTTCGTGGAATTCAACGAACTCCGTAACATCCTCAAACGCACCATCACCTACTCTCAATGTGAACCTTATGTTTTCCCTTTCTATCCCTGATGCAACAGGGGTTTCCCTATCGGGGCAGATATCGCACACATTGACAAATATCCCCGTAGCCGTGCTTACACCAGAATCTCCCCTTTCCGGTCGCCACCCGTAGATACAAGGCGGATATATATCACGAGGTAGTTCACCATATTGATATGTGTGGCAGGTTCGTGTTGAATTCCCAGCATTGTCCCTTGCTGAGACACATATATCAAACTCATCACCAATAGATGGGTGAAGATTCAGGTATATGTAGTAGAACATTATTGTGAAATCATAACCCATACATCTATTTGCGAAGATTTCCGCATACGGTGTAAGATTAAATCTTGTTCCCTCATATTCACCTATAATTTCTATGGATTCTCGATTTACTCCCGTTGCTGGTGCAGGACCCGGAGTTACCTCACAAATATCGCATATGCTTGCACCGATAATGTTCCCTTCACTTGTTGAATCCGCAGGTATAACCGGTGGGTCAGGGCGCCAGTTAATTACACATGGCGGAAATACATCATCACTTGTGGGACTCCCAATATAATAATGGTGAATTGGGTCGATTGTGTTTCCTGCTAAATCCTGTGCGATTACTTGAAAACCGACAATTGTGCCTGGTGTATATGGTTCGGGGTTTTCATATCTTATTGAGAAACCTCCACAATCAGGGTTGGGTGTTATGGTTGAGTGTGAGGTAATATCGGTTAGTCCTGTGGAAAGAGCAAGGTATATTCGCAGAGCATCACGGTTTATACCCGTGAAAATAGGTACATCAGGGCATCTATCGCATACATCTGCCCTAAATATGAAGTTTGGCGGAACCGTATCATTGTCTTCTGTCGCCCACATAACACAAGGCGGATAATCATCAACCGTGTCAGGTGGGCTTTCTCCCCTTGTAGTAAATGTTGCTCCGCCTTCCGCAACATTTCCGGCAAAATCAACTGCGCGAACCGTGTATCTTATCCTTGTCGCTGGTGGAAATTCAATCATCGGGGTGTATGAAACCGCATACCCGGCACAATATATTGGCGCAAGCCTCAGATGTTCCCGTGGAACCTCCTCTGGACGGTTTGACCCGATTGTTACCCACATCCTTATACTATCCGGGTTAACCCCTGACGCACGACCTACAGAACCCTCACACAGATCGCATATCGCTACAGATAGACTAGTCGTTGTAGGAACATTTGTCTCACCATCCCTCGGGTTCCAACTATTAAAACAAGGCGGTTCCCTATCGGGTAGCACTTGAGCAGTTGCTACGCTCAATATGCCCAATACCACAAAACACACAATCATTTTGCCTTTCACTTTTTACCTCCTTTTTTATATTTTTAAATATAAAACTCCTCTTGTAAATTGTCAAGTTTTTTAAAAAAATTTGTTTTAAATAAGGCTACCACAAAAAATCAAGGGGTTCAATTTAAATCTGGGCCCAAGTGGGTTCGAACCACCGACCTCATGCTTATCAGGCATGCGCTCTAACCGACTGAGCTATGGGCCCTTTTATATAAATTTAATTTCCATTAAGCTTTGTGTCAAGAGAGGATTTTTCTATTTTGGTATTGACAAGATAGAATTTAGTTTTACCTTTTGAAGAAAACGAAAGCGAGAATATATAAGGAGGTAAAATGAGATTTAGCTTAATTGTGTGGGTGGTGGTATTTCTTTTTGCTTTTTCAGCTGGGTGTAACAAAAAGAATAAAAAGGAGGAGATAAAACCCGCTGAAACCACCAGGACTGCAGAGCAACCGGGCGAGAATGCGGTGAAAGTTGATGCTGGAAAGGTTCAAACTGCATTTGATATGAACAGTGAATGGGCAAGAATAGAAACCCTTGCTGAGAATGTCGACACTGTGGCACTCGAGAAGATAGCCGAAGAATATAAATTTGCCAATGCTATCGAAATGCTTAATTATATTCAATTTGCTATTCTCGGCGGATGGCATCTCATTAACAAGCCCGATGAAAAAATCGAACTTGAAAAAGAATACGGAAAAGAAGCTATATCTGTTCTTATGGACGAGAAGAACCAGAAGAAGGTTATTGATTTTGCCCAGCAGAAGAAGAATTTCTCACAAGGTGGCGGTGGCAAAAAGGGAAGATAATATATAATTTGCACTCTCGTCCTGTTGATTTTTGATTATTTTTGATTATAATTTTTTGATGCAGGATATAAAAGAGATTATCGATGAGATAGAATGCAAGTATAACGGGCTATCAATTGATGAACTGATTGGCGGGGTATTAGTAGAAACCCCATATGGGCATTGCTATAGAGTTCACTCCGTATTTGATTTGCTACTTCAAATTCCACCAGCTGATGAACTAAAAAGGGCGTTTATTGAAAGACTTGAACTTGTTTATGGAATAAGGGAGAACCTGTGGCAACGACTCTTACGGTATGGGCTAAAAACAATTCATGACTTAGTTTGCGTTCCACGCTATAAGAATTATGCCAGCTCGATATTGGATATTCTTGAAAAAGGGTCTTTACAGGAGCTCTCGTTTCTGCTTGAGCAAAGGCTTAAAAAGGGCGATAAACTTTTTCTAATCCTTCCTGCTCTTGTTAAAAAAGAATCTCTCCTCTTCGTTGATATCGAGACCGACAGCCTTAATATAACGACTTCCCTTTTAGTTTTGGGCATTGGGTATTTTGAGTGTGATAGATTCAACCTCGTTCAGTATATTTCACTTGAGAAGCGGAAGGATGAACGCTCGATTTTGAATTCGTTTTTGAAAGATGTAAAGGGGAAGAATTTGTTCATCACATTCTGTGGTCGAAGTTTTGATATCCCTGTTTTACAGCATCGCCTGGCATATTATGGCTGCACACCGCCTGAGATTGTCCATCTTGACCTTTACCACTTTGCGAGAAAAAATTTTCGACACATCCTGCCAAACTGTAAACTCCGCACCATTGAGGAACATATTTTAGGTTTAAAAAGGAAAAAAGATATCCCCGGTGAACTCGTCCCGCATTTCTATTCAGCATATGAACAGACAAGAAATTTCGGCTATATAAAATACATCGTTGATCATAATAAGGAGGATATTCTTAGCCTTGTGCGCTTACTTTCCCTTATTTCGAGAATCTGAAAATAGGTCGTTTATAGAGCGGATAATCGATAATCTGCGAGGTGAGTCAAGAACAAGGAAAATCATTATTCTTGAGGAGAGGGACGGGATTTGCGAACAAATTCGGTCACCATTGCCTCATTTTGCAAGAGATTATCTTTTGAAAAATGGGATAGTCTCCTTATATTCTCATCAGGCACGGGCAATAGAGCTTATAAGGGCGGGGCGTGATGTTTTTATTTCGACAGGCTCTGGAAGTGGTAAATCACTTGCTTTTAATATACCTATTCTTGAGCATCTTGAAAAAAACGAATCAGCAACAGCACTCTATATTTATCCGCTAAAAGCGCTCGCAAACGACCAGATAAAGGTTTTAAAGGAGCTGGTGAAGCGAATTCAAAACCCGATTAATCCTGCGATATACGATGGTGATACACCAAAATATATTCGCCCGATAATCCGCAACAGAAGCAGAATCATTCTCACCAATCCATATGAGCTTCATCTTCTTTTACCATATCATTCTCAGTGGCAGAGATTTTTTGGGAATCTCAGGTTCATTGTTATTGATGAGGCACACATTTATCGCGGGGTTTTCGGAACAAATTTTGCCTATCTTTTGCGAAGGCTCGAGCGTGTCGCAGAAAACTACGGCACACAACCTATTTATGTGCTTTCATCAGCATCCATTGGTAACCCAGAGGAGTTCGGAGAGAAACTCATTGGAAGGGATTTGAGCGTGATAAAATTCGACGGTAGTCCAAAAGGGAAACGGTATTTGCTTGTCTGGGATGCTACTGATAATCTCGAGGGCAAACAGGAAAATATTCTTGCACAGGGCGTAAAAATTCTTTCGAAATCGATTAAAGAGGGGGCACAGACGATTCTTTTTGCAAAAACGAGATATCAGGTAGAGAAGATTTATAATATATGCAAGAGGCTTGGGATAGATGGTGTTCGAGCATATAGAAGTGGATACGCTCCGCAAACGAGGCGAGAAATAGAAAACCAGCTTAAAAAGGGGGTGGCAAGAGGAGTTATTTCTACATCGGCACTGGAGCTGGGAATAGATATAGGTGGGCTTGATGTTGTCATCATTCTTGGATATCCAGGGACACTTTCGGGATTCTGGCAAAGGGCTGGCAGAGCTGGCAGAAAAAATCAGGATGCACTCATTATATTTATAGCTACTGACGATGCTCTTGAACAGTACCTTCTTTACCACCCTGAGATCCTCACTGATATGGAATTTGAATCTGCACTCATAGGACTTGAAAACCCCCATATTCTTAAAGGACAACTTTTGTGTGCAATTTCTGAACTCTCGCTTAACCCCTCAAAGGAGAAATTCTTTGTCGATAATATATCTATCGGATTGCTGGATAATCTTTCGAAAGAGGGGAAAATATTGAAGATGGATGATGGAACATATGTTGGAACTGTTATGCCACATAGGCTTGTAAACCTTGGCGGATTGGGTGATGAGCAGTTTGAGCTTGTTGTTGATAATAATGTCATCGAAACGGTTGAACTTTGGCGCGCATACAAAACCCTTTTTTATTCAGCTGTTTATCTCTATCAGGGCGATACATATGTTGTTAATGATATAGATATTGATGAGCGAAAGATAAAGCTTGAGAAGGTTGAACCAAACTATTTTGTGACACCATTAATATGTTCCGAGGCTCATATTGTTGATGAGGATGTGG
The DNA here is from genome assembly GCA_039793385.1 of bacterium. Classification (GTDB taxonomy): domain Bacteria; phylum UBP14; class UBA6098; order JBAMLU01; family JBAMLU01; genus JBAMLU01. Next base: position 32,923 of record JBAMLU010000046.1, read on the forward strand.
TCGCAAGGCGATACGGGAATTTCACGCTTTATATGGGGAGACTTTTAATTCACGAGGAGCTAATTGGTTTCATTATTGAATTTGAGGGATGCAGGAGAGTAAAAGTTACGCTCGATGATATTGAACGGGTCGAACTTCCAATACCGATAAGACCGTTTCCAGTAAAACCCGACGATTTCGATACAAAGGGGATATGGTTTGATATATCGTGGAAAGTTCGGGCTTCTCTTGGTGATCGATTTCCGGGCTCGATTCATGGGCTTGAACACGCAATTATAGGGATTGCTCCGCTTATCCTCTCCTGTGATAGATGGGATTTGGGCGGGATTTCTTTGCCTTCTGACGCAAGGATTTTCATATATGAGGGAATTAAGGGCTCAGCTGGGCTTACTGAAAAAATGTTCGAGCGGTTTGAGGACCTCCTCAAAATGACCAAAGAGCTCATTGAGAATTGCAAATGCGACTACGGATGTCCATCATGTGTGCTATCCCCTAAATGTGGCAACGAAAACAAGCCTATGGATAAGCGCGGTGCACTCGAAATAATCAAGTTTATCGCTAAATTCTGAAGCAAATAAAAACATTTGACAATATGAAAAATTATACTTTTTTAAATCTGTTAAAAAGTAGGGATTATGGAACTGTTTCGAAAATGGCAAGTGTTAGACACGGGCAATATGTTAAGCTTGCTTTTTGGGTTTCACGAGCAGTTGAGAAAAGGGGTTGAGTTAGGGGAAAAGGTTGATATTAAATATTTTGACGGGTTTAAGCCTGAAAATATTGTTCTTTGCGGTATGGGTGGAAGCGCTATAGGCGGGGATTTTTTGAGATGTTATCTTTCGGATGAACTTATGATTCCCTTTTCTGTTGTGAGAGATTACAACCTTCCCTCTTTTGTCTCGAACAAAACCCTTCTTATAGCCTCAAGTTATTCCGGAAACACTGAGGAGACATTGTCATGTTTTACTGAGGGTATAAAAAGGGGTTCAAGGATTATTGGAATTGCCTCAGGGGGTAAGCTTAGGGATGAATGCGGGAGGATGGGGTTGCCGTTTATTCATATACCTGAGGGTCTTCCGCCGAGAGCTGCTCTTGGGTATTCGTTCACACCGCTTATAATTTTTTTAAACAGGCTAAATTTAATATCAGATAAGAGGGAGGAGATAGTTAAGGCTGCTGATTTTCTTAGGGAGAATGTTGAAAGATTTCGTCCGGAATTAGATGTGAACGAAAATCCAGCTAAATCACTTGCTCTAAAACTTCACGGGAAACTTCCAATTATCTGCACCACTACTCGTCATTTTGAGGTTGTTGGCATAAGATTTAGGGGGCAGATAAACGAGAATAGCAAGATGCTTGCATATTCATCGGTGATACCAGAAAATAATCACAATGAACTTGTCGGCTGGAATATACTCGGAAAACTCAAGAATCTTGTTCAGCCGGTGATAGTTCTCGATAAACTTGATCATCCGCGCAATATTTTCAGGGCGAGATTCTTTGCTGATGTTATGAGAGAAAAGGGTGTTGAAGCCATTGTTGTGGAAACGAGAGGCGAAACACTTATGGAACGAATGCTCTCGGTTATTCAGCTCGGGGATTTCACAAGCTATTATCTTGCAATTCTTAACGGAATTGACCCCAAGCCCGTAAGGATAATTGACCGTCTAAAACAAGCCCTTGCTGAATATAATGGTTAAGATGAAGGCAATAATCCCTGTAGCAGGCATAGGCGAGCGGCTAAGACCTTTCACGCTTACGAAACCTAAAGCCCTCTTGCCAGTCGCAGGAAAACCGATACTCTCGCACATAATCGAAAGCCTTATCGATTACGGGGTTGAGGAGTTTGTCCTCGTTCTTGGTTATATGGGAGAAAAGATAAGAAACTTTATCACAGAAAACTACCCGAATAAGGCTAAATTCGTATATCAGGATAAACTTCTTGGATTAGGCTATGCCGTGAAACTCGCTCTTGATCTTATCGGTAATTCCCCTTTTATAATCCTTCTCGGGGATACAATCGCAAAACTTCCACAAAAAGATAATCTTAATCCTGACGAAAATTATGTTGGACTTGTTGAGGTAGATGAGCCCGAAAGATTTGGCGTCGCTATTGTAAAAGATAATTATGTGCTTGAGCTCGAGGAAAAACCGAAATATCCGCGCTCTAAATATGTTCTTGCCGGAGTTTATATTATTAACAAACCTGCATCATTAATATCAGCACTTAACGAAGTTATTGAAAAAGATATACGAACACACGGGGAGTTTCAGCTCACTGATGCTCTTGTATTAATGCTTCAACGAGGCGAAAGGATTATGTGGTTCAATGTTGATGAATGGTATGATTGTGGCACCCCAGAGAGCCTTATAAAAACAAATAGAAGCCTACTTAAAAAGGTAAAGTGCGATTTCATGGGCGAAAACAGCATAATAATTCAACCATCATATATTGACATTAGCGCAAAGATAAGGAACTCTGTTATTGGTCCTTATGTTTCTGTGGGCTCAAATTCAGTTATTGAGGAAAGTGTTATAAGAAATTCTATAATAGGTGATGGAAGCTATATAAGGCAAACTGTTCTTGATAGCTCTGTTGTTGGGAATGAGGTAATATTTGTTGGCAAGTGTTTTAGGCTTAACATTGGCGATTCGTCAAGGGTTTTTCTTGAGTGGCAAAAAGAAAGGGAGCAAAGATGAACGGAAAATATTTCTTTACATCAGAATCAACAACTGAGGGGCATCCCGACAAGATGGCTGATATCATATCTGACGCAATTCTTGACGGTATTATAAAAGATGACCCGTGGGCGAGGGTTGCATGTGAAACATTCTGTTCTACCGGGCTAGTGATTGTCGCCGGGCAGATTACAACAGAAACATATGTTTTAATTCCGGATATTGTTCGGGAAACGGTGAGGGAAATAGGATATACAGACCCGAAGATCGGGTTTCACTGGGAAACCTGCGGTGTTCTTGTAGCCATAGACCGACAATCGCCCGATATTGCAATAGGAGTTGACAGAAAAGGTGCCGGTGACCAGGGGATTATGTTCGGATACGCAACGAACGAAACCCCTGAATTTATGCCAACCCCAATCCTTCTTGCACACAGGCTTGCTATGCGAGCCGCTGAGGTCAGAAAAAACGGAACCCTCCCGTATCTAAGACCAGATGGTAAGACACAGGTTACTGTGGAATATTTCGATGATGAGCCGGTTAGAGTTGATGCTATTGTGGTTTCGGTTCAGCATGCACCTGATGTTACACAGAAGAAGATATATGAGGATGTTATCGAGCATATTGTGAAACCCGTTATACCGAAAAAATTCCTCGACGATAACACAAGGTATTTCGTAAATCCTACGGGAAGATTTGTTATAGGTGGTCCAGTTGCGGATACCGGTCTTACAGGAAGGAAGACTATAGTTGATACATATGGTGGATTTGCGCACACAGGTGGTGGATGCTTTTCAGGTAAAGACCCAACGAAGGTTGATAGAACAGCAAGCTATATGGCGAGGTATGTTGCAAAGAACATCGTTGCCGCAGGGCTTGCAAAAAAATGTGAAATACAATTAGCATATGCCATAGGCGTTGTTGAACCCTTATCGATATTTGTCGATACATTCGGCACGGGGATTGTCCCGGATAGCGAGCTTACGAGGATTATTCAAGAACTGTTCGATTTCACCCCCTGGGGTATGATCGAATATCTCGACCTTCTCCGCCCAATATTCAAGAAAACCGCTTGCTACGGACATTTCGGAAGAAATCTTCCTGAGTTTACATGGGAGAAAGTTGATAAAATTGAGGAACTTAAATCAAAGATAAGGTGAATATAGAGAGGGGTTTTTATGGTTGAGCACGATATTAAGGATATTTCTCTTGCGGAGCTCGGAAGTGCGCGAATTGAGTGGGCGGAGCTCGATATGCCTGTTCTCCGCTTGATAAAGGAGAGATTCTCCAGGGAAAAGCCTTTCGCTGGGGTAAATATAGCCGCCTGTCTTCATGTAACCACCGAAACAGCCAACCTTATGATAACTCTTAAATCTGGTGGAGCAGATGTGCGACTTTGCGCAAGTAATCCTCTTTCAACACAGGATGATGTTGCAGCAGCACTAGTGAAATATTATGATATTCCTGTTTTCGCAATAAAGGGCGAAACAAGAGAACAATACTATTCTCATATAACTTCAACACTCGCGCACAATCCCGTTTTAACCTATGATGATGGTGCTGACCTCGTTTCCACCATTCACAAGGACTACCGGAATACACTTGCAAGGAATATAATCGCAAGTATGGAGGAAACCACCACCGGTGTTCAAAGGCTTCGTGCTATGGCTCGTTCAGGTGCTCTTTTGTTTCCGGTTTTCTCTATTAATGACGCCTATAGCAAACACCTTTTTGATAATAGATATGGCACCGGGCAATCTACGCTTGACGGTATTATTAGGGCTACGAACAGGCTTATTGCGGGGAAGGTGGTTGTTGTTGCGGGTTATGGTTGGTGTGGAAGGGGTTTTGCGTTGCGGGCTAAAGGGCATGGCGCAAGGGTGATTGTCACAGAGGTCGACCCAATTAAGGCTTTAGAGGCAATTATGGATGGGTTCGAGGTTATGCCTATGCATGAAGCTGCAACTCTCGGCGATATATTCTGTACGCTCACGGGAAATATCAATGTTATAAAAGAAGAACATTTTGAGGTTATGAAGGATGGGGCGATTGTTTCTAATTCGGGACATTTTGATGTCGAGCTCGATCTTGGCGCATTGAGAAGGCTTGCGTTATCGGTTAGAAAGGATGTTCGACCATTCGTTGATGAATATAAACTAAACAACGGCAAAAGGATATATCTTCTTGCTGAGGGTAGGCTTGTTAATCTCGCAGCGGCTGAGGGTCATCCATCATCTGTTATGGATATGTCATTTTCTCTTCAGGCACTTGTTGGCGAATATGCACTTAAAAATGTTGGCAAGCTTGAACCTAAAGTCTACAATGTGCCTATGGAAATCGATAATGAGGTTGCAAGGTTGAAATTGCATTCAATGGGGGTTTCTATCGATACGCTTACTGAAGAGCAAAAACGGTATCTTGAAAGCTGGGAGGAAGGCACATAAATAAGCATTAATGCGGATAAATAAAGATAGATTCGACCTATTTGTCCTAATTATTATCGCTTTGTTTTTTATTGCTGGGGTTGTTTATTCCATTTATCTTGGAAATACTGTCAGGTATGCTGATGAACAAGAATATATTGCAATTGCGAAAAACCTTGTTGAACTTCAAAAATATACAATAAATGGTGAGACCCCGACAGCATACAGACCTCCAGGCTATCCGTTTCTTCTCTCTTTTTTATTCCTTTTCTCCAATTCGCTTGTTTTGCCGAGAATTGCTAATTTTATTGCGCTCTGTTTGTGTATGCTCATTATCTACCGAATATTGAAAGAGATTTCTTCAAAAGAAGCGGGTTTAGTTGGGGTTTTGTCGTTTCTATTTTATCCTGCGCTCTTCTACACCGCTGGAACATTGTACCCTCAAACGATAGCAACATTTTTGTTTTTTCTTGTTATAAGCTTTTTTGTACGACCGGAGAAGATAAAAATTAGCGTCGCAACCCTTTTAGGAGTGTGCTTTGGTTTGCTTGTTCTATTTGTGCCGTCGTTTATATTCATGCTGGCAATGATACTCGTATGGTTTT
>JBAMLU010000047.1:0-5778 GCA_039793385.1 bacterium
TCCAGGTGGTGGGTATTATGTTGTTTTTTTCGAGCTCCTCGCAAAAGCCTTTGACTATCCTCAATGTATTGCCAGTCGCAGAAAAGTAATAGATTAAGATTTCTCTGACCATAATTTTACCAATCTATCGCATCCGAGTTCGAGTTCTTTTTCATCGAGGGTGAGCGAGAACCTGACATAATTTTCACCCCCTTTGCCCATAGCTGCGCCCGGTAAAACCACAACCCCGAATTTATTTATGAGGAACTTGCTAAATTCATAAGAATTAGGAAACCTCAATTCTTCTGGTATTTTCCACCATATATAGAATGTTGCTGGTGGAAGGTTGAGATTGGGAAGGATGGGTTTAAGTTTGTCATAAAAAAGTTTTCTTCTTTTTTTAAAAATTTCTCTGACGGAATCAATGAGTTCAGGTTTTTTGTAAGCATTAGCGAGAGCCTTTTGAATGGGTTTGAATTGCCCGCTATCGATGTTTTTCTTTAATTTTGCGAGGGCAGCGATGAGTTTGGGGGAGCCGACGATAAAGCCTATTCTTAGTCCGGGAGCGCCAAAAGTTTTTGATGCTGAATGAAAATCGGCAGCGAGATCTTTAGCGCCTGGGATCTCAAGGATTGAATGCGTTGGTTTATCGAAATAGAGTTCAGCGTATGCGGCATCGTTAACCACAATCGCCCCAATTCGTTTTGCAAGTCTCACAAGGTCATTGAAGAATTCAGCTGGGGCAACAGATCCCGTTGGATTAGATGGGTAGTTAACAAATATAAGTTTCGCCGCGCTGTCGATTCCTGACAGCTCGGGTAGCCAGGAGTTTTTCTCGGTAAGTCTTATCCTTTTAACCCTGCCTGAGGCGAGTTTTATGCTGAAACTATAAACGGGATATCCTGGGTCTGGCACCACACAGAGCTCACCAGGATTGACTATTGAAAGCGCAATGTGAGCGATACCCTCTTTGGAGCCGATAAGCACGAGGCATTCTTTTTCAGGCTCCAGCTTTACCCCATACCTTTCTGCGTAGAATTTGCAAAAACTTTCTCGTAGCTCTTTTTCGCCCTCATAACAAGGGTACCTGTAAGCATCATTATCTTGAAGAGCTTGAATAAGGTAATCTTCTATTTCTTTAACATATAATCTCTCCGGGTCACCAACTCCAAAATCAATTACTTTGATTCCAGCACGGACGGATTCATCTTTTGCTTTCTCTAATTCGTCGAAAGGGTATTTGAGAAAAGGACGCAACCTTTTTGAAACCATAATATAATTTAATTTTAAAATTTATTGGTGCAACAGATTTTGAGAAAAAAGTGCTTGACAAAACGGGTTTAAAGTTGTAAGTTGAAATTGCGGGTGAGACGCGAGGAACTTTAGGACCTCTAACACTTAAAAAATGGAGGTTATCCCTCGGGATTGCGCTTACGCGATGACCCGTAAGGAAAACCTTATGGCGAGCGAAAGCAAGAAATCCTGAGTGATTATAAAATCCTCTACCTTTAGGAACCGCTGAGGTTTCCTAAAATACTCGCTCTCACCCGTGAAAATTTTCATCTAAATATTTTGCGGATCCAAGTGAATACTTATTACAGGAAACTAAAATTCAACTCCACAATTAATACACTTGACAAACAATCCTTGTTTATGTAATTTAATAATAGTATGAGATGTAAATTACTTGATGGAAAAGAACCAGCAGAGAAACTCGAGCTGGAATTGAAAGAGGAATTGAATAATTTTGAGAAAAAACCTGTTCTTCTATCGCTATCGATAGGGAAAGATGCTGCAAAAGATAGCTACATAAAGAGCAAGATGAGACTGGCTTCAAAGCTTGGGATTGGATTTGAGTTTGTGGAATTTAGTGAAAATTCAAGTATCGACGAGATTTTGAAATTTGTTAAAAAGAGGATAAATGATGGAAGTATAAATGGTGTTATATTTGAGCGCCCGTATCCAGACCAATTTGGGCTCATTCTCGAGAACATACCTGAGGAATACGATATTGACGGGTGCAGCAGCAAGAACCTTGGACACATTGTTAAAGGTAATCCTTTTATGGTTTCTGCAACTGTTCAGGCTGCTCTTTATTTTCTGGATTACTATGGGATTGATACCGATGGTCGTTCGGCAGTGGTTGTTGGGAGAAGTTATAGTGTTGGTCTGCCTCTTACGCTTATGTTACTTTCCCGCTCAAAAAACGCAACCGTAACCACTTGTCACACAAAAACCAGGAACCTTCAGGATTTCACCCGACAAGCGGAACTTCTCTTTGTAGCAGCGGGCAAACCTTGTCTTATTAAATCTGATATGGTCTCACCGGGTGCAGTGATTATTGATATTGGAATTAATATTTTAGAGGTTGATGGTAAAAAGGTTACTGTGGGTGATGTTGATTTTGAAAGCGTTAAGAATGTGGCTGGCGCTATAACACCAGTTCCAGGTGGAGTGGGTAAGCTTACCCCGATATTCCTTATGAAGAATCTCGTTAAGGCAGCAAAAATAATCATGGAGCGTGAAAGATGAAGATGAGCAGAGAAAAGAGGATAGAGCGCTTCGATAAGAGATACGCCAAGAAAGGCGGTTTCGCAAAGCTAAAAGAGATGGTCGAGAATATGGCAACGCTTGAGGAAATTGGAAGGTATTTTGGGTTTAGTAGGCAAAATGCCGCCGGGGTTTATACCTCTCTTTTCGGTGGAGCTTACAGGGAAATCCGTCGCAAAAGGAAAGAAAAACTGAGCGCCACAAGGCTCACAAAGGTTCAGAATCTCGATGATAGGATGGAGAAACTCAGGATGCTCGGGAAAATTAGAGGTCTCAAAAAAGCATTTTATATTAAGCTTGTCAAGGAAGAGGCTTATAAGCATGGGCTAAATGTTGAGTTCGCCTCAACCAAAAGTTTTTGCTCAAGGTTAAGAATAAACGGTTATCTTACAGCGATTTCCGGCACCAACACGAAAACTATCTATCACCAGCCCAAAAAGGGTGAACCGACAGTATATTACAGGTTTGCTGTTTCGCTTAAACCTCATGATTTTTCAGTATTTGTGCTCGACCAGGGCGAAAATGAGTATTGCTTTTATATAATTCCTTACGAGAAAATAAAAGAATTAAGACTTGTTACTCTTAGACCTGATTACGCTAACCCCCGCAGAAAAGGAAGAAACGGCAGCAAATACATAATATATAGGGAGGCATGGCACCTATTTGAGAAACGACAAGATGAGGTTAAATGAGCATTGTTGTCGTATCCCGTGTTGAGGAATATTCATATGAGATTATTAGAAATGCTATAGAACAATCAATCGAGCGCATTGGTGGTATTTCCTCACTTGTCAAAAGAGGTGACCATATCCTTCTGAAACCAAACCTCCTTTCTGCCAAACCGCCTGAAAGGAATATCACAACACACCCAATTTTAGTTGAGGTCATTGCGGATATACTCATTGAAAATGGCTGCTCGGTTTCAATTGGCGATTCCCCTGGTGGTGCATACCGCGGTGTAAAAAGGGTTTTTGATGAAACCGGTATGACCGAATTGGCTCAAAGAAAGGGAATAAATCTTATCAATTTCGAATCTTCAGGTGCCTGTGAACTTTGTTTTAATGGCTATAGTTTGAAGATTTCTCGGGCTTTCTTAGAATTCGATAAAGTAATAAATATTCCAAAACTGAAAACCCATATTCTCACAATGATGACAGGTGCTGTTAAGAATATTTTTGGTATTGTGCCCGGTTTCGCTAAAACCATGTATCACAAACTCTATCCTTTTCCCGACGATTTTGCTCGCTTCCTTGTTAACCTTTATATGGCTGTGAAACAAAGAATTATATTAAATGTTATTGATGGTATTGTTGGGATGGAGGGTGAGGGACCAAGCTCGGGTGAGGCAGTTCGGCTCGGATGTGTTGTGGTTTCGACTGATGCTGTCGCTGCTGATTATGTTTGCGCAAAAATTATGGGATACAAGGATGGTGCTGTCAGAACCACATCTATCGCTAAAAAGCTAACTGCCCGTTCATTTGACAATAACATTGAAATTATTGGTGAACTCCCCAGATTCCCACGAAAACTGAAACTCCTTTCCGACTGGAAATATTTTCTCGTACCGAAATTCCTGGCAAGATTGATAGCACCTCTTGTCTGGATTCGCCCTGATGTTGTTGAGGAGAATTGTAATTCCTGCCGAATTTGTGCGTTTAATTGCCCGACAAAGGCGATAAGTATTCAAAACGGCTTCCCATCTTTCGATTACCGTAAATGTATAACCTGCCTCTGCTGTCATGAACTTTGCCCCAATAAGGCAATAATGCTTAAGAGGTCGTTTCTTGCAAGGATTGTGGGGAAGTAATAATGTATCGGCTCGAGGACTATTATTTCGATTTGCCACAGGAACTTATTGCACAGGAACCTGTTGAACCACGAGATCACTGCCGCTTGCTTCTCCTTTCGAGAAAAACGGGCGAATTGAAAGAGGATTTCTTCTACAATATCGGCAATTATCTTTCACCAGGTGACATTCTTGTACTAAATGATGCTAAGGTTATTCCTGCACGAATATTTGGTAAAAGGTCTACTGGTGGGAAAATTGAGTTGCTTCTTATCCACCGTCTCTCTGATAAGATCTGGAAAGCCTTAATACGACCGGCAAGGCGGATAAAGCCTGGCAGCATACTTGAGTTTGGTGATAATGTTTTTGCAAGGGTTGAATCTCGCGATGATGATGGTAGTTTTATCGTTTCTTTCAAACTTAACGGCGATTTTGATCAATTTTTGGAGCGTGAAGGACATATTCCTTTACCACCTTATATAAGGCGTGATGATACCGCTCTCGACAGAATATTTTATCAAACCGTATACGCAGAAAAGCCGGGCGCAATTGCTGCTCCTACCGCAGGTCTTCATTTCACCGAAAGGCTTATAAACGAGCTCAAGGCTAAGGGAATAAATTTTGCTACTCTAACGCTTTTTGTTGGATGGGGAACATTTAAGAAGGTTAAGGTTCGTGATATTCGTGAGCACAAAATGGATAGCGAGCACTTTATTTTCCCTCGTGAGTGTGGGATGGCAATTGCTGAGGCTAAAAGAAGAAATAGTCGGGTGATTGCTGTGGGAACAACTGTCGCTCGTGTGCTTGAGACAATCGCACCATTTTTCCCGAAAAAACTTGAATTTGTAAGTTCAACCAATTTGTTTATTTATCCCGGTTTCAAATTTATGCTTGTTGATTCTATGATAACAAATTTCCATCTGCCAGGCTCAACATTGATAATGTTAGTCTCAGCTTTTGCTGGGCGAGAAAATATTATATCTGCTTATAATTATGCTATTAAAAGAAAATTCAGGTTTTTCAGTTATGGTGATTGTATGTTTATTTATTGATGTAGTTTTTTAACATTAGTGGCTTTGAGCCCTTTAGAGCTCTGTACAAGTTCGAATTCTACGGCTTCTCCCGCGGTTAATGTTCTAAAACCTTCGCCTATGATGTCGGAATAGTGGACAAATATATCCTGATTTATCCCTTCCGACTCGATGAATCCATATCCTTTTTTCTCGTCAAACCTTTTAACACGACCCTTCGGCATTTTTCCATAGCCTCCCTTATTTTTGAATATAATACAATATGATTAAAATTTGTCAAGATAGAAAATTTTTGTTGATACAGAATTGGGTTTTAAGGGCAGGAACTCGAAGGGTGATGGAGCGTTTTGTGTATGTGAAATAAAATGTGGCAGCCACAACCTTTAGGTTGCGAAAAAATTTTTGTTTAAAAAATCGGGAACCTTTGCAACC
>JBAMLU010000048.1:0-5633 GCA_039793385.1 bacterium
AATTTTTGCGCTTGGAAGTGGAATAATAACGAGTATTATTAGGCGATGGGGCGGTAATCCTGAAGGAGTATGCTATTCTATACTTCTTATGAATATTCTCACCCCTCTTATCGATAGATGGACAAAGCCAAGGATTTTTGGCTCGAGGTGAACTTTATGTTCGGAAGGGTTTTTAAAATTGGAATAATCCTTATGACATATTGCTTTATTGCAGCTTTGTTGCTCGGCGTAATTCAGGGCATTACAAAGCCTAAAATAGATGCGGTAAATAATGCAAAGAAGATTGATGGTATGAAGCGAGTTCTCCCATTTGCTGACAAATTCATTGAGAGAAAAACAAGTGATGGACTTATTTATTATGTTGGCGTTTCATCATCGGATACCACGAAGGTGCTGGGATATATTGTTGAGGCAATTGGGCGCGGATATTCGAGCGATATAGTTACGCTTGTTGGGGTTGACACAACATTTAAAATCGTGAAAATAAACATTATGAGCCAGTCTGAGACCCCGGGGTTAGGAACAAAGGCAGTAGAATCTTCTGGCGGAAATGAGCCACCATTCCAGGCGCAGTTCTCCAACAAGATAGCCGACGAACTCTATCTAAACAAGGATGGAGGGAAAATAATATCAATAACTGGCGCAACAATAACATCAAGGGCTATTGTCACATCCGTCCGTATAGCAATTACAAATCTTAAGCACAAGATTAGAGAAGAGGAATAATATGAAATATTCATATTTCATAATTATCATAATTTTTTCAACTTTATATGCGAGCGATAGTCTTAGGGTCAGGCGTTTGGGACAAGAACTTCCTGGACCGTGCAAAGGCATTTATGTTTTGGGAACGAGGGGTTATGTTGGTGCTGGTGGGATGTTCGCTATCTACAGCCTATCATCGCCGTCGAACCCGTCACTTTTGGGAAAATGCTTTCTTCCGGGACCAATAAATGATATATTTGTCTCAGGCAATTACGCTTATGTTGCTTGTGGGGATGCCGGATTGAGGATTGTGAGTATTAGTAATCCATATAATCCTTTTGAGGTTGGAAGGTATACGGAGATGATTTATGCGAGCGGTGTTTATGTTAGAGCAGATACCTGCTTTGTGGCGTCAAATGCTGATGGTCTTTACATTCTTGGCGTGAATGTTCCGTCATCTCCAGTGCTTATAAGAAGATTTCCGACAACTGGTGAGGCACAGGGTGTTTTTGATACGCCGGGGGTTGCATATCTCGCCGCAGGCAATTCAGGCTTCTGGATAAGACCTCACCCAACCACATCAAGCGAAAACTACTACAACTTCGGAGGATTCGGAACGGACTTATATGTTGTATCCAATCTCGCTTATGTTGCAGGGGGTGAGGCAGGACTTCTTATACTTGATAAATCAAATCCATCATCCATTGTAGAAAGAGGATTTTATCCAACATATGGTGATGCTAATGATGTTTTTGTTTCAGGCTCTTATGCTTATCTCGCATCAGGCTGGGATGGATTTTACATACTTAACATCTTCAACCCTTCAAATATAACTGAAGTTGGGGCATTGTATCTTCTTGGTGACCCGTTCCATCTCTTTTTTCTCTCGCCATATGCCTATGTTGCTGATAGGATTTTCGGGCTGTATGTGATAAATTGTTCAAATCCAAGCTCACCAAATATAGTAGCAAGATTAAGGCTCAGAGGAACTGCTACAAGATTAGCGCTCTCGGGCAATAGGGTCTGTGTGGCTCATGAATATGGAGGACTAAGAATAGTTGATATCACAAATCCATCAGCACCAAATGAGTTAGGTTTCACGCTCGACTACCCTGTTTATGGGGTCGGAATATTGAATAATTATGCCATAACAGCCTGCGGGACAAATGGAGTAAGAATATTTGATATATCAACACCAAGCTACCCAATAGAAACTGCATACCTCGATATGGGTGGGAATATTGTTGATGTTGTCGTTAGAGCGCCTTATGCTTATGTTATTGATAGATGGTATGGATTATATGTGGTTGATGTTTCTAATCCATATGTGCCATCTGTTGTTGGTTCTCTTGCGGGCTCCAGTTTCTCTAGAATTGCCATAAGTGGGAATTATGCATTTGTCTCGGCAAGGGCTGATGGTTTGAAGATTATAAATATTCAAGACCCGTCTAACCCCACACTTATAACCACATATACAAATGGAGCGAATATCCTTAGTTCATATCCTGTGGGTAATAAGCTTTATGTTGCTAAGGGTTCGGCTGGGTTTGAGGTATTAGATATAACAAATATTAGCAATCCATTAAGGCTCTGGCATTATATTTCAACCGGGTTTGTTGAGGATGTTTATGGATTTGGGGAACTCGCTTTTCTTGCGTCAGGACCAAAAGGGGTTGAGGTTTTAAGGGTTAGCGAACAAACTGGCATAAGGCTTGTAGGTTACTATGACACGGGAGATTATGCTTTAAGCCTTGTTGCAAGATCAACTGATACGCTCGTTTTCCTGGCAGATTCCTGGGATGGACTGTGGGTTCTTGATGCAAGCGATGTATATTTGAACATAGCCGAAAAAGAAACAGAAAAGCCAGCCTCCATATCTATAGATATATACCCTAATCCCTTCAATTCGTCTGCCAATATAGAACTTGAACTCGATAAGCCAGAAGAGATAGAGCTTTCGGTATCCAATCTTTTGGGCGAGAACATTTCTACCATTTTCAATGGGAAATTGGGTAGAGGAAAGCATATCATTAAATGGAAACCCGAAGAGCGAATTGCATCAGGACTGTATTTCATCATTGTAAAAAATGGGTATAAAATTGTTGTAAAAAGGGGTATGCTTCTCAAATAAGATGGAGTATGGATTTCTTTAGGGAACTTACAAAGGGGATAATAAAAGAGAATCCGGTGCTCGTTATAGCACTTGGAATGTGTCCTACTCTTGCTGTAACAACCTCAGCCTCTAATGGAATTGGTATGGGGATTGCTTTCACATTCGTGCTTTTTGGTTCGAATTTTATTATTTCAATTATAAAAAACTGGGTCCCACCAAGGATAAGAATACCGATTTATATTGTTGTAATTGCTACATTTGTGACAATAGTCAAGCTTGTTATGGCAGCATATACACCGGCATTATCGGAGAGGCTCGGGATTTTCGTTCCGCTTATCGTTGTCAACTGCATAGTTCTCGGTCGGGCTGAGGCTTTCGCAAGCAAGGCTAAACCAGTTAATGCGATAGCTGATGCTATTGGCATGGGTATCGGATTTACCCTCGTGCTTCTCATTCTGGGCTCAATCCGCGAGATCCTTGGTCAAGGCACACTATTTGGAAATAATATAATGGGAAGAACCTATAATCCAGCTCTATTTATGATTCTTCCGCCCGGTGGATTCCTTTTGCTCGGACTATTCGTTGCGTTTAAACAGCTCCTTTCAAAGGAATGATAATAATATGTTTGCAAAGCTTCTCGTTATATCAATTGGTGCGATCTTCATAAACAACTTCGTATTCTCGAGGTTTCTTGGTTTATGTCCGTATCTTGGGGTTTCAAAAAGGCTTGATACAGCAATAGGAATGGGATTTGCCGTGATTTTCGTTATGACGATTGCCTCAGCTGCGACCTGGATTGCCTGGCAATATCTACTCGTGCCATCAAAATCCAATCTGCTTTACATAATATCTGACCTTCTTGGGTTCAACCTACCACCCTCAAGTTTCGACCTCACATACCTTGAAACGATAACTTTTATACTGGTGATTGCCTCACTTGTTCAGTTTGTTGAGATGGTGGTACAAAGGGTAAGTCCAATGCTATACGAGGCGCTCGGGATATATCTTCCACTTATAACAACCAACTGCGCTGTTCTTGGCGTATCCGAGCTTAATACCGTGGTTTATCATTATAACTTTATAGAGAGCGTGGTTTTTGGGTTTACAAGTGGGATAGGATTTACGCTCGCGCTAATTCTTATGGCAGGAATAAGAGAGAAGCTCGAACTTCTACCTTTACCCCGCGCTATGCGAGGGCTTCCTTTAGCATTTCTTATGGCATCACTTATGTCACTCGCATTTATGGGCTTTGCGGGGTTAAGTTTCACAAAATAGGCATAAAAAGGCGGCAATGTTTACACTTATAATACTTTCGATAGCAGTTCTTGCGGGGCTTGGAATTATATTCGGGCTATGGCTTTCAATCTCAGCTTTGAAACTCGCTGTTACGCCCGACCCAAAATACGAATTGATTCTAAATGCGTTGCCGGGAGCTAATTGCGGTGCATGTGGATATCCTGGATGTTCAGGGCTTGCGTCTGCAATTCTTGAAGGTACTGCTACAGCAAGTAGTTGCCCTGTCGGCGGGAAAGCTACAGCTAAGAAAATATCGGAGATAATAGGCGCTTATGAGCTCGATATCCAGGAAATGGTGGCGATTGTCAAATGTGCTGGCGGATGTGAAAATGCCTCAGACAAATTCAAATACACCGGAATAGAGGATTGCCGTGCTGCTTCTCTTATTTCCGATGGTCAAAAGGCGTGTGCTTATGCCTGTGTTGGGCTCGGAACTTGCGAGAAACTTTGCCCATTCGGTGCTATAAAAATGGGTCTGGATATGCTTCCTATAATTGATTTTGATAAATGCACAGGATGTGGAATATGTGTGAAAAATTGCCCAAAACAGGTGCTCGAGCTCATTCCGAGAGGGAGTATGGTTTATGTCGCCTGTAATTCGCTCGACAAAGGGGCAACTGTTAAGCGTGTTTGCAAGGTTGGCTGTATCGCTTGTGGTATTTGTGAGAAGCAATGCCCTTATGATGCTATTCATGTGAAAAATTTCCTCGCTAAGGTTGACTACTCGAAATGTATTATGTGTGGAATATGTGTTGAGAAATGCCCTGTCGATTGCATTATGAACAGGGAATCGGGAATCCCTATCCCATCATCTGAGCGCGGCAAAGAACTTATCGCCGCAAAGAAGAAGGATTAATAGGCGAAATTCACCCTAAATCCCCCACGAATAACCATTCCAGGTTGAGGATAATCGCGCCTTAAGGAATATTCCTCATCTAAAATATTTTCAACTGTGATAAATAGCGATGCTTTAAGATAGCCAAGCTCGAGATTGCCATCGAGCAATACCGGGGATTTAAGCACCTGCCCGAGCTCATCTATGAGTTCATGCCAGTATCGTGAATCTATTCTTGCCCGTATGAAACCATCGTTTTTCAAAAATCCCTTTTTAAACCCAACGCTACCATCGAATAAGAAGCTCGGGCGGTATGGAAGTCTTTTGCCCGTGTAATCCTTTGCGTCGAGATATGTGAGTTTTGCTGATAAATCGAGTAGAGAGACATCTTTCGAAAGCTTGAGCTCTACGCCTTTGAATTCGCTCCAGTCCGGTATGTTAACTGGTTTCCAGTGCCCATAAGGAAGCCCGGGATAAACATTTGACCACTGGATAAGGTTTTTCGCCCTTGAATAGAATATGGTTAAACTCCATACTGAAGTAGACCCAACGCCAAATTCTGCTCCCCAATTTATCTCTGATTCGAGCCCTGGATTACCCTCATTTATATATTCTGGGAGATTGTCACCATCATAATCGAATGCCTGATATGGCCAGTAAAGGTCGTTAAGTGTTGGGGTCCTT
>JBAMLU010000049.1:0-518 GCA_039793385.1 bacterium
TCAGGATAGGCGCCAGGGTCCCATAATTCGTAATCTCTAAATTTGGTGGGCTTTTCCTGATAACAGGACCAGACTGCTTCTCTGATTACTTCGGGTGAGCCCTCATTGGCTAAATCAACCAGTTTTGTTTGCTTTTTAAATCTTTCAATCCATTCCTGTGGAATGTTAAATAGATATGGTGCGGGTGCTTTGGTGCCAATAATTCTTCTGTTCTGGTCTATACCATTTTTATAAAGATTGGCAATAGCATCGCCTACCAAGTGCCCTGGTGACTCAGGACCGCAGACAATAATATATCTGATATTAGGGTTGGCGATAACATTACAGATTACTTTTTCTAATCCTACATTTTCGGTTTGTAATGTTCCAGATAATGCTGCACCACTTTCAATACCAGTTCTTACCAGCTGTTCAATTGAGGCAGGGGTCTCTTCTCTTCTATATCTTAGAATTACTACTACTGCCACTGGAGAATTATCATTTCCTCGCAGATAACAGCCTTCTTCCGGAGGATAACC
>JBAMLU010000049.1:528-5561 GCA_039793385.1 bacterium
TTTTTAACATTTTAAAATCTACTCTTTTCTAAAGTCAACGTTGCCGGCGCATGCAAAGGTAATCAATAGTAGTTTTTAATGCTATCCTTGCTTCAAAGTGCCAAACCATAAACCGTATTGCATAAATCAAGAAGACCATTCAATATTTCAGATGTTTCCTTATTGTCACCTTTATTTATAGCCAAAGCAAGATTATCTAACTCAGCTGAAAGGTTTTTAAGGGCTGTAACGTATTCCTGGCACTTTTTTGCGTCATCTGGCCATGGGCAAGGAGCAATAAAAACGCTGTCCCTCTTTTGTAAAAGGTCAGGGAGCATCTTTTCCATGCTGCTGAAACCGGCATTTTTATTCACTTCGCCCGCAGATTTAATGACTTTGCGTAAATGAAAAAGGCGGTCAAGCGCGTAAACAAGGCCATTTTCTTCGTGCATACTCACAAATAGTCCACAAGCAAAACCGCAAGCCTGAAATGACCTTTTTGCCCTACCTGCTTCTAAATGAAAAAGCATATCATCTATTGCCTCAGAAATTTCTGCTAAACGGGCCTTAAACTTTGTGTCGCAGCTGTATTCTACTGGAGGGTTATCTTGGTATTTTTGCCGCACCGCTCCCCACAGCACCTGCGCCTCTTTGAGATATTTGACAGCAGCTTCTTGTTTCGCAGGATCCGGCGCCTTATCTATCATTAACTCTTGAGCAATAGCGCAGTAAGCGCGCATTTGACGTCTTGACTGCGCAACATCCTCATCAAAAGTCTTTAATGGAATTGGGGAAGTTATCTTTTCCGCTTCCACGGCATTTGAATGAACCAGTGGTAAAGATAGTAATACTACCCCGATCACTCCTAGCATCCCGCTTAATCGCAAACTACAATAGAAAGCTTTAAGCATATTTTTGCCCTCCTTAACCCCTATGAAATAAACTATAAATACTTGGTATCACAAATAACGTCAAAAATGTCGAGAATATCAATCCTCCAACTACGGCAATAGCTAAAGGCTTTAGCATTTCTAAACCTTCTCCCCATCCAAAAACAAGCGGCAAAAGACCGATAATGGTCGTTAAACTGGTCATAAGAATAGGCCTGACTCTTAAAGCCGCGCCTTCAATAACCGCATCATAAACAGCAAAATTCTTTTCTTTTCTAAGTTGATTTATGTATTCGACTAAAACAATAGCGTTATTGACAACAATCCCGACCAAAAGAATAAGTCCGAGGAAAACTGTCGCGCCGAAAGGCGTCTTTGTGATTGCCAATAGAAGAAACGCTCCGATTAACGCAAGCGGTAATGTAACCATGATAATCAGAGGATCAACCAATGAATCATACTGAACCGCCATAACCACAAACAAAAGAAAAACTGCAAGGGCAATGACAATCATCAACTGAACATTCGACTCTTTCGCCGCTTCTTCCTCTCCGCCGTAGTCCAAGAAGTATCCAGCCGGTAATTCAAGCGCATTTAAACGTTTTCTGACTTCATCGGTGATTTTACCGACATTCTTGCCCACGGCATCTGCGGTAACCTCAATCAAACGCACCTGGTCTTGCCGGTCAATCTGCACAGGGCCTTCGGACACTTTAACATCTGCGACTTCCTTAAGTCTTACCTCAACACCGCTGGGAGGATAAATCGGGATATTTTCAATGGCTTCTTTACTGCTTATAACAAGCGGATCCGCAAGCACTCTGATATCGTAATCAACGTTACGCTCTTTATCCGTAAATTGCGTGCTCACTAACCCATCAACAGACGTTCTTATAACATCCGATACTTCTTTTGCCGTGAGGCCAAAGTCGCCCAGCTTCTCTCTATTAAGGAAAATATGAATCTCCGGCCTTGAAAAATCAACGGAGACATCAAGATTCGCCAATCCCTTGACATCTTTAATTTTTCCCTGAATATCTTTGGCGATCTCATATAGTTTATTTAGATTATAGCCCCTGATCCGGATATCGATATCGGAAGTGGATGTTTTCTTAATGCCTCTTAAGGGCGTGCGCATAACTTTAATTTTCGCGCCCTGAATAGGATTGTCTTTTAACTGCTTTTGCAATTTCATGATAACCGCGCCTGTGGGAAGCGGCCGCTTGGATTTCTCCGCCAACTCAACGGTTATATCCGCCTCATTAGCCTTTTCATAGACGTTTCTTCTCTGCCAATATCCTCCGACCATGGAGTATACTTTTTTAACACCGGGCATGGTATTGATAACAGCTTCGAGTTTTTTAACCACAGCATCTGTCTTTTCCAACGCCGAGCCTACCGGAAGTTTGACTTTTATGCTGATTTTTCCGTCATCGATTTGCGGCAAGAACTCCCTGCCAGAAAACCTCATCAATAAAAGACTCGCGATAAAAAGAATGACAATGCCGCTTATAACAATAACTCTATGGCGCAATACCTCTTTAAGTAATTTTCTGTATAAAGCAGTGCCTTTTTCAATAATTCTTTTATTAAAACTGTCGTCATCGGCATCTTTTTTATTCTTAAATAAATGCGCTGATAAACATGGCACAACGCTCAAACTTACAAAAAGCGAAATAACAAAAGCGACAGTTACCGTCACCACCATATCCCTAAAAAGTAATGACGCTATTCCTTTAATAAAAAAGAACGGAACAATTGCCGCCAGATTAGTTAAGGTAGATGCTACAAGGGCGCTGGTAACCTCTTTGCTCGCGACATGCGCCGCATCCACAGGATTATCCGCGTCTTTCTGATGTCTGGTTATATTCTCAAGCATAACGATAGAGTTATCCACAAGCATGCCCACCGCCAAAACCAAACCTCCGAGCGAGAAGATATTCAGGGTGACACCCGAAAGCCCCATAAGAATAAACGTGCCCAAGATACTAACCGGTATGGCTATGGCTATAACGAGAGTCCGCTTTATATTATGCAGGAAGAACCATATGGTCAGCATCGCAAGAATGCCGCCAATGACCGCGGAAGAACCTACATTTGCGACGGAGTTTTCTATATAGTAAGCCTGGCTGGAAGCCACCGCGTAATTAACGTCATCAGGGATGACCTTTTTCTTTATCAGTTCCTTGGCGCGCTTGTTTATCTTGGAAACAATCTCAACGGTATTGGCATTAGGCTGTTTTAGAAAACTTAAAGTAACACAGGGCTTGCCGTTAAAACGGGTGAGCACCCTCTGCTCTTCGTAAGAATCAGCGACTTGCGCCACGTCCTTGACTTTGATAAACCGGCCTTCGCGGTTAGCGATAATAATATCCCCTATTTCAGAAGCGTCCTTGAATTTCGCTAAAAGCCGGACGCTGTATTCTTTTTTTGTGTCGGAAATCCTGCCTGCCGGGAATTCTATGTTTTCAGCCTTAAGAAGATTTAATATTTTTTCTGTTGAAAGCTCGTATTTCTGGACTTTCTCCTGGTCAAATAAAACCTGAATCTCGCGCACACGGCCTCCGGAAGTAACCACCGCGCCTAAGCCGGGAATCCCAAGAAAATAATTGCTCAAATCGTTCTCTGCCCAATCGCGTAAAGCGCGTTCATCTTTTGTGTCTGAAGATAGCGCAACATCAAGTATAGGAAGCTGCGATGGATCGGCTTTATAAATTTTCGGTTCGTCAACATCTTCAGGTAACTGGTTCCTTACTAAATCCAGCTTTGCCCGGGTATCGGCAAGCGCCACATCCATATCCTTGCCGTACTCGAAATACACCTCTATGGAAGCATTACCTTCAATCGCGGAAGAGATAACCTGTATGGCATCCTCGGTCGTGGCTACGCTTGCCTCAACTTTCTTTAATATGTTCTCCTCAATTTCTTCAGGACTTGCCCCTTTCCAGTCGATGATTATACGTATCATCGGATAGGTGATACGCGGAAGAAGGTCTACCGAAAGCCCTCTCAAGAAAAAAACTCCGAGAACAACGACCGTCAGTGTAAGGACAAATACACCTACAGGTCTTTTTATGGAAATATCACTTAGCGTCATAACCTTTTCCTGCTATTTTTTCTATCTGGGCCTTGGCAAGTCGCATATCAAGTATGGATGATGCCAAATCCACCTGTGCCTGTGAAAATGCCTTCTGTGCATCAAGAAGTTCAATACTTGTTGCCAGCGTATCACGATAACGGCTCTCAAATAACTCTAAACTGCGCTTTGCCTTCTCAAAATTTGCTTTAGCGATTTCGAACCGCTTAAAGGCAGACTCGTATTGTAAGCGCGCGGATTCTAATTCTAGATTAATTTGCTGACTAAGCAAATCCTTGTATGATTCTAACTCCTCCTTATACGCTCTTGCCTGTCTGACATCGGCTTTTGTCTTTCCCCAATCCCAGATATTAAAGTCAACGGCGACTCCAGCGATCCAGTCTGTCTTGCCATCCTGCGACCAATCCCCCCATTCATAACCATAATCGTAGCGGGCCCTTAATTGAGGGTAAAATTCGCTTTTTGCAATCTTAATCTGCTCGTCCGCTTCTTTCACCTCTTTGGATAATTTCAAAATCTCATAATTGTTGGCCGCATCGACCGGTATATTCTCGGTGATCAAATAATCATCGCTCAAGTCTTGAACCTCGATAGTACCGTCTGAGTCCAATCCCATGGCATTAAGAAGAGCTTTTTGCGCTATCCTCAGGTTAGTTTGCGCACTGATCAACTCCTGCTTTACCGCATTTAACTGCACCTCTAAACGCAAAAGTGTCTCTTCTCTGGGAATCTTTGACCGTTTATGTAGGTCTAAAGCCGTATTATAGGACAACTCGGCATATTGAAGGAGGTTTTCCTTACTCTTCATTATATCGCGGGCAAAAATGAGCTTGTAGTAAGCGGCTTTTACCCCATAAATTACATCTTCCCTTGCCGCAAGATAATCTTGTTCAGCCGCGTCAATAGCGTACCGAGCGGATTGCTTTTGAGAAGTAATTTTTCCACCGGTAAAAAGCGGTTGTGTCACCACAATATCCGCTTGATAATCATCGTAGGAGTCTCCTAAATACCGCTTTTTGGCCTGTGTAACATATGATAGTCGTTAATTTCTTGCCGCAGCATCAACC
>JBAMLU010000050.1:0-5446 GCA_039793385.1 bacterium
GGGCGGCGCACAACCGCTTGCAGTCACGATGACTGGTGGGGTTATTCTGGATGTTGAGGTTGACCCAAAAAGAATAGAAAGACGCGTTAAAACGGGATACTGCGAGATTATGACGGACAACCTTGATGAGGCTATTCGCATTTGTGAAAACGCACGAAAAAACAAAAAGCCCGTCTCTGTTGGGCTTGTCGGAAATTGCGCTGAGATTCATCCGAAGCTTTTAAAAATGGGGTTCCAGCCCGATATTGTCACCGATCAGACTAGCGCTCACGATGAACTCAATGGGTATGTTCCGGCTGGAATTAGTCTTGAAGATGCGTTTCGACTACGAAAAGAAAAACCAGACGAATACAGAAAGCGCGCCCTTGATTCGATCGTTATTCATACTGAGGCTATGGTTGAATTTATGAAACGGGGAAGCGTTGTTTTTGACTATGGTAACAATATCCGCGGGCAGGCATATAAACACGGGTATAAAGAAGCATTCTCTTTCCCCGGTTTCGTTGTTGAATATATTCGACCGCTATTTTGCAGGGGCAAGGGTCCTTTTAGATGGGTGGCACTATCCGGAAAGCCTGAGGATATTTACCTTACGGACAGGGTGGTTCTCGAGCTTTTCCCTGATGATGAACATCTTAGACGATGGATTACTATGGCTGAGGATAGGGTCAAGTTTCAGGGGCTTCCGGCACGAATATGCTGGCTTGGTTATGGAGAGCGAGCCAAATTCGGGCTTGCTATAAACGAGCTCGTGAGAAAAGGAAAGCTCGAGGCACCAATAGTCATAGGAAGGGATCATCTTGATTCCGGTTCGGTCGCTTCCCCTTATAGGGAAACTGAGGGCATGCTTGATGGCTCTGACGCTATAGCTGATTGGCCCCTTCTAAATGCATTGTTAAACGCCATATCCGGCGCATCGTGGGTCTCGATACATCACGGTGGAGGGGTAGGAGTTGGAAACTCTATCCATGCAGGGGTTGTCGTTGTTGCTGATGGCACAACTGAAATGGACGAAAGGCTCAGCTTGGTATTAACAAACGACCCCGGGCTTGGTATAGCTCGCCATGCTGATGCAGGGTATAATGATGCTATAGAATTTGCTCAATCTAATAACATAAAAATCCCATCCCTAATCTATAAAAAGGAAAAAGCGAATTAGATTAAGTGTGGTCAAAGGTTAAGCGATATGCTTTTATATTACCACTTATAGTTGGATTTATTCTTCGCTTAATCCACCTCCTTGCCTGGAAAAATACCCCCTTTTTTCATAATCCAACAGTTGACGAATTCTACCATTATATCTGGGCTAAAAATATAGCAGAGAAAAGATTTGAACTTCTTTCCGGACCATTTTTCAGAGCCCCTTTTTATCCTTATTTCTTGGGATTCCTTATGTGGATATTTAAAGAGGAATTCTTCTACACTCGCTTAATACAAATTATCATAGGTTCCATAACCATATGCTTAGTATGGAACCTTGCAAGACGGGTTTCGGGTTCCAGTTTAGTAGCGTTTCTGTCGGCGCTAATATACGCTTTTTACCCGATATTTATTTACTTTGAAACACGCTTCCTCCTTGACTTCCTCCTTCTTTTTTTCGATACCCTTGCTCTCCTTTTACTTCTTATCTCGCTCGAGCGCCTGAGCTACACTCTCCTTTATCTTTCGGGATTTATCATCGGAGTATCTGGAATAACCCGTCCTAATATCCTTGCTATAGCCCCGATATTGTTCATTTGGTGGATAATAAACACAAGAAAGAGAACGAATGTTTCAGTAAAAAAGGCGTTATTATATTTCCTTTTTATTCTTTTGCCTTTGCTGCCGGTTACAATTTATAATTATTACACAAGTGGTGAATTCATCATTGTATCAACGCAGGGCGGGATAAATTTTTATATTGGCAACAACCCTTATTCTGATGGTGCAAGCTCATATATACAAGAGCTCGGAACTGATTGGCAGTACATCGACTGCAAACATCTTGCAGAGCTCGAAACAGGAAAAAGACTAACACATTCGGAGCTCGAGAGATTTTATCTCAAAAAAGGCATCGATTTTATTCTTAATTCGCCCTATAAGGCTCTAAAATTATACATTCGCAAGCTCTATCTTCTTCTGAATAAAGCGGAGATAAGCGACAACCAGAACATAGATTTTCACAGGAAATACTCATGGGTATTGAGAATTCCTATGGGATACTGGATTCTGGCACCGCTTGGGTTTTCTGCTTTGTTTTTTGCGCGCTCAAGAAAACAAGCGCTTCTCGCAGTATTTGTAATTTCTTATGCAATTACGCTTCTTCCATTTTTCATTACCGCAAGATTGAGACTACCTATATTGCCACCTTTAATTATCCTCGCTGTGAATTTCTTTATAACAACATTGAAAAAAGCCTCTAATAACCCAATTGAATTTCTCAAAAGATATATTTTATTTCTCTTCTTCTTAACGATATGCCTGACCAACTGGGCGAGCATTAATTTAAAGGATTTTTCTCATTCATACTATACGCTTGGCAATATATATCTTCGCGAGGGCAAACTTGATGATGCCTTAGAATCATATGGGCAGGCGATAAAAATTAACCCGACGATAAGGAATGTTCATTTAAATGCTGGCATAGTTTATTTGAAACTTCGAAAATTTGACAAGGCTGAAAGCGAATTTAAGCGCGAACTTGACACCGACCCTAAATCATCAAAAGCTTACGGAAATTTGAGCGTACTTTATATGCTCAAAGGCGATAGCGAAAAAGCGCTATCACACGCAAAAAAATCGATCGAGTTGAATAAGTATTATCACGACGGCTATTACATATTAGCAAAAAATCTCTTGTCTTTAGGCGAAAACGATTCCGCTCTTGCGGTTATTCAAAATGGTCTCAAGCTATTTCCAGATAGCCGGCGGCTCTGGTTTCTTTATGGTGTTATATCAGAGAAAATGGGCAAAGTTTTTGATGCTGAAATTGCTTATAAAAACGCAATAAAATCAAGGGATACAGAGCTTATCCCGTACTATAACATTACTGAAATTTACAGAGAGGAATTCGGGGGAACAATTCCTTATGATAAGTGGCTTTCTGGTGTCAAATATAACCTTGGCTCCCTACTTGCGAAAAATGGGAGGATAGATGAAGGGATTAAATATCTGGAGGAGTCAAGGGAAGAGAATAAAGGGTTTGGTGATGTTTATTTGCAGTTAGGGACTGCATATTATTGGGCTGGTCGATTCGACGATGCGCTTAAGGCTTATCAAAAGGCGAAAGAACTTGGTAAGGATTCAGCTGCGTTGAGATATAATATTGCCCTGGTTTACATAAAGCTTTCGCAGTTTGAGCGAGCGCGAGAGGAACTATTCGCAGCATCACAATATGACCCAAACTTCACCAAAGCAAAGGAGTTGCTCAATAAACTTCAATAATTATGCTTAGGCTCGGAATTTTCATCTCCGGTCAGGGCAGAAATCTTAAAGCCATCTACAATGCTATAAAAAGCGGCTGCCTTGATGCCCAAATAAACCTCGTAATATCATCATCTGAAAATGCTCAAGGATACAAATGGGCAAAAGAGAACGGACTTAACGCTATTGTGCTAAAGCGAAGCAATTTTACAAGCCGGGACGAGTTTGTAAAAGCCATGCTTGAACTTCTTAGCAAAAGCAGGGTAGATTTAATCGTTCTTGCGGGATATATAAAGAAAGTACCCGAGGAAGTTGTTAAGATATATCGTTTCAGGATAATAAATATCCATCCGGCGCTACTTCCTTATTTTGGTGGGAAAGGGTTTTACGGGATGAATGTTCACAGGGCTGTGCTTCAGAGCAAAGCAAAATATTCGGGCGTTTCGATACATTTCGTCGATGAGAACTACGATAAAGGACAAATCATAATTCAAATTCCAGTGCCGATAATCACAGAGGACACCCCCGAATCCCTTGCGGACCGCGTCTCAAATATAGAGCATCAACTCTATCAAAAAATAATAAGCCTTTTCACAGCTGATAACCTTTTCTCTAACTTGACAAAATGAGAAAATATCTTATTATTTTGGTATGTTATCTAATCTTCTTCGCCTCTTAAGTGCGACATCAACACTTTTTGCGCAGATGGCGCCATATTTATTGGTTGGTTTTGGACTTGCCGGGGTATTGAAGGTATTGGTTCCTACGGATAAGGTTATTTCATATCTCGGGAAAAGAAGTTTTCGCTCTGTGCTTATAGCTGTTCTTGCGGGCATACCGCTTCCGCTTTGTTCCTGTGGGGTTCTTCCTGTAGCATCATCGCTTCGTCGGCAGGGTGCAAGCAAATCCGCAACTCTATCGTTTTTGGTCGCAACCCCAACAACAGGGCTCGATTCCATTCTCGCAACATATGCGCTTATGGGACCGATTTTCGCTATATTTAGACCTATCTCTGCACTCGTTGCCGGACTACTTGTCGGGATAGTCTCAATTCTTTTTACAAAGAATGAAAAAATTAACCAGACCTCTATACCGAACAACTGTAATATATGCATAAATCCTTCTCCTCATAAGCATACAATAAACCAAAAAATAATCTATGCTATAAAATATGGTTTTGTTGAGATGGTTAGCGATATAGGGAAGTGGATTGTTCTTGGTGTTCTTGTTGGAGGATTTATCCAGATTATTTTGCCATCACACCTTGTAATGACCTACGCTGGAAGCACATTTAAAGGCATATTATGGATGCTTGCACTCGGAATACCTATGTATGTTTGCGCGACAGGTTCAATACCAATAGCATCATCGCTTGTTGCTAAGGGAATGAGTCCTGGGGCAGCGCTCGTATTTCTCATCGCAGGTCCTGCAACTAACACCGTAGCAATAAGCGTTATCGGAAAAAACCTTGGCAAAAAACTCCTAACACTTTACTTACTCTCCATAATCCTGACATCAATCGCTCTCGCTTTCATTTTCGACTCTCTATTCCCAAATATAAATTTCCCAAATGAAAACCATATTCACCTCGGACACACAAATCTCAATAATCTCAACTATATTGGTGCTTTAATCCTTGGTGGACTCATAATTGTAAGTCTAATCCCACAAAAAGAAAAAAACGCCCAAAAACCCAATGGAATAGTTACACTATTTGTGCCTGGAATTAGTTGTTCTCACTGTGAAAAGGTTATCACCGAGGCGCTATCAAGGTGCGATGGCATTGAGAATATTTATATTGACCTCAAGCAAAAAACAGTCTCTTTCACAGGTAACGCGAACATCAACACAGTCAAAAAGGCTATTGAAGATACCGGATACGAGGTTAGATTATAAAAATCTATAATTCAGCTGGAAAGCAAAAAATTTGCTACCTTGTGAGAAGTAATTTATCCTCGCTTATTGCGGTGCCAACTCGCTTTATGTAGATTCCTGATGATGTTCCTATTGCTCCGGGGGTATCTTGAAGATAATAATCTGCGCC
>JBAMLU010000051.1:0-5234 GCA_039793385.1 bacterium
TACTCGAAACCGAAATCAATCATATGAATGAATTAGCCTCAAAAATTGCTAACGACTGAAAAATGGTCGTTCTGTTTTACATCGTTTATAATATTGCGCTTATAATTCTCTTCGTCGTGCTCTTGCCTTATTTCCTGCACTACATTATAACTAATAGGGATGAATGGCTTGAAAGGATTGGTTTTATAAAACCGATTAAAGACGAGGTAATCTGGATTCATGCAGCATCGGTGGGCGAAATAAACGGAGCTTCATCTCTAATAAGGGAATTTAAGAAAAACCGTAAAGATAGCAAAATCCTTCTCACAACGATGACAAAAACAGGAAAAACAAAAGCAAAACTTTTGAATCCCCCACCCGACTTTGTTTTTTATCTACCCTTAGATATACCTTTATTTGTCTCGAATTTCATTATGCGAATTAGACCAAAGGCATTGATTCTTACGGAAAGCGAGATGTGGGTTAATCTTGTTCTCTTTACACGAACTAAAACCAGGCACATAATCCTTGCAAATGGGAGGTTTTCTGAAAGAACTTTCAAGATAGCTTATCCGTTTCGCAAATTCATTTGTGGCTATCTTGAGAAATTTGAAGCATTTCTTATGCGCACGGACGATGACAGAAAAAGGCTTCTGATGATGGGTGTTGATATTAATAAGGTTGAAATAGTCGGGGAGTTAAAGTTCAGCGTGGAGTATACTGCAGAGACTATTGAAAATTTCGATAAGCCGAAATGGCTGAAAATTCTTGTTGCGGGATGCACCCATAGAGGCGAAGAAGAAAGCATAATTGGTATATTTGAGGAATTAGCGAAGGATTTTCCGGGGTTAAGGCTTATTATTGCTCCAAGACATCCGGAAAGATTTGGTGAAGTTGCTGATTTGCTTGAAAAAAGAAACGCAAAATTTTCAAGGTTCTCGGTTGATGGTTTGAGCATCAGAAAACCTGTATTACTTCTTGATGTTATGGGTAATCTCACTTTAGCATATTCAATTGGTGATATCGCGTTTATCGGCGGAACGCTTGTAAATATTGGTGGACATAATCCGCTTGAACCATCGTATTTCGGTTTACCTGTTCTTGCGGGACCATATATTAAAAATGCAAAGGATACATTTGAATTACTACGCTCAAATGGGGCTTTATTCATTGTTAATTCCGCGCAGGAACTAAAAGAAAAACTTCGTGAACTCCTTTCAAATGATGATTTGAGACTTTCTGCAGGGAGATCCGCAAAGGAAGTTGTTAGAGCAGGCGCAAGAATTGCCAAAAATTATTTCGAGAGAATAGCGAAAATAGTGTATGAAAACACCTCTTAGGAAGAACAAATATCTCTTCCCATTATTGCCAATTCTTCTTGTAATATCCTTTATATTTTGGATTGTTGTTTTTTTGAGATATTGGATTTACAGGCTCGGTATACTAAAAACTTACAAGCTTTGCGCACCGGTTATCTCTATTGGCGGGATTGAACTTGGTGGTACAGGTAAAACGCCATTCACCATCTATATTGCGGAAACCCTTTTGAAAAAGGGATTTAAGCCTGTGGTTTTAACGAGGGGATATAAAAGAAAGGATAAAAAAACAAAAATTGTTGCGCCAGATGATAGCTGGGAGCTTGTCGGGGACGAACCCCTGCTTATAAAGAAAATGGTTAATGACGCTCTTGTTATTGTGGGAAAGCGTCGAGAAATCTCGTCAAGGCTTATTCCTTTGGGGATTGAGAAGCCGATTTTCGTTCTTGATGATGGCGCACAATATCTAAAGGTTAAAAAGGATTTGAATATATTCTTGCTCTCGTCCGATGATAACTTTCTTTTCCCTATGGGCAATCTTCGTGATGGCAGGTTCAGGCTCAACGAGGCTCATTTCATCTTTTTCAAAAACAATAAACGGAAAGTTAAAAGTAATCGGGCACTTATTATCTCGTCGTTCACATTAGAGCCTGTTTGTCTTGTCAATCATATTTTTGAACCCGTTACAATAGAACGGCTAAAAGGCAAAAAAGTGTTTGGATTTGCTGGTATAGCAAATCCCGATGATTTCAAACTCCTCTTGCAAAACAATTTCGAACTATCAGCATTTTTGAGCTTCCCAGACCATCACGCCTACACTGAAAATGATATGAAGAAGATAAACACCTTAGCCCAAAAAATAGGATCTATCGCTATAATCACCACGGAAAAGGATATTATAAAACTTAAATGGGAAATGTTTTCGTTGCCAATTTATGCGTTAAGGGTTAAGGTTAAATTGCAAGATGAGACCGAATTCCAAAGGTTTCTTAGTGAATACCTTAATTAGACCTTGATTATTAAAAGTAAAATATTAAATTATTTAAAAAGGAGCCAGAATGAAAAACCTTTTGATAACAATCGTAAATGTTCTATTATTGGTTTCAAGCGCTCATTCGATAACATCTTTTGAACTTATTGACCAGAAATTTAGCCAAGGCGAACTCACCAAGCCTGACGCAATTTACTATAAGATACTTGCCATAAAGGAACCATCACTTTTACCACCGGATTTAAGAGGTGCCCAACCGTTAAAATGTGGCACAGGGTTCGTTCAGTGGTTAAAGCGTGAAGAAAATAATCTTCCATTCGAGCTAAAACCTGTTGTCCGCTGGGCATTTGATCGACCATCACTGCCGCTTACATACGATACTCCTGGCGGACATTTCAAGATACATTACACAAGAACGGGTATTGATGCTGTGCCGGACACAGCATTTGTCAGGCAACTCGGCGAATATCTTGACCGTGTGTGGGCATTCGAGATCGATACCCTCGGTTACCCTGCACCACCATCAGATAGAGGTTTAGGCGGGGACAACCGATATGATGTTTATATAAGAAGCATCGACGCATATGGAGTGACCTGGCAGGAGAGCGAAGGACCCGAACCATGGGACGATTATATATCATATATCGAGATAAACAACGATTTCTCAGCATTCCCACCGAACACCGACCCTGATGGTCATACGTCCGGTGCACTTAAAGTTACATCAGCACATGAGTTCTTTCATGCCATTCAAATGGGAATAAACGCTGATACTGATGGCTGGTGGATGGAGATGACCGCTGTATGGATGGAAGAAACCGCTTACGATACAGTAAACGATTACTACAACTATCTACGCGACTTTTTCGGTTCACCTGAGGTTTCTCTTATAGCCTACGATGGTTCCCACGAATACGGTGCTGGATTGTTCCCATTATATCTTTCAACAAAATGGGGGGTTAATATAATTCGCTCAATATGGAGCAACTGCAAGTGGCACAGCGCATTTGAGGCGATCTCGTTGACGCTTGATTCTATTGGTACAACAATTGATGAGGCTGTGCTTGAATTTTTTGTCTGGAACTATTTTACATCAATTCGTGATGATGGGCACCACTATCCAGAGGGTTCAAGTTATCCGGGGGTTCGGTTCGAATCTGTGCACGCAACTTACCCTGCATCAGGCTCAAGCCGCCATCAGCCACAAGGATTGGGCACAAATTATATAATGTTTAGACCCGGAAGCGCAACGGGAACTTTACATATATCCGCAAATTGCATACCTGGTGTTAAGTGGGGATTATCGTTTCTCAGGCTCCAGAGCTCAGGAGAAAGCTCGTTTTCAACCATAATTTTACCCTCAGGTGGGACTACTTCATTCAATGTCTCACCTGTAGAAAGATATTCCACGATCGTGGTTATACTATCTCCATTAGGTGGCTCTTCAACATCAACTTACAACTTCTCCTACTCAGCCATACTCACAGGTGAACTATATCCGCCACCTATAAATCTTCGGGCATCGTCAGGTTATGATCACATGGTTCCTCTTATGTGGCAGCCTCGAAGCGGGTTTTTGCCGACACGCTACTCAGTATATAGGAAACTCGCTGGCGAGAGCAATTTTATCAGAATCGCTGCAACACCAGAAACATCTTATAACGACTCCAGCGTGGAAAACGGAAGGACTTATGTTTACGCTGTCACAGCAATATATGATACAATTGAAAGCGTATTTTCCGACACTGTCTGGGCTATCCCTGGCGGTGGAGTTGTGATAGATTCCGTATGGCTAAGAAGGGACAACGATGACCCAGAGGCATACATATCAGACATCTCGCCAGGGGAAATCGTGGGAATTCGCATAGTTCCTGATGATTTCTCGTATTCATACCGCCTTTTAAAGGTTTCTTTCTTGCTTTATAATTTCGCATCTGTTGCCGGGGAATCCGTCAGGGTAAAGGTTTATTCTGTTAATCCGTCGCTAAATGTGGGAGAGCTTATATATCAATCATCGCCGTTTTGGGTGAGAACATTTTATCCATCTGGCTGGTGCATTTACGATCTATCATCAGCCCGAATAAGAATACCATCACCTAACGGGGTAATCGTGGGGGTCGAGTTCTTAAGCGGAACATCAGGCACAATACCCTCTATTCTTGTTGATACACAGGACACCATCCCGCGCAATATAAACTTCTATTACAGCGATGGAAGATGGATTGAACATTACTCTTTCTGGAGAAACCCCTATATTACCGGCTACAATATGATTCGAATATTAGCCGAAAGAAGTACAACCGGAATAGAAAACGATAATGTTTTTACAAAAAAGCCTCGCTCGGTTACCATAGAAAGGATTTTCCCAAATCCTTTTAATAGTTTGGTCGCTATTGAGCTCAATTTATCAGTGGAAGAGAAAAATCTTGAGGTCTCTATTTTCGATATAAACGGGCGACTAATAAGAAAACTCCTTTGCCAGAAATTGAGAGGAGAAACTAAAACCCTGGTATATTGGGACGCAAGAAATGATAAAGGATTTACAGTTCCAACGGGGGTTTATTTTGTTAGGGCGTCTGGAGAGTCCGGTGTTGCTGTAAAAAGAATTATATACATACGCTAACGGGAACTTTAACTAAAGGAGAGCTATGATAACAAGACCTTTATATGTTGCGATATTATGGCATATGCATCAGCCACCTTACCATCTTAAGACCAAAGGAATATCAATTCTACCATGGGTAAGACTCCACGCAATAAAAGATTATTATGATATTCCGGCATATGTTGAGGAATATGACGGGTTCAAGTGCACAATAAATATGGTCCCGAGCCTCGTGGAGCAACTCGTCCTTTATGCGAGCGGCAAAACGAAAGATTATTTTCTTGCCCTTTCAGAACGGGATGCGACCGAACTAACACTGGACGAAAAAGCATTTATCCTTCTG
>JBAMLU010000052.1:0-4922 GCA_039793385.1 bacterium
AAATGGAGCCTCTCCGACCCCCGCTATGGATATCTGGCAAAACTGACCGGGCAAATGCTCGAACCTCTCGCAATTCTCAATCTCAATCCAGAAGCTTTTTATCTGGTGATCAGTTGTTTCAATCCTTGCTCTTTTTATTCTTGCCGGAATTGGCAAATATGGATTTGATTTTTTAAGAAGTTCCTCGGCTTTCATTTTATCCTATGCGCTTGTGATTATTTCTCTTATATCTATATTCACAGGACAATAAATAATGCATCTTCCGCATCCAACGCAATGATAGTTTTTGTATGTTGTTGGAAAATAGGAGAGCTTGTGCATAAATCTTTGTCTTGTGCGAGATAGCTTATGTTGTCGTGGGTTGTGTCCTGATGCTTCAAGTGTGAAATAAGCAAACTGGCAGCTATCCCATATTCTCGTGCGGCGCACACGACTTTTTATTCTTTCATCATCAATATCAAAACAGTAGCAAGTTGGACAAAGATAGGTACAGATGCCGCAATTTATGCAGCGCATTGTATGATTTTCCCAGAATCCAATGTCGTTAAATCTCGATAACAACCTATCTTTAAGATTTTCCGTTTTAACCTTTTGCTTATTGAGCTTATCTAATAGCGACCGCTTCGTTTCAGAAACTCTCTCGCTATAAATATGCTCGACCTTTTGCCAGCCATTCACCATTTCTTTCCCTTTTTCGCTTACATCGAGAACAAGATATCCTTTTTCTTCCTTATATAACAATATATCAGCGCCGTAACGCTTATATGGGTCAAATCCATCAAAACTTGTGCAGAAACAAGTAGGGAGAGGATTTTTGCAGGCAAGGGAAATAAAAATTGTTTCTTCTCTTCGTTTTGCAAAATAGGGGTCGACCGGGTCTTGTAAGAATGTTTGAGCGAGAATCTCGAGCCCGAATGCATCACAAGGGCGAATCGCAAATATCACTTTATTTTGTGGTTCAAGTGGAAGTTTTACCTCGTTCTTTTCGAATTTCATAAGAGTTTCGTCCTGTGGGTGAAGAATTTCCTTGGGAGAGAACCTCTGTGGACCGTCGCTTATCTTTATAAGTTCGGGACTATGAACCCTTGTGTATCGATTGTCAACGATACCCCACAATTCGCCCTTTTTGGCGAAGATGTTCAGAAATTCCATAAATCCTTTTTCATCGATATACAACATTAGAGAGTTCTCCCTTTTTGCCGCTCATAGTATGAATTCCTGCGGGTCATCTTTTTTAAATGTTTGAAGGGGCGGGGGTTCATCAATCTTTATGCCCGGCTCGTAGTTGAAATTATTCTTCACAACATATTCCATATATAGAAGGTATGGCGAGAAATCTATTCCAACGGGGCAAACAAACGAACATGAGCCGCAATCTACACACCTTCCCGCCTGATGATATATTCGTCCAATATGCCAGAAAAGTATATCACTTTTTTCAACCCCTTTATCGAGCCATTTGGGTTTGTTACAATCGACAAAGCATTCGTCGCAGTAGCAGGTCGGGCATATCTGACGACACCCATAGCATCGGATGCATTTCACAAGCTCCCTCTCGAATAGTTCCCATCTCTTTTCAGGATCCATATTGAGAAATCCACCTAAAAGTTTATCGTAATCCTTTTCTTTTTCAACCACAGGTTCACCTAAAAGAATATCGTATATTACCGGGTTTCTATGGTTGCATCTGGCGCAGGTCTTATCAACATACTCGTTAAATTCGAGCTCTACGGTTCTATTTTCATCCCTTAAAACAATCCTTCCATCGCTTATATCTATTTCTTTTGGATAAGGGAATACCTCTTTTAAACGGGAATTGTCGAGCATCATAGGGCAGGGGAGCCCGATAATATAAACCGATTTCCTATCGATTTGCTTTTCAACCACAAGCATATTTATGCTTCTTGCGTCGCACCCTTTAGCAAAGATTCCAACCTTTTTGCCCCTAAACTCTTTAATATAACCTGCAAGATTTATGCGAGAGAATCTGTTGAATATTAGTTCATCTGTTTCCTCTGGCGCCTTTATGAAAGCTGGTCTTGTAGTGTATGGAAGGTTGCCGTTTTTGTACCCAATTATAACATCGACTTCCTTATTTTTGAGCAGTCTTGCCGCTATTTCTATTAGTCCATCACTATCCATTTTCTACCTCATCATAGAACTTCCTTTTCACGAATCTTTTCGGTTCACCGAGATTTTCTACCCTTTTCGTTACCTCCTTAACAACCTCGGCAAACTTTTTACCTTCAGATGCCGAAACCCATGAGAAATTGATTCTATTTTTTTCTAGCCCCATAAATTCGAGGAGTTCCTTGAACACGGTAAATTTTCTCCTGGCGAAATAGTTTCCGGTGAGGTAATGACAATCACCTGGGTGGCATCCGGAAACAAGAACACCATCTGAACCAGCCTGTAATGCTTTCATAATGAAAAAAGGGTTAACCCTTCCGGAACAGGGTACCCTTATCACTCTTGTTGTTGGTGGGTATTGGATTCTTGATGTTCCTGCGAGGTCCGCTCCTGCATAAGAACACCAATTGCAAAGGAAAGAGATGATATTCATATGGTTTCACCCTTTTTGCTTTCGATGTATTTGGCTATTCCCATACACCAGATAGAACCTGTTCAAGAATCTCTTTGTTATCGAAACCTTGAAGGTCTAT
The DNA here is from genome assembly GCA_039793385.1 of bacterium. GTDB lineage: Bacteria > UBP14 > UBA6098 > JBAMLU01 > JBAMLU01 > JBAMLU01. The sequence goes on from JBAMLU010000052.1 coordinate 2,664, forward strand.
TGAGTTTGACCTGCATGAAGCTGTGCAGGCACCGCAGCCTTTACACAATGTTGGAATAACATTAGCGATAGTTTTCATTCTGCCGCCTACGCGCTTTTCAACAAGGGTTATAGCCTGATAAGGGCAAATATCTACACACATACCACATCCGACACAGGTCATCTCGTTGACAGTGGCGACCGTTGCCGGGGACTCAAGCTTGTCCTTTGACAGGATTATCATTGCGCGAGCAACCGCAGCCTCAGCCTGAACAATTGCCTCGTCTATTCGTTTGGGGAAATGCGCCATACCGCAAAGGTAAACACCATCAGTAGCAAAATCTACCGGGCGAAGTTTCATATGTGCCTCAAGGAAAAATCCATCCTCATTAAGCGGAACCTTCAGCATCTGCGCAATCCTCTCGTTATTCTCCCTATCGGGAACAACCCCTGTTGAAAGCACAATAAGCTCTGGCTCGAACTCAAGCTCCTTTTTCAAAAGAAAATCGTATGCTCTCAAGATTAACTTCCCGTTTTTCGATTCGACAACAGGTTTATTTCCATGCTCATATCTTATAAAAAGAACACCCTTTTTCCGAGCCTCAGTGTAATCGAGCTCGCTAAATCCGTATGTTCTTATCTCCCTGTAGAAAACGAAAATATTTAGCTCGGGATAAATATTTTTAAGGAGCAGCGCGTTTTTAACAGCCTTCTGGCAACAGATTCTTGAGCAATATGGATGTTCATCGTTTCGGCTCCCAACACACTGAATCATACATATTGTTTCGTTCCCTTTGAGTGCGAGTTTTCGCTCGAATATTGCCCTTTCAAGTTCGGTCTGAGTTATAACCCTTTTGTCGAGTTCAAACCCATATTCACCTTTTTGAGGGATATATTCTGTAGCACCGGTTGCAACGATAAATACGCCGTTTTTTATCTTTACTTCTTCTTTGTTATCTATTTTAATCGTTGATTCATAATTGCCAACGAATCCCTCAACGGATTCAAGCGTCGAGTTCATAAGGACCGTGATTTTTGGGTGATGGGAGACTTCTTCTATAATCTCGTTCAACATTTGCTGAGTTTGATAGTCCTTTCCCTGGAGGGAATAGAATATTTTTCTTGAGTGTCCGCCGAGAGTGCCTTCCTTTTCAACAATATAGGTATCAATACCCTGCTCAGCGAGCCTTAATGCGGCAACCATTCCAGCTACCCCACCACCGAGAACGACCGCAGCTTTTGTAACATCAACCTCAGTTGGATATAGGGGCTGAAGTTTTGCTGCCTTAGCAACTGCCATTCTCACCTGGTCCTTGGCTTTTTCGGTTGCTTTTTGAGGCTCTTCACGGTGCACCCATGAATCCTGGTCCCTTATATTAGCCATCTCGAATAAGTATGGGTTTAGTCCTGCTCGCTTGAGTGTTTGCTGGAAAAGAGGCTCGTGTGTTCTTGGTGTGCAAGATGCCACAACCACCCGAGTGAGTCCTTTCTCCTTTATGATATTTGTAATTCTTGCCTGTGTATCCTGTGAACAGGTATAAAGGTTATCCTCAGCATAAAAAACATACGGAAGGGTTTTTGCATATTCGACAACTTCTTTAACATTGACCACGCCGCCAATATTTATTCCGCAGTGGCATATGAAAACACCGATTCTAACAGGTTCACCGCAAACATCAATTTCAGGGAATTTCTCCGGCGGTGCAACAAGTTTTCCTCGTTCCGCGGAAATGAGGATTGTGGCTGCGCATGCAGCTGCTGATGCCTCTGTGACAGTTTCAGGAACATCCTTAGGACCAACAAAGCTTCCAGCAGCAAATACACCTTCCTTTGTTGTTCGTGTTGGGAAATATGGGTGATGTTTGGCAAAGCCGAACTGGTCGAGTTCAATGCCAACCCTTTCGCTTATATCCTTGTTGAAGCTTGTGGGTTCCATCCCGACAGAAAGAACCACAAGCTCAAATTCCTCGCGCTTTATACTTCCATCCTCAAGCTCATAAACAATAGAAAGGTTGCCATTTTCGAGCTCATCTATTCGAGAAACTCTTGACCTAATGAACCTAACGCCATATTCCTTTTCTGCCCTTTCGATATATTTATCAAAATCCTTGCTGAATGTTCTTATGTCCATAAAGAATATTGTAGGCTCAACATCAGGTGCGTGTTCACGGGCAATAACCGCTTCTTTTGCAGCGTACATACAGCAAATTGATGAGCAATAAGGTTTCCCTACCTTTTCATCACGGCTTCCAACACACTGTACCCAGGCGATTTTCCTTGG
>JBAMLU010000053.1:0-1340 GCA_039793385.1 bacterium
CATCACCAAGCCCGCCAACCTTAGCAAACGGATGAGCCTCAGCAGCAACCAAAAGCACCTTCTTAGCGAACATCTATCTCCTCCTTCTCCTTCTTTTCCCAATCTAAGTATTGCAACCTGTAAAGCTTATAGAATATCCCGCCTTTTTCAAGGAGTTTATCAAGAGTTCCTTCCTCTTCAATCCTACCTTTATGAATAACGATTATCTTATCGGCATTTTTAATAGTCGAAAGCCTGTGCGCTATTATTATAGCGGTTCTTCCCGAAAGGAGATGTTCTGTTGCTGCCTGAACGAGTTTTTCAGTTTCCGGGTCGATATTTGCTGTAGCCTCATCAAGTATGAGAAAATCCGGCGCATTAACGATTGCTCGCGCAAGGGAGATTAACTGCCGCTCGCCAGATGAGAGTGTTGAACCTCTTTCACCTATTTTCTCATACATCCTTTTTGCAAACTTCCCCGCCCCAAGTTCATTTAATATCTGCATAAGTTCACCATCTCTCATTCGCTCATTCCAGAGAAATATATTATCCTTTATAGAACTTGAAAAGAGAAAAACATCCTGTGAAACGAGCGCAAATTTCTCGCGAATCTTATTGATATCGTATTCTTTTATATCAATACCGTTTATAAGGATTCTACCTTTTTGCGGGTCGTAAAATCTGAGAAGAAGGTTTATTATTGTGGTTTTCCCTGCGCCAGTGAAACCAACGATCGCTATTTTTTCGCCCCGTTTAACTTTAAAGCTTATATCCTTAAGCACATAATCTTCTCTGTTATAAGCGAAGCTTACATTTTCGAATTCGACTGTTTCAATCTGATCTGGTGTTTTAATCGGTGTTGCCGGAGACTTTATAAGTATTGGCTGGTCAAGGAGTTTGAATATCCTTTCTGATGCAGCCATAGCGGATTGGAGGATGTTGAATTTATCGGCAAGTTCGCGGATTGGTCCATAGAACATATCGATGTAAGTGATAAAAGCAAAGAGGGTTCCGAAAGAGAATCGACCCTGGATGATACTTGCACCACCATAGTAAAGGATTAAACTTGTGGCAAGCGAGGTCAAAATATCTATAACTGGCCAATACAATGCATGGTAAAAAACCACTTTCTTCTGAACTTTATAGTAATTTTCGTTAAGTTCCTTGAATTTTTTGTAAGAATCCTCCTCTGCTGTGTAAAGTTGTATATCTTTTATCCCGGAAAGGTTTTCAGCAAGAAATGCATTGAGTTTTGATATTGCTGTGCGTGTTGCTCTGAACCCTTTCCTTAACCCTATACGGAATATTAAAGTCACGGCAAATATCGGTGGAAGGATTGTCAATGATATAACGGATAGCTT
>JBAMLU010000053.1:1350-11569 GCA_039793385.1 bacterium
GATAGCTTGACCGACATATAAAATAGGACCCCAATTATGCATACAAGCGTTATTATGTTGCCCAAAATCGGTATAATCCCGCCGGTAAAGAGTTCGTTCAAAGCGTCCACATCTGATGTTATTCGTGTCAGAATTCGACCAACAGGGTTCTTGTCGAAATATTGAATATCGAGCCAAGAAAGCTTCCTGAATATTTCGTTTCTTATGTCTATACTAATTCTTTCGCCAAGATATTGATTATAATACATTTCTCCATATATAATAAAAAATCGAACCATTAACAAAGAAAACAGGATGAACGAATATTTAACGAGAAGGTTCAAATTACCTTTTCCGATGCTGTTGTCGATGATAAGTTTGAGAATATATGGCTGTATCAACGAGAATATTGAGGAAAGAATGAGGAGGAAGATAGCAAAACATACGAGCCCGGTATATGGTTTTAGATATTTTAATAGCCTTTTCATTAACCGGGCGTCATAGAATTTCCCCCCAAGTTCCTCATCTTGATATACCCCTTGTGTGTGCATTATTCCTCCGAAAGAGCCTGTTGTTCGATAAGTCTTTTGTAATAGCCGTTTTGCGCTATAAGTTCCTCATGCGTGCCTTGCTCAACAACCCTACCATTATCAATTACAATTATCCTATCGGCATCCACAAGTGAGGAGAACCTGTGAGTGATTAATATGATTGTTATCTTACCTTTGTATTTTCGAAGGTTTTGTATGATATTTTTTTCTGTATCAGCGTCAATGCTCGAAAAACTATCGTCAAGTATAAGAAGAACGGGCTTTCTGGCTATTGCTCTTGCTATTGCTAATCTCTGTTTCTGCCCACCTGAAAGTGTAACTCCTCGCTCACCAACCACCGTATTTATCCCATCCCTTAAATTTCTCAAATCCTTCTCGAAATCAACATCTTCTAATATTTTCCATATCTCGTTTTCGGAAGCATTTTTGTTTCCAAGAGTGATATTTTCTTTTATCGAGCTTGAGAATATGAAAGCATCCTGCGGCGCAAACCCAATCGATTCTCTTAATGAGCGTAAGGAGTAATCTGTTATAGGAATTCCATCAATAAGGATTTTCCCTTTTTGAGGCTCCCATAGTCGCGGAAGGAGTTCTGCGATTGCGGTTTTCCCTGAACCTATCTTACCAACTATTCCAACGAACTCTTTCGGGCGTATCTTGATATTCACATCCTTTAGGACAAAATCGCTTTTATCATAGCTGAAATGGAGGCTTTCGAATATGATGCCGTTTTTTATTTCTTTAAGTTCAATTCTTCCTGTATCATTAATTTCGGGTTTAATTGCGAGGATTTCGTTAATTCTTGTGAGCGAGGCTCTTGTCCTTTCCCATTGAGAAAGGAGCCAGCCGAACCCAAAAAGTGGCCATAGAAGGAGCATAAGATAACCGTGATATGCAATAAGCGAGCCGAGCGTCATCCTCCCAGCAATGACCTCACGACCACCAACATAGATTATAATTAGCTCGGTAATGCTCACGATACTCATCGAAAAACCCTCAAAAATTCCGAATATCTTAAGTGCTGTCATCGATTTCTTGAGATAATCCCACTGAAGGCGAGCAAATTCTTTGCTCACATTCTCGCTTCTGGCATAAGCTCGGATTATCCTTATACCGCTTATCTGTTCCCGTGCGAATTCGGTTATAACACCAAGAAAATTCTGGATTTTTTCCCACATCTCGTGTACCTTAGCCATAAAGATTTTCATCGAGATTAAAAATAGCGGGATCGGGATAGCAAGATAAACGAAAACCTTTGCCGAGAGTTTCAACATGAAAAATACCCCAATTGATACCATAAATATCGTTCGCAACAATGTTGAAAAACCAAATCCAAGGAACATCCGCACTGAGCCGAGATCGTTGTTCATTCTTGAGATAAGGTCGCCTGAGGAATTCTCTTTGTAAAATCTTTGCGAAAGCCCGAGAAGATGAGAGAATATTTCGTCCCTTATATCGCATTCCACACGACGGGACATGTTCATTGTCGTTATTCTTTGTATGAAAAAGAAAAGACCGCTCAATACCGATAACCCCACTATAGCGAGACAGTATCGAAAGAGCTCATAAGTGCCGAACCCACCACGCTTAATGTTGTCCACAACAAGTTTGAAAAACCAAGGAACAATCATCCCTGTCGAACTACCAAGTACTATAAGAAATGCACCAGCAAGGTAAAAAAACTTATATTTCAAGATGTATTTCTTGAGAAGCCCCAATTCAAGTGGCAACATATAAAAAATATAATAAAATCTTGCCCATCGGTCAACCTTTGTATGCAATTCTCATCCTAAAACGATAATTGAAAAAATTTTTCCAAACTTGATTTTTAGCATTGACTTTTTGCAAAAATTTTTGTATAATAAAAAAGTAGAAAAATAAAAAAGGAGGTTTTTATGAAAAGAGTAAAAAATATGTTATTATTTGTATCAATAATTGTGGCGATAAATTTTACTCTACTTATTGCATCGGGATGGCACCCTGTACAGATATGCCCTTCATATTATATTTCAGGGAACTCTCCTGTTTGTCCTGGGGGTTATATAACACTTACAGTGGTATTTAATTCTTATAGTTGGTATTCTTGGAGTGTAAGCTGGTCAAATGGTGCGTCAGGTAGGAGCGCGACCTATGGTCCAATTTATACGAACACATCAGCCTGTGTAACAGTTGGTGGTGCTCCTGGTGGTATATGGTGTTCAGTTACACAATGCGTGACAATTCAGGTTATGAATGTTCCGGATGAATATAAGGATACCTCAACCTGCGTGAATTCTACAATAAACCTTTACTGGCCTTTTAATTCGCCATGGCCTTATTATTATCCTTACACATTCAACACACCTGGTGGTCCTTATCAGATATGTAGAACAAATAATAGCCCGTGCCCGCACAACGAGTGCTGGCGTGTGAGGGTGTGTCCCACACCGAACTTCAATATAACTGGCGACACGCTCGTTTGCTCAGGACAGACAACTGTTTTGCGGGTTGTACCGACAGAAGAGACAATAAATGCCTATCCGAGTGGTAGTGTTCAGTGGCAGCATGGAAGCACGAGCTATTCGATAAACGTTGGACCTATAACGAGGGATACAACATTCTGTGCAAGGATTTCCGGCAACTGCGGAGGAAACTGGTGCACAAGCAACTGGAAATGTATTAATGTTCATCCGCTTACTGTTTCTACGATAACAAAGGATACATCAACATGTGTTGATTCAACTATTTCTCTTTATTGGCCTATTGGATCAACAACGCCTATAATATGGAATGATTATCGGTATTCCGAGCCGGGCACATACAACGAATGTCAGAATTATGCTCATCCATGCGAGTATTCGGAATGCTGGCGTGTAAATGTTTGTCCTAAGCCAGCTGACATATTTACTATAACTTCACACGATACCCTTCCTAACGGTGAAATAAATTATAGGGTCTGCCTATGGACCAACACAGTTCCACCAAGACCGAGGAACAACGCAATCTGGCGCACTGGAATGATAGATACATTCAACGCCAATTGCCGTATAGTAAGAGCACCCTGTCATGGTGATAAGCAGGTTTGTGTATTAGATACACTTATATGTACAGGTTCTTTAACCTGTGTTGCCGAGTTCTGTACAACTGTTGTTGGGAATTATGTTTGCCCTTGTATATCTGATGTTGTTGATAGTCCTGCTGTTGCGACTATTTGTCCTGGTGATGCAAAGAAACTTTGCCTTATATCTAATCCCTCATACAGCCACTTGAACCTTGTTGAGTGGTATGGTCCGGGCGGGATTATCGGACACGATTCCTGTATAGTTGTGCGCCCTGAGTCCACAACAACATACTCAGTATATGGCTATGTTGACCTTCCGCAGGGGTGTTTTGGTTCTAAAACCGTGGTTGTCACAACGCCAGCAAGAGCTTTAAAAGATACAAGCATTTGTCTCGGTGGGACGCTTGCTCTCACATTCCCTGTGGAACCGGGGGATTCTGTTTTTATAATTGATAGCCTTACGCTTGACACCCTCGATTTCATAAAACCGGTTAGCGCAACAAGGGCAATGACAACAATCAAACCTTCTACTCCAGGCTTGCACAGGATTTGCAAGGATTTAAGGCGAGCTGGGTGCCACTTTATCGAGTGCGCTGACCTTATGGTCCATTATCCGCCAACAGATAACATTGTCATAAATCCACCGCTTTGCCCAACGGATACTGTTGTTCGTGTTTGCCTTGATAATCCACACAGATATATAAGGTGGAGCAATGGTTCGAGGGAAAGGTGCACAAACTATTATCTAACGGCAATTCGGACACCTTGTGGTGGACTTGTTGGTCGTGAACCAAAAGAAATTATGGTAACATTTGGCGACACATATTACGATAGCACAACCTGCTACACTACAATTGTGGACACCATAGACCTGCCTAAGGTATCGTTTAAGATTATCCCGAATCATGCCTCTGCCCTCGTGAGAACATCGGTTACTCTCACTCCATCAATCGAACCATATTTTTCAACGAACAGGATTAATTGGTATACCTGTCCGCGTGGAAGCTGGTCGACAGCATCGAGTTATCCTGAATCTGTTAATACGCCTTATTCCGCTGATGCCACAACAAAATACTGCGCCTCTTTTGTCGGTGTTGATGGTGTCTGTTCGATGGAAGCTTGCACAACAATTTACTACGGAAACCATATACTTACCGTTATAAAGACGCCTTTCTCGGGCGATAGCCTCGGTTTCTTCGCTATTTATACTGAAAGAGGGAGGGCTGATTCGGCTAAAGGTGTGGCTTATATAGATTGGGTTGTGGACCCGTTTGATGTTTATGTCGATACATTCTATGTTATGGTCAGCAAGTATGAAAATTCATCTTCAGGGTTCTATGTTTTCTCACACTGGAACAATAACCCGGCAGATAGTTTTCCTGGTAAATATGTGACCTGTACCGCATCATATTGTACTTTGTACGCGCATTATAGTGGTCCTTATCCTTCAGGACTTACTATCACTGCAACGAGAGGCGATACCCTCATTATACCAGGAACTTATCCAACAGACACAGTATTTATAGATAATGAGAACTACCTTAATATCACAAATTCCGGCGCTGTTCCTTTAAGTATTGGTTTTAAGTGGTTGAACATTCATATCCCAGGGGATACTTGCTTGACTATGCGTCTTTCTGACAATTTTGCTGAATACAGGTCGTCAGAGAATGATGTTATCGGGGTTGAGGCACTTGTTGCTACCTCACCATCCAATTTCGACCTAACGCCATACAGAACATGGGTTGGACCCAGGTTGCGTTGGATTAACTTGGGATTGAACCCGTTTTCAACTCTTTATACCGCGTTTAAGATTTACACCCCACGGGATTACAGTATTTGTTATAGGTTAATGCCCCGCCCTATTCACGCAAGAATAGGTGTTCTTGTTTACTACAGGGCTGGATTGCCATAACTTGTTACTGGTGTAGAGAGATGTAAAGAGGTTTATGAAAAGAAAAATATTATTTGTTTTGTTTTTCTTTGGTGTTGGATGTATTATTTTTACAAGGGAGGGCGGGAGTCAGACAATAGTTGGAAAGCTCAAACGAGGAGCGATTCTTACCGCTGAGAAAATAATGGGATATAATCTTTCACTTAAGGAGGCTATGTGGTATAGGAAGATTGTTGATGGTTCTGTGCAGTGTCTTTTGTGTCCGCTGAAATGTGTGATAGATGAGGGTGGGCGTGGGAGATGCAGGGTTAGGGCGAATATCGATGGCAGGCTAAGGGCTCTTACATATGGTAAGCCTGTTCTTGCGTTTGTTAATCCCCCTGAGAAGGAGATATTTTTCCATTGTTTCCCCGGCGGAAACTCTCTTATAGTTGCAACTGCCGGATGCAACATCGAATGTAAATGGTGCCAGAACTGGACGATTTCCCAGGCGCTTCCTGAAAATGAAAAACACTATGACCTCTCACCTGCTGATGTAGTTAAAATGGCTAAGGAAAAAAACTGCAATTCGATAGAATTTGGTTATTCTGAACCAATCGTGTTTTATGAATATATGTATGATTGTGCCAGACTTGCAAAAGAGGCTGGGCTTAAGGTTCTTGTGAAGACCGCTGGGTACATAAATCCCGAGCCTTTGCGGGAACTTCTTAAATATGTGGACATAATCAATATTGATATAAAAGGTTTCAATGAGGAAAACTACATAAGATTTTGCAATGCAGAGTTACAGCCAATCCTTGATGCCATTAAGATAGCAAAGGAATCAGGAGTTCTTGTTGAGATTTCTTATATAATTGTTCCTGATATAACGGACAACATAAAGGACATCGAACGCTCGCTCACCTGGATTAAAGAAAATCTTGGCCCAGAAACACCTTTATATTTCATCCGTTTCATCCCTAACTACAAGCTCGCAGATAAGGCTCCAACACCTTTCCAAACACTCGAAAAAGCTTACAAACTTGCGGCTGAATTTGGGTTTTATTACCCTTATGTTATAATAGTTCCGGGCAATCCTTATGAGGATACTTATTGCCCGGTTTGCAAAAAGAGGATTGTTGATAGAGAGGGTTTTATTGTCAAAGAGAACCATATAAAAGGGGGAAGATGTGAATATTGCGGCGCTAAGATATATGGAATATTCAAGTAAAAGGATTATTATGGTATATTTTTTATTTTTCCTTATGTTGGCGGTTAAGTATCTTTGTGCCTGGAACGCGGGTAAAAATGAGTCTGTTGTGCGGGATACTTTTAGTTGTGTTGGGCTTCCAATAACATTATATTGGAGCGTTTCTGATATCGAGAGCGAATTTGTTTTTACTGCACCCGGTGAGACATTAATATGTGAGCGCAGATATGATTCCTTATCCATTGATGAATGCTGGCGTGTTAGGGTTTATCCGAGACCCCCTGAACGGAGACTGAAAATCGAACTCCTTGATACGACAGCTCAGGGTGAGATGAATCTTATCATATGTATATGGAAAAACGAGCCCAATTCGGTAGAAGGGTGTTTCCCTATTTGCAGGATTGAGACATTAAAATGCCAATCGAAGATGGAGATATGTAACGGGCTAAAGGATAGCAAAGATCCGTTCGCACAAAATACAAATCCCGCTGTATTTTGCACCACGATTGTCAACAACAGGAAATGCGAATAAAAACCGAAAAGATTATCGCTATACTCCTTATTTGTGCGGGAGTTTATTGGTTTTTAGTCGGTGGTGAAAAACTATTTTGTGAAAATCTCCTCAGCAAAATAAAGCGTTCAGTGCTTCTTACCGCTGAGCGGGTCCAAGGATATAATCTTTCGCTAAAGGAGGCGATGTGGTACAGGAGAATTGCTGGGGGTGAGGTTCAATGTGAGCTTTGCCCGTTAAATTGCATTCTCGGCGAGGGTGAAAGGGGAATGTGCGGGGTAAGAGCCAATATAGGCGGAAAACTTCGTCTTCTTACTTATGGTAAACCTGTTGTTGTTGCAACCGAACCTATCGAGAAGGAACCGTTCTTTCACTTTATGCCCGGGACAAAGACACTTGTTGTTGCAACTGTTGGATGCAACCTGCGGTGCAATTTTTGTCAGAACTGGACTATATCCCAGGCTCTTCCCGAAAGCGAACCACCAATCGACCTACCGCCTGAAAGGGTTATAGAAAAAGCCAAAGCAGAATCCTGTGGTGCTATTGCTTTCGCTTGTAGTGAGCCGGTGGTATTCTACGAATATATGTATGAAACTGCAAAACTCGCCCACAAAAATGGAATCCCTGTAATCCTCAAAACAGCGCTGTTTATAAATCCTGCTCCCGCAACCGAATTGGCAAGATTTATTAAAGCGGTTAATATCGACATAAAAAGCTTTAATGAGGAATTCTATAGGAAGTATTGTAATGGTTCTCTTCGCCCGGTGCTTGAGGCTACAAAGATTATGAAAAAGGAGGGCACTTGGGTTGAGATTTCAAACCTGTTAATCCCCGGTGCTAATGACGATAAGAAGGAAATTGAGGGGATTTCTCGCTGGATTCTCGATAATCTCGGGGATTTTACACCAACTTATTTTGTAAGATTTGTCCCGAACTATAAGCTTTCCGACCGCCCACCAACATCGTTTGAAACGCTCGAAAACGCCGTGAATATAGCAAAATCCACAGGTCTTAAATATGTATATGTTGTTATTGTGCCCGGAAACAAATATGAGGACACATATTGTCACTCTTGTGGAAAGTTAATTATCGGGCGAACCGGTTTTCAGTTAGATGAGTTTCATATTATAAATGGAAAATGTGCTTATTGTGGAGCTGTGATACCCGGAATATTCAACCTAAAATAAAACATCATTGAAAAACGGGTCTACCGATAGGTCTTTCATAATTATTTGGTAATCATATAGTTCGTGGTTGAGTGCTCTTGAGAAGAATTCAGCAATCTTCTTTGCTTCGCCAATCGATGGCTCACCATCACGCTGCCATTGTTCTAAAAGAATGCATGGAATTCCAATCCCTATTGATAGTTCATCAAGCGGATAAAATTTACCCTTAACCTTATTCAATTTCCGCCATAACAACCTGAAATTTTTCTGGAAATACGCCGCCAATTTACCTCTTATACCCAATTTTTCTCAGAAACTCGTGCCTTTTCTTTTTCTCCTCGTCCGATTCTTTCCCCTTTGGCGCAAACCCATCAACAACACCAATAACTGCTCCTCCCTGTTCAGTCTTGCAAACGATTACCTCAACCGGATTGGCAGTTGCACAATATATCTTACAGACCTCTGGCACATTCTTTATTGCGTTAAGAACATTTATCGGATATGCACCTTCAAGTATTATGACGAAAATATGCCCACATCCGAGCTCGAGCACAATATCAGAAGCAATTTGAGCGAGTGTTTCATCGGTTCCATCAAGCCGCACAAGGCATGGTCCGCTTGCCTCGGAAAACGCAAGCCCAAATTTTATATTCGGCACAGAATTCACAAGCGCCTCGTATATATCCTCAACAGACTTAATGAAATGTGTTTGTCCTATGATTATATTCCTTCCACTTTCAACCGAAACGGGGATTTTTTGAAGTTCCATATTCCTCCTTTTTATATAAAATTTAATCTGTTTTTCAATAAAATCAATGGTGAACAAAAGGGTACAATTCTGTGCAAAAAAGTACACTTTTGGGTTCGCTTTTTGAGCAAAAATGGTCAATAAAACCCGTAAATTGGGGACAATTTTATACTGGCATATAAATTGCACTTGAACTTTATGGAGGTTTTTAGATGAAAGAAAATAAAAAAGAAGGAGGTGAGAGATGAGAAGGGTAGAAGTAGTGGTGATGTTGATGATTCTGGGGATGGTGGGTGCTCTTCTTGCTGATGTTTGTGATCAGGCGGAGCGGGAGCTTGCGAGGACAGATGAACTCATAACTGAGGCAGAGCCTACGATAATGGGCAGTGGGAATGAGGAAGCTATAGCGCTTTATGAGCAGGGTGTTGAACTGCAGGAGCAAGCACGGACGCTTTATGAGGAGGGTAATTGTCCTGGAGCATTGAGAACAACCTTTCAGGCGAGGGCTCTTGTAAGGCGTGCTCTTGCGCTTGTTGCTGCATCAGGAACAATACCTGATAGTTTGGCATTCCCGTTTCCAGGGCGCACACCATCACCCGAAATGGTTGAACGATACCTTCGCGAAACAGACGAGATAATTGCGAGGGAAGAACCCGGTATTCGCGAGAGCGGGAATCCGGTAGCAATAGAGCTTCTTGAGCGCGCAATCGAACTTCAGACGAATGCCTGGAACGAATATGAGGCTGGGCATTACGCGAGAGCACTTATGCTTTCGAGGCAAGCAAGGACGCTTGTTGAAAGAGCGTCAAGGATAGCAAGGAGTGGCCCTGGAATACCTCCTATACCAGGTGATTCAGCTATTGCGGCAAGAGAAATTGAGCGGACTGACGCTATAATTGAGGAGTATCGCGATACAATTCTTTCGAGTGGTGACGAAAGGGCTATAGAGTTGTTCAATCATGGTGTTGAGATTCAGGCACAGGCGCACACGGCATTTGATGCTGGAAGATATCGTGAGGCTTTGAGACTCACATTAGAAGCTCGAGCGCTTGTTATAAGGGCTTATAGGATGATATCGAGACCGGATGTGGATTCAAGCTTTGTTAGAAGGCAACTTGAGATTACGGACAGGTTGATTGAG
>JBAMLU010000053.1:11579-13938 GCA_039793385.1 bacterium
CGAGACCGATAATTGAATCTTGCGGTTCAAGCGAGGCGAGGGAGATGTTTGATGAGGCTGTTTCAACTCAAGAACGAGCTCATACGGCTTATGATGAGGGTAGGTATGGTGAGGCATTAAGGCTTACTATGCGAGCTCGAATGCTTGTTCTAAGAGCTTTAAGACTTTGCTCTGGCGTAATAATTACACCCCCAGGAGCACCATCAGATTCAGCTATGGTTGCCCGTGAGCTTGCAATGACGGATAGAATTATCGCTTATGTTACGCCTGGTATAATGGCAAGCGGTTATCGTGAGGCTATCGATTTGCTAAATGAGGCTCAGACCCATCAGGAAGCTGCTTATGCTCATTTCTCGGCTGGCGAGTATGATGAGGCTCTCGCCGAAACAAGAATAGCAAGACAACTCGCTATTCGGGCTGCAAGGCTTGCTGGTGTGCCTTGCCCTGGTGGTGGTGGAGGAGGCTTGGAATCAGAGTTTGGCGGCGGTTGGTAATCCACCTTTATAATTCAAACTACCTCCCCAAGCCCCGTGTTCTTATGAACGCGGGGCTTTTAATTATCTCTTGACAGAATAATTAAAAAATTTATATTTAAAATGAATCGGAGGTAAGATGTCGAAGAAATGTGAGATATGCGGGAAAGGCTCTATAGTTGGCAATATGGTTAGTCATGCAAACAACAGAACCAAGCGAAGGTGGTATCCAAATCTTCGTCATGTGAAGGTTCTTGTTGATGGCAGGGTGCAAAGGCTTTGGGTATGCACAAGGTGTTTAAAAGCAAATAAGGTTGTAAAGGCAATTTAATTATATTGACCCATTTTCTTTAATTTCCTATAGAGTGTCCTCAAAGAGATACCGAGACTATTCGCTGCTTTAATCTTGTCGCCATTGTATTTTTGAAGGGCTTTTCTAATTGCTTCCATCTCGAGCTCCTCAAGATCGAGTTTTTCAGCATCGTTTGTTTCAGTTTTGATCTTTTTGTTCTTTTTCAAAAACGAAGGTATAACATTGAGCATCTCGCTTGTTGAAAGCGTTATCATTTCCTCTATCGCATTCTTTAGTTCCCTCACATTGCCAGGCCAATCATATTCCTTGAATGCGTCGAGAATTCTCGGCTCTATTCCTGTTATCTTTTTCCCTACCCTTTCTCCAATCAATTTTATGAAATAATTCACGAGAAGAGGAATATCCTCTTTATGTTCTCTAAGTGGTGGGACATTTATTGTTATTACTCTCAGTCTATAAAAAAGGTCTGCCCTGAACTTTTCCTTATAGACCATAGTTTCGAGGTCTCTGTTTGATGCGGCGATAAATCTTATATCAACTTTAATTGGTTTTCGTGCCCCGATTCGCTCTATTATGCCATCCTCAAGCACACGGAGGAGTTTAGGTTGAAGGTGCAAGGGGAAATCGCCTATTTCGTCCAAAAATACTGTACCACCATTAGCAAGCTCGAGTTTCCCCTCACAGGTGGTGTACGCTCCTGTAAAAGCTCCTTTTTCATACCCAAAAAGCTCAGATTCGAACAAGTTCTCCGGGATGGCGGAGCAATTTATTTTGTATAAAGGTTTTTCCTTTCTTGGTGATAGATTATGAATAGCATTTGCAACAAGTTCCTTTCCGGTGCCGGATTCTCCGAGGATAAGCACGGTTGAGGATGTTGGCGCTACTAATTTTATCGTGTCAAATATCCTTGTTATAGCAGGGCTTTTGCCGACTATCCCCTCAAATCCCCATTCATTATAGTCTATAAAAGAGAGCCTTTTTGCAAGGGTTCTTTTTTCAAGTGCCTTAGAAACAAGGACGCGCAATCGCTTTATATCAACCGGTTTGACGAGATAGTCGTATGCTCCGTTTTTCATTGCCTCGATTGCAGTTTCAACCGTTGCATAGCCAGTTATCATAATAAACTCTGGTGGGAGTTTTAGTTTTCTGCTTTTTTGAAGTAATTCGAGACCATTTACTTTGCCGGGCAGCACGAGGTCGGCAAGTACAAGATCAATATCTGAAGATTCAAGTTTTTTTAGGGCATCTTCACCACTTGTTGCACCAATCAATTCATAATCGCCCTGTGAAAGCAATTCCATCATAGTCTCGAGCTCATCATGATTATCCTCAACAATAAGGATTCTCGGTTTCATTTTACCTCCGCTTCGCTTTCGGGAAATAAAGTGTAAAAGTAGTCCCTTCATTCAATGATGAATTTACCGTGACTTTGCCTCCATGTTCCTCAATTATCCGCTTAACAACGGCAAGCCCTACCCCGCTTCCTCCGGCACTCTTCGTGAAATATGGATCGAATATCTTCTCCAACTCCTCCCTCGGTATACCTTTGCCCTCATCAGTAATAGAAACAAAC
>JBAMLU010000053.1:13948-32954 GCA_039793385.1 bacterium
GAAACAAACACGAACGAACCCTCTTCTCCCGTTCTTATCGTGATTTTTCTGTTGTTGTCCGACGCATTCTTTGCGTTCCGCAGGATATTCAGAAGAGCTTGTTCTATTTGTTTTGCATCAACAAGCACAGATGAAAGCCCATGCCCAAGTTCAAGAACTATATCAAGGTTTTTTTCTTTACATTCTGGCGCAAAGAATTTGGCAACCTGTTCAACGATGGGATTTAGTTCCTCCCTTTTTAGTTGTGGCTTGGGTGGTCTGGCAAACCTGAGGTAGTTTGTAAGATTTTCCTCAAGCCTGGCGAGTTCTCGCCTTATCCGCGCAATACGAACCCCACAAGGAGACTCAGCCGGGAACTCCTCCTCAAGCATCTGAAAATTCATACTTATAGTATTTAACGGATTTCTTAGCTCATGTGCAAGTCCCCGCGAAACCTCTCCAAGGTAAACCAGCTGCTTCTGCCTTTCCATCTCTTTCTTCATCTCCTTTAATTTCTTACTCTCGTACAAAAAAAGGATAATCACAATAAGCGATAGCATTAGCCCAGCCAAAGGCAGGAAAAACGAGAAAACGAATTCCACAAAATTTGGCTTGGTTTCAAGTATGTAAACTCTCAGATATAACACCTTATCGAAAGCGCCTTTTACCGGGAATGTTCTTATTAAAGGCGGAACAAACGATCGATTTCCACCCTGTTCAATTACCTTTCCAGATGGGTCAAGAAGTTCCCAGTATATTACATTGCTCCTCCTTAATTCACTTATGAGTTCATCGCCTTCCTCACCCAACCATCTCCTGAGTGGCTTGAAATAATTGGGTTTGATAAGATAAGAAGCAGTATACAGAGCAAGAAACGAGGAGCAAAGAATTAGCGATATATTTAGCCAACTTTTCATATTATCTATAATAATCGAAATTTTTGTTTTTGTAAATATGATTAATAATCCTTGCGAAATGTTTTTCGAGTAATATTTTAAAAGTATATGAGAAGGTCGTTTGTTCTTGTGCTTGATGGAGTGGGGATAGGCGAGCTTCCTGATGCCTCTCTTTATGGGGATGAAGGAAGCAACACAATTGTTAATATATCAAAAGCGCTTGGTGGATTGAACCTACCTAATTTCGAGTCTTTGGGGCTCGGGCGAATAACCGATATCGTCGGGGTTAAGCCTGTTAATAAACCTATTGCGTCCTATGGTAAGATGAGAGAGAAAAGCGCTGGAAAAGATTCGATTTCCGGGCACTGGGAAATAATGGGTATCATTGTTGAAAAACCTTTCCCGGTTTATCCGCATGGATTCCCTTATGAACTTATAAAGGAATTCGAGAGAAGGATTGGTAGAAAAACGCTTGGCAATGTTGTGGCCTCAGGCACGGAGATTATAAAATTGCTCGGGGAGGAGCATGTAAGGACAGGCTATCCAATCATTTATACATCAGCTGATTCGGTTTTTCAGGTGGCTGCACATGAGGATGTTATTCCGCTTGATGAACTTTACAGGATCTGTATGATTGCACGGGAACTTTTGCAGGGTGAACATCAGGTTGCTCGCGTGATAGCACGACCGTTTAAAGGTGTTCCCGGCAATTTCTATAGAACCCCAAACAGACAAGATTTTGCCGTTTTGCCCCCCAAAAAGACTGTGCTTATGCTTGCACAGGAAAACGGAATTGAAACCGTGGGCATCGGAAAGATTAAGGACCTTTATAGCGCAACAGGGATAAAATACTCTTACCCCACGAAAAACAATCACCAAGGGCTTGAAACATCTATTAGGGTTCTAAACGAGCTCGAAAGCGGAATTATTATGACAAACCTTGTCGATTTCGATATGGTATGGGGGCACAGGAATGATGTTGAGGGGTTTGCGAATGGGCTAAAGGAGGTTGATGATTATCTCCCGAAAATCCTGGAAAGCCTTAGTGATGATGACCTTTTTATTATCACTGCCGACCACGGATGTGACCCAACAACACCATCAACCGACCACTCCCGAGAATATGTTCCTCTTCTCGTATACGGTAGAAATTTTAAACAGGGCGTCAAGCTTGGTATCAGGGAGACATTTGCTGATGTTGGGGCTACTGTTGCCGAGTTTTTCGGCTTACAATGGGATGGACCAGGGAAAAGCTTTTTAAAAGATATAATGGGTTAAATTGTTTTGAATATGATTAAGCCGAGGGTTTTCAGAGGGATGAGGGATATTAATCCTGAGGAGATGTTTATAAGGGAGAATCTTATCGAGAAATTCAAGGAGATATTCCACCTTTACGGATTTGTACCGCTTGAAACCCCAGCGGTTGAGTATGTCGATATTCTTGAGGGTAAATATGGTTCAGAGTGCGAAAAACTAATATATAAGCTGGCATACAATGATGGAAACACATTAGCACTTCGGTATGACCTCACTGTACCACTCGCTCGATTTGTTGCAATGAACAAGAATAATATTCAGTTCCCATTTAAACGGTATCAGATACAGCCCGTTTGGCGAGCAGAAAGGGCTCAACTTAGGCAGGGACGATATCGTGAATTTTACCAGTGCGATGTCGATATTGTCGGAACTGAGGATATAAAAGCTGATGCTGATATTATTGCACTATCGTTTGATTGCATTAAGGCTTCTGGAATTGAGGATTTTGTCATAAGGATAAATGATAGGAATGTCCTTTTCGGAATGATAGAACTTGCTCACCTACCGACTGATAAAACTATTGATATTTTAAGGATTATCGATAAGCTCCAAAAAATTGGGGCTGATGCTTGTAAGGATGAAATTTTAAAGCTCGGATGCAAAGAGGAAAATGTTGATGAACTTTTCGACTTTCTCAACCTTTCGATTGGTGAGCCGGAGATTTTAAGGATTGCTGAAAGGGTAGATAAGCTTAAACTCGGGATTAACACGATAAAGAGGCTTAAGGATATTCTTGATATTATTGGTTTACCCGAAAAGAATTATAGAATTGATTTTCATCTTGCCCGTGGTCTCGATTATTACACAGGGCTTATATTTGAAACAATCATCCCCTCTATGCCTTATATAGGAAGCCTCTCGGGTGGTGGAAGATATGACGAACTTATTAAGATATTCACCGGCGAAAATATCCCAAGTGTCGGAACAACTGTCGGACTTGATAGAATTATGACGGTTCTTGCCGAGCTTAATATACTTGATGAAAAAAAGTCTGAGACTCTCATTATGTTCGTGAATTTCAGGGACGAAAAACTTGAAAACGTGGCGCTTAAACTTGTGAGAGATTGCCGAGAAAACGGCATCCCCGCTGAACTTTATTATTCAGGGAAAAAGTTGAGAGCGCAGCTCGAATACGCTAATAAGCTTAAAATTCCGTATGTCGGTTTTCTCGGAGAAAACGAATTGAAAGAAGGAACCGTGCTTTTACGGAATATGAATACCGGTGCGGAAACCAGACTCGGACTCGAGAACTTTGTTATGGAATTTAAAAGATTGATTTCATCGGGCAAAAGCTGATTTTAAAATTTACTATAAAGTATTTTTTGATATTTCGATAATTATTTTGAAATGAAAAACCCACAACAAAAAGGAGGTAGAAGATGAAAAAGGCGTGGGTAGTGATGCTCGTTATGAGCCTATTCGGGGTTATCTATGCGGCGACAGAGGGCTCAGGTATCCAGAAAATAACGATGAATGTGACGCAGACGCTGACATTAACAATCCCCGCAGATCTTGCCTGGGGTGATTTATCTATAGGGGATAATGCGAGCGCTGCTCAAAATGTGGTTGTGCAGAGCAACGACTATTATGACTTGAAGATTAAGACGAGCCCTGTTGAGGATTCGCTTGGCGCTTATATGCCAAAGCAATATGACACAGTAGCCGACACTTTCTTCCATGCAGGTTATTTCATTTCGGATACCCTTCAGTGGAAAGGTGGTGATGTTGCTTCGTATACAAATATTTCACCAACCTATGCCCTTATACTTGATAACGCAGACCCAACTCCTGACGCAGGCACAACTACTCCGGTATACTACAATATAAATGTTGGCTATGGTGACAGGCGACTCACTGGCACGAACCAGGCATACTGCATAAAGGTTAACTTCTTTGCTACCCAAACCATAGCAAGATAAGCATGTTTAAAAAGGGGGACCCGTTCGATACGGGTTCCCCTCGAAAAACATTGAACCATTATTTCTTTCAGATAATTAAAGGAGCTCTTATAAGAGGATTAAAAAGCAAAGGAGCAATAATGCAAACAAAAAAGCGGAAAATAGCGATTTTTATCGCGGGTATTCTCTTGACAGTTTTTGGACGAAGCTCACTTAGTTTAAGTTTTTCGGTTAGCCCGTCGAAAATCTCCAGTTCCTACACAACGCAGAGCTTCCTTTTGCCAGATATAAAAGTAACAAATAACGATACCGAGAGCATTGATGTTTCCGTTTCTGTTCTGCCGCTCGGGCAGGATTCGACAGGAAGTGCTGTTGAAGGGTATGAGAGCTATAGGTATTCTATAGCACAATACATAGTAATAAAGCTCGAGGAAAGGAGGTTTGCTCTTAACCCCGGCGAGACATTCACTATTCATCCAGCAGTTCAACTTCCAAAAACATATGAAGAGCCCAATGGATTTGCGTTAATAGCGGTTGAATGTGCTACAAAAAGCGCACGACTTAAAGCAACTTCAAGTGGCGTTTTGAGCACTGGAACTATAGGGGTTCTTGTCTTGCTTGATTTCCCAAAGTACAAAAAGAATTATGAATTCAAGATTGAAAACCTCACAATCGAGAAGCGCAGCACAAATGAGTATAGAATAAATGCATTCGTTGAAAACACCGGTAATTACCTCACAGAATTCAAGGGGGATGTAAAGATAAAGGATTTGAACGGAAATACGCTTGCCTCCATTCTGCTCAAGCCTAAATCGATTCTGCCTCAACACGGTGTTAAGCTTTACGCCACATGGCTTCCTGAATCATTTCCCACTGAGGGCTTTATTATTGAATGTACCGCACTTTCAGAAATAGCCAAGAAAGAACAGAAACTCGTTAAATCCTTTAAAATCGATAAAAACAACCAAATAATAGGTATAAACGAATGAAAATATTGGGGGAAAACAATGGCTGGGCTGGGATTGTATTACTTTTTATTATAACTATAAATGCTCTTTTTGCAGTAGAGTTAAAGATAGAGAGTAATTTTGAAACCGTTAATCTCGGCTCGGTGGAAGCGGGAAATGAACTTATTGTGTCGCCCGGGATTTTTGTTAAGGTTGTTTCCACTGAGTCGAGATGGAGCCTTCTTGTTGATGCGCCCTCTGATTTCCGCTCGGATGATGGTAAGACTGTCCCAATAGAAAGATTATCCATATGCACAAACGATACCTCTTGCATACGCCTAACCCGAGGTAGCATAAATCTTCTTCAATCTCAACCCCAAACATCCTCAACCGGTAAAGAAATTCGTTTTTCTTACAGGTTTAGACCATCTTTCTCCGACAGACCGTCAAAAACGGGCTACAACACTAAACTTATCTACAGGATTATCGGGTCCGATATCGATAACACCTATGCAGAACCTGACCCATTCTCTCCTGATTGTGATGGGGTTGATGATGAAACGACAATATTTTTCTATATGGAAAATGAGGATACGGTCTCTGTTTTTGTGTTTGATGCCAATGGAACAAAGATGAGAACCATTGCTGAAAATCTTGCCTGCAAACAAGGTATGAACAGGCTCGTTTGGGATGGTAAAGATGATTCAGGCAATATTGTTCCCGACGGTGATTACGAATACAGGATAAAGACGATAAAAACAAAAACACTATCAGGAACAGTTAAAGTTCTCACATTGAGAAGAACAAAACCTTATGCATCACCCCTGCAGAATCCTTCCTCTCTGGGTGAGAGCAATATTTACACCATATCGAAATCATCATCATCAAGGTCAATTTACAGGGGTGAAGTTGTGATATATACGATAAAGATCAAATCAGTGGGTGGCACAGGGTTCACAGGTTTTGTGCTTTATGATATTCCTGATGAAGGAATATATTATATCAAAGGGACATCGTATCTGAACGGGTCAAAATTGGATGAGCCATCATTTACGGGAAATAAATTTATATGGGCGAAGAATTTTAACAACCCCGTTGATTCTGCCTTTATTGAGTATAAGGCTTTTGTGGCTCTTGATTGTCCGGTTGGGACGAGAAAGAACACCGCTTTTGCACAAGTAATTTCAACAAACGGTCAATATGAAACAGATGAGGTTTCATCTGTTATAACTGTTATCGGTGGTGGTTTTACCAAAAGCTCAATAATCTTTGGGAAGATATTTGAGGATAAAAATGGGAACGGAGTTCAGGATGACGATGAAAAAGGCGTGAAGAACGCTTGTGTCACGCTTGATAATGGCGAGAAGGTTATAACCGATGAATACGGACGCTTCTCTTTCCCTTATGTTAAGTCTGCAAATCATATAGTATTAGTTAATGATGCATCCTCTTCGATAGGTTTTGAACATGCCTCAAAAACAATAAATATAAGCGAAAGCGGAATTTATCACCTATCTATTCCAGTAAAACCTGTCGGAAATAAGCAAAATAAGGCTAAAACAACGATGATTTTCGCTCTTAACAACAAATATGATTTAGATCAAAAAAAACTGCTTAGTGAGCTCAGATTTTACGGTGAAAGGGATTTTTCAAGTGGCTGGAAATTAACGATATCTTTCGATACGAGCGCTACCGGGAAAGAGGGTTTTGTTGATGATTATCGTTTGCCAGCCCCAAATTTGGGGGATAATTCAATGCTACAGCGTAGAGGGAAAAGCAATCTTATTTTTAGCTTCGCCAAGGGAGAGAGCTATATCAAGTATGGATATGGTGCGCTCGGATTCAATGACGGTAGCGAATTGACTGCGTGGAATACTACACAAGAAGGATTAGAAACCCTTTTGAGAACCAGGTATCTCGATATAAAGGCATTTGCCGCGCGTGCCAAAAGCGAAAGGAAAGAGGAGCGATTTAAACTCGCTTACGGAAGAACAAGTTTTATTCTTAAAGAGCACCCTATATTTTGGGGTTCTGAGCAGGTTTACATTGAGGAGCGTGATAGCTCGGGGAATATCATACTATCAATAAGGAGCCTCAAAAGAGCTCTCGACTACACTATAGACTACGATAACGGTATCCTTAGAATACTTACTCCAGTAATGATACCAGATTGGGCACGCTCTCAATATATGCTTGTTGTTTCTTATGAGTATGAGACCAATACATTTTTTACCACACACACTAACTACGGTGCAAGCGGTGCAATATATTTAGGCGATGAGTTTTCGATAAGGAGTAACTATATAGTCGATGACAATGGTGTGCGTATTGGGCGTGCGGCTGGTATAGGGATTTCTTTTAAGATTGCCAACACGATAGAACTAACATCCGAAATAGCACAGGCTGAAAGAGATGATAAATTGCTCTCAAATTCAAGTGGACTTGCTTATTCAATGAGCTTAGGATTTAACATAAAAAAACTAATAAATATATATTCCTATTCAAACTACATAGGTGAAAGTTTCTGGCTATCGCCGAGGATAAAAAATCCTTTATCAGAAGAAATAATCTGGGGAAGACCAGGGAGCATTTTAGCGCCAGTTGCACAAAGGCTTGTTAACTCGAATGGGGCAGGTATTATTGCAAAAAGTGGCAAATTGCTTTCTTTTTTCGTAGCCTCAAAGGTATTAAGGCGGGGCGCCACCTTTTATAAAGCCGATATTAATTCAGTAAACTGGGCAGCAGGGATAGGTTTAAAACTAAATCTCATAGGAGACCTTTCCTGCGCCTACCTTGAGGAAATCGATTATGGCTCAAAATTAGAAAGGCGGAAAACGAGAAGCGTGAACATCTTGCAGAAACGAACCGGAAAATTTGAGAGCAACATCCTCTATTCTGCGCAATGGGGCACAGGGCTTTCAGGGTATTTTGAGTTTCAAAGCGAGGGTAATCTAAAGCTTAATTTGAATAAAATCTTTATGCCATTAGTATACTGGCAAAACTACGAAACATATAAAGATATTTATCAAAACTTCGCCGGAGGTTCATATATAATCCTTTGTGGCATCACCTCCTCACCGTTAAATGGTTCAAGCCTCAATATCCTCGCTGGTATTGAGGCTAAAAATTCTTTCCAGGGAGTCCGGCAGAAAAACCCAATCTTACGAGGTAATGCCACTTATAGTTTTAAGGATAAGCTTACTGTTCAAGGCTCATCAGATGTGAAAAAAAGAAGAGCATTTTCTGAAAATCACTACTCTTTTAAACTCAACCTGAACCCAACAAAATCCGTTGCACTGAAAATGGATTTCTCCGGTGATAATGTTGTAGTGGGCTCCTTTAAGGAGTATGATAAAGTTTTGCGTTCCGTCTCATTTTCGATAAGACCAATAGGATGGGAATTTATAAACCTCTTCGCAGTTTATAATGGTGGTAGAAGCTTTGGATTGTCGGAATATCAAACTTATGAGCGAAATTTCAACGATCTAGTAATAGGCATAACCCTAAGCCCCTCACACTGGGCAGAACTTGGTCTTATGAGCGAGCTTCACCACGAGAAAATCCCTGAAACCTCGAATCATATGTTTTTGACAACAGCAAACGCAAAAGTAAATTTGCCATTTAAGCTCGAACTTGGCGGATATGCAAGATTTTTTAGCATTGAAGAAAAGATGAAGCCCGTATATACAACTGAATTATCTCGAAGAATTCTTGATCTTTTGAGGCTTAGTTTTGGATATAATTTCTCACGATATAACGATATTCCCATGTCCTATAAAGATAAAAGGGGTAAGTATTACATTGAACTTAGCGCGTTGAAAGCAATAACGCGATAAGAAAATATAAAACCCGCTTGCTTTTTTAATTCAGTAGGCTTTTTTAATTCAGTAGGCGCAGGTTTTAGTCTGCGTAATGAAATAAAGCGCAACCTAAAGGTTGCGGCTACCAAGGTTGTGGCTACCAATGGTAAAGCGGGTAAGAATTGAGCTTGAGGGATTTGTTCAGGGGGTTGGATTTCGTCCTTTTGTTTACAGGCTTGCGCATAGGTTTGGGCTTAAGGGTTTCGTGAAAAATGTGACATCAGGCGTTGTTATTGAGGCTGAGGGTGATAAAAAGAGCATAGATGATTTTCTTGTGGCACTCGAAAAAGAGCGCCCTAAACCTTCAAGAATAACGAGAATATCACGAGAATTTATTGAGCCTGTTGGGGATATTTCGTTTAGCATAATAAGCTCGGAGAAGAGGGATAATATTCAGGGCGATATGGTTCCTGACCTTGCCACCTGTGAGGATTGCTTACGGGAAATGCTTGACCCATCCGATAGGCGGTATCTTTACCCATTCATAAATTGCACAAATTGTGGTCCCCGTTTCACAATAATCGAGTCCCTCCCATACGATAGACCGTCAACAACGATGCGAGAATTCACTATGTGTAACGCTTGTCAGGCTGAATACGATGACCCACTTACGCGCCGTTTCCACGCACAACCAAATGCCTGTGTTATTTGTGGTCCATCGTATACGCTCACAACTGATACTCGGGTCCTTACCAATATTTCTGCTATAAGATTTATCTGCGACAGAATAAGCGATGGTGAAATTGTTGCTGTTAAAGGTGTTGGTGGATATCATCTCGTATGCGATGCCACAAATTCCGTCCCACTCGAGAAACTACGCAAAGCAAAGGCTCGTCCTTTCAAACCGTTCGCTTGCATGGTCAGGGATAAGAAAACACTTGAAAAACTCGTTCAACTTGACGAAAAAGGCTGGGAACTTTTAAGCTCTCCTGCGGCTCCAATAGTGCTTTTAAGGAAAACCGAGGAGTGTGACAATATTATTTCTCCGCTTGTTGCTCCGGGGCTTTCGCATCTTGGTGTTATGTTGCCTTACGCGCCGATACATCATCTTCTATTTCACATTGGCGGGTTTGATGTTCTTGTGGCTACAAGCGCTAACCGCCAGGATGAACCAATAACAATAGACAATGCCGAGGCTATTCGAACGCTTAACGGCATTGCTTCTTATTTCCTCACGCACAACAGGCGAATTCACAATCGTGCTGATGATTCTGTTATTTCTGAGGCTGGGGATAGATTTATTATGGTTAGGCGGTCGCGTGGTTATGCGCCTGAGTCAATTCAGTTTCCTGAAACATCGGTTGCTATTCTTGGTACAGGTGCTGAGGAAAAAGTAACTTTCACCCTTGCAAGCTCGGGCAAGGCTTTTATGAGCCAGTTCATCGGTGATCTCGACAACAATAAGGCAATAGAATTTTATCGTGAAAGCTTTGAAAAATTCAAATCTTGGCTAAAAATCTCGCCTGAACTTGTTGCTACCGATATGCATCCCGATTTTTTTACAACAATCTTTGCAGATGAACTTGGCGTTGAAAATCTTAATGTACAGCATCATTATGCTCATGCGCTTGCAGTATTGGCGGAACACAATATAAATCACGGCACAACTCTTGGCGTTGTTTTTGATGGTTTTGGGCTCGGACCGAATAACGAATACTGGGGTGGAGAATTGATCCTCGCCAATACTA
Source organism: bacterium (assembly GCA_039793385.1). Classification (GTDB taxonomy): domain Bacteria; phylum UBP14; class UBA6098; order JBAMLU01; family JBAMLU01; genus JBAMLU01. The sequence goes on from JBAMLU010000053.1 coordinate 24,534, forward strand.
TTACATTCGAGCGTGTCGGCTCGCTCAGACCTTTTAAGGCAATAAGCCCGCAGAAATTGGGAGTTTATCCAAACCGTTCCGCTCTTTCATTTATCCTATCCGCAGGGATGGAGATTCCTGATGTTGTCCGCAATTCTTTTGATACCTCAATTTTTAAAAATATGATAAAACATTTCACGCACGAAAAAACCATTGCCACAAGTGCTGGACGACTTTTTGATGCTGTAGCCTCAATCCTCGGAATTTGCCATATCAATACATACGAAAGCGAGGCTCCACAAAGACTGGAATCGCTTGCTTTAAGAGGAAAACGAAAATACATTTTGCCTTTCGATATATTTAATGAAAATGGTGTTTTGAGATTAGATTGGGAACCTATATTAAAATATATTATGAATTCAAACGACAATCACGAGAACCTTGCTTTGTCTTTCCATTATACAATTGCTTCTGCAATATTCGAGATGGTCAAGATGCTCAAGAAACGATACGGCTTTGATCGGGTAGTTATTTCTGGCGGATGTTTCCAGAACAGAGTACTTTTTACCGAGTTGAAAAATATGATTGAAAAAAGCGGAATATCATTTCTATACCCGGTTAAGTTTCCTCCAAATGATGGTTCTATCTCATTAGGGCAGGCGTTTTTTGCGGCACACTGGGCGATTAAGAATAGATAGTGTTAGCGCAAAACTGTGAACTTGATGCTTTCTGAATGATTTGGCAATTGTATATTAACAAAGTATATTCCAGAGCACAAACCCGGTTCTTGTAAATCTAATTTCCCTTGAGCCGAAACAGGACGCTCAAATATTTTTTGTCCAAGAATATTAATGAGCCCAAGCTCACCTTCTATTCCTGCGGGGAGGGAATAAAAAACATATTGAGGGTTAACACCTTTATCGGTCTTTATAAAATATCCTTGTTCATCCGTGTTATTACTGATGAACAATGGTTCACCGGATATCTCGACTGAGGTTATAGAATTTGGCGCAATATCAACATTAACATCAACAACAATAATGGTATCAAGGTTCAGTGTCTGAAAGATTCTTCCGTTGTTTACCCTTAAATTTACCGAGCTTGGGTGCAAGAAGAATCTCAATAGCCCGTTCTCAAACCTCTCGCTGTGCTGATTATTTATCGTTGCCACAACCCTTCTTGAACCTCCATTGTTTGCGGGGCTAAATGAAACCATAAGATGGTTCCACGAAAGTGCGTTATATGAGATTACTCTTCCGTTGTTTATTCTTATGAGCCTGAATCTGCCGTTCCCGCAAGTTGTGCTTGATGTGTTAATATCTGGGATACCACGCGACCCAAGAAAATAAACGGAATCAATATGGGTGTGCCCATATAATGTCATATCTATGTGGTAAGAATCCACAAAAGCGTCAGTTATCTGTGGTAAGCCAAGGTCAAGCCTTCTCATATCACCGTGATAAAACACCACTCGACAAGGATCGCCTCGCTCAAATGATGATGTTAGCTCGGTGCGAAGGTAGTTCAATTGGTCATCGGTAAAGCTTATAGATGGCGTATCATATGCCTCAAGCCCAATGAAAAATATTCGCCCGTAAACAAATGTATAGTTCATTATCCTGCCAAAATATCTCTCCCATTTTACCCTTCCAGGCTGAACATAAGGAATCATAAAGTCATTCAAGTCGTGGTTCCCTGCGGTCACAAATATCGGCACTTTGCTTGTTGAAAGTATGTCCTGGGCAATTTGATATTGACTTTCGATTGTATAATTGTCTATAAGGTCGCCCGTGTGAATGACGAATTCAGGATTTATGAATTGGATCTCATACAATATTTCATTGAATTCCTCAAGCGTGTTGCTATCGAGATAGCGGTAAGGATGTTCGGGGTCGAGTTGGTTTGGAAGGTGTGTATCGGTTATGTGCACAAAGTAAAAATTGTCGAGATATTGCGGGATTACACGGATAGCATTTAAACTGCTATCAGATTCAGCATCGCTCGCAACAAAAAGCCTGTATATGTCATAAGGAGTTCCATACGGGACAACAGCTCTTATCAGCCAATATTCACCCTCCTCAAACCAGTCCACAATTATAAGGGGAATAGATATGCCGATTGATGATGTTATCCTTCCCCAAAAATTTCTCGGTGTGACCGTTGGCTTAAATAATATCCTGAATTCCATCCCCGGTGTAACTATCTGAGGAATGTTGAGTATGGGGCGATAGAGTTTTGTCACAGGCTTATATGCCAAGGAGAAATTTGACAAAATAAAAATATAAGTTAAAATTAAATAAGATAAAATTGCTCTTTTTTCTTTCATATTAAAAAATTTATGAGAAAAAAGACTATAGTCAAGTTTTTTCTTTTTTTCCGATAATTTTTTAGATGAATAAAGCGTTAGTTTTAGGGACCAGCGGAAAAGAAAGAGAGCTTCTCGCAAATATACTAAAAGAGCTCGGCTATTTGTGCGACACTGCGGATACAGCCGCTTCTATTGAAAATATAGGTGAGTATTCTATTTTCTTTTTGATGTTTGAACCATCTGAGGAGTTTATTAGCCAGATTGAGAATGTTGTTCGAGAAAGCGAGGAACCGGTTTTTGTTGTCACAGATTTACCAAAGGAAGATATAAGAAAAATGAGCGTGCCATTTGGTATTGGTGCTATAGGTGGACCTCTTGAGCTGGCGCAAGTTAAGGAACAAATAGAATATTATAGTCTTCTGTGGAATAGCCCCTTAAATATAATAATTTATGAACCTGATAAATATTGGAACACTCTTTTGGTAAAATATCTTACCGAGGAGAAGCATAATGCTATGGCGTTTGATAATGGCGAGAGGTTCATTTATGCAGTCTTGAGTAAAAAGTGTGATATAGTTATCGTTGAAATAAATACCATCGAGGAACTTGCAATCCTGGAGCATATCGTTTCACAAAAACCATATGCTCCGATTCTACTTATTGTGCCGAAAAACAGTTGGGAACTCACCATTAAGGCTCTTCTTATAGGGGTCAGTCAATATCTACACAAACCCATTAAACTTCAGCAATTGTCAATCGCCATAAATAAAACCCTGTTGAACTCGAGGAAAGAGGGGATAGAGAGGTTCGTGGCATCACTTTTCAACCTGAAGACTAAAGCGCTTTCAGCTAAGTTTGAGGAAATCCTTGACGAAATGGGACGAAGGGAAGCAGAAATAAAAAGCCTATCCCTATATAAGGGCAGCCTTCAGGTAAGGCTTTTATCTTCCGTTGTTTTTGGTAAGGTTGTCTCCTCTGTTATACATTATGTAACAAATGTTTTTGCATCGCTTTTGAGCCACTATGAACTCATCGCATACCTTGAAAAAAGCGAAAAACCCGAGCGTATTGCTTCTGAACTTGACAAGATAAAAAGGATTATGGAGGATGTTCGAGAAAACATCGGGATGATTCAGCGCTTTTTGAGACAAAGGTTTCTTGTTATCCCGAGGATTTTTGATATTGTGGGTGTTATTTCTGAACTTGTTGAGGAGCTTAGAGCTAAGGCAGAATATATGGTAAACATTATTTTCGCTCCTCCGACGGAGAAAGAATTAAATATATTTGGCGTTCCGGATGAGGTGAAATCATCTTTGAATCGAATAATCAGAAAAATTTTAGCTGGCGCACCAGAACATGCGGATTTTCTTATATCAATCGATAAGAAGGAAAAAGAAATCGTTGTAAATATGGAGATCCGTTTTGCCGGGCTTGATGGTAAAGAGTTAGAGAAAAGTTTTAAGAATTTTGAAGCAAGAAGGTTCAATCGTAAGTGGGTCGAGCTTTTTACCGCATATGGCACGCTTTTCGCTCACGGTGCAAAGATATTTTTCGATAGCTCTCGCGATAGTTTAAGAATGGTTATCAAGTTCCCCATTATTTACAGTGATGAACTCCTTTTCCCCGATTATTCTGTTTTAATTTACGCAAAGAGAAGCCCGATAAGGGACTACATAGTGAATTACCTTATATCCGATGGTTTTAAGGCTGATGGTGTTGGAACTTTGGGCGAGGTAAAGAACATAATAAAAAAGACCGTCTATTCCGCTTTTATCTACTATACCGACAGGTCTGAAATACCCGAGAAAGAACTGCTCGCTCTCGCATCTATAAGAAAGATAATGCCTATTATTGTTATCGCTCCTCTCCTTAAAAAGAAACCAGAACCATCCGATATTTTTATTTCAGAACCCCTATCTCCACAGGAATTAGGCTCTATAATAAGAAGTTTCCTTTACTTTACACTTAGGATGGATAGAGCAAATAAAACTATTTAATAACAACAATTTTTCCCCATATATCTTTATTTTGAGCCCTTATCCTATAAAAATAGATTCCATTCGCGACTAATTTCCCATCCTCGTTTTTACCCTCCCATTGACCTATATATGTATCGTTTTCCTTGTGATGAAGCGGGATTGTTTTCACGAGGTTCATTGAATAGTCGTAGATGTGAGCTATTTCCTCTTTGAGCGCATTTGCCCTGACAACTATAATCGTTCCCCTTTCTATAGGCGAGAAAGGTGATGGTGCGGCGTAAGTATCGTTATTCTCGGCTTTTCTAAATGTTCCGATTATTCTCCAGTTTTCCCCGCAAAGTTCATACGAATAAGCGAGTCCCTCGCTCGTTCCAGCCCATAACCGTGAACCATCCCAGAGCGCAGAGACAACCTCTGTTGTGGTTATTCTTATGCCTGTAGTGTAATCTATTATCTCTGCACGCTTGAGTGTCTTTCCAGTATCATCGGTGCAATATAAGCCGCTTGTTGTGGCGAAGATTGCTGTCCCGCCCGCAAAAGCGAAGTTCCAGACGATAATTGTATCCTTGATATGATGAAACACCGAATCACCGGGCAAAAGATAACTCACACCATCATATTCTCTTTGTCCAAGCGCTTTTCGTGTTGATGCCCACACGATATTCCCGCTTCCGAGATACTGAACGCCAATTGCTATCACCCAGTTTCCTGTAATTCCACAAGAGCCCGTATCCTGCGGATTATACCTGAAAGTTTTCCATCTTCGTCCGCCATCGGTTGAGATATGTATTCCACTAGCGGAGCCAGAATAGAGTGTTTTGGGATTTGTTGTGCTATCCAACGCAAACGAAAAGAATCTGTGCGAAAGGTTCTGGAAATCAAGGCTGCTATCTGTGCTGTCGACAAAAACATTTTGCCAGGTTGTCATCCAATCGTTCGATTTTAATAATCCACCGTAGAAAGCTGCTGCCCATATTGTTGTTTCGGCATCCTCCGGCACGATAGCAACATCATAAGCGAGCCTTCCAATTTTTGATGCGTTTTCGGGCTTGTATCTCTGCCAGCTTAATCCATTGTCACGTGTGATGAAAAATCCGCCACCAACAGGATAACTTTCTCCACCGATAATGGTATCGTATGCCACAGCCATAATGACCGTTCCGTTCCATGCGGTGAGCGCAGAGCTTCCATACCCACCGAGAAAATCATCCCACCATTCGCCTCTAGAAGTTGATCTTGATACCCCGTTTGCAGCGGTGGAAACCCATAATGTTCCTGTCACAGGGTCAAGCACTATATCCCCAATTGAGTTGCTTGACGGTGCCGGACCTCGCATGGGACGCAACAAAAACCTCATATATTCAAGTTGGTGAGAGAACACCGGACCAGCAAACAAGGCTAAAAATATTGCAATAAAGGAGCGCATTTAAATCTCAATCTTTCATTAGTTCAAAGAGTTCTTTTTTTATTCTTTCGAGTGTAACGTTATTCTCAGCCTCAAGGTTCATTCGTATAAGGGGTTCGGTGTTTGATGGTCGGAGATTGAACCAGAAATTTTCACAAGCAACCGTTATGCCATCAAGCTTGTCTACATTGTACCCCTTTGATATAAAGGTTTTTTCGAGTTCCTCAATTTTTTTTGGAATATTTTTCACCCTGAAATTTATCTCCTCAGTTCTAACATAGTGGTCGACCTCGGCGACGAGTTCGGAAAGTTTTTTGTTTTCCTTCGAAATAAGTTCGAGTGCGATAAGGAATGCGATTATACCTGAATCTGCGTAGTAGTTTTCCCTGAAATAGAAATGTCCCGAGTGTTCACCGCCGAATATTGCATTATGTTCTCGCATAATTGGTTTTATGAATGCGTGTCCTACTCTGCTTTTTATTGGTTTCCCGCCATATTTCTCGATGGTTTCGGGGAATACTCTTGATGCTATGATGCTGTAAACGATTGATTCACCCGGGTATTTCTGGAGTAATGTTCTTGCAACAAGCGCCGCGAGTATGCCGCCGTTAATTATGTTCCCTTTCTCATCCATAAGAAAAACCCTGTCAGCATCACCATCAAACGCTGCGCCAAGCTCGCACCCTCTTTCTAATACAACGCGCCTGAGTTCAAATGTGTTTTCCGGTTCGATTGGGTTTGGTAAGTGGTTGGGAAAATTACCATCGGGCTCGAAATAAAGGGGAATTATATTGCAAGGAAGCTTTGCAAACAGTTTCTCAATGAATATCCCGCCCACACCATTTCCAGTGTCAACAGCAACATGCAGGGGTTTTACGCTTTTTATATCTATAAAGCTGAGGACGTGTTTGATATAAGCCTCACTAACATCAAATCTCACAATCTCGCCTCTTCCCGTGAGAAAATCCCTATGTTCGATCTTTTCATATATATCAATCATCCCACTTTCACCTGATAGGGGAATGGCGTTTTCCCTGCAAATCTTAAATCCATTGTATTCTTTTGGATTGTGTGATGCGGTTATCATCACTCCAGCTGGAAAGCCGTATTTTCCAACCGCAAAATAAAGGCAGTCGGTAGGGACAATTCCTATATCATAGACATTCGCCCCCGACTCGATTATCCCTCTTGTAAGCCCATTGAAAAGTTCCGGCGATGATATCCGAACATCACGCCCAACACAAACCTTATCCGGTTTTAGATATGCGCACAACCCTTTCCCTATAAGATAACCAACATCCTCATTTATCTCTTCAGGATAGATCCCTCTTATATCGTATGCCTTAAAAATGTTCTTTTTAATCTCGCTCATTTTTCCTCCAGAGAAATGGGCTGTGAACCCCAACCAAGTTTCTTTCTTAAAATCTCATAGAACGGTCTTTTATGGTAGGTTATGAAAAGAGCTTTTTTATCGTATTTGCGGATTATTATTTTTTCGTTTTTCTTGAGCATAAATCTCTTTTGACCATCTATGGTAAGGCTTGGGAGTTCCTCTAAAGGTGATGATTCAAATGTAACCCCAACTACCTCATCTGCGCCAATAACAACAGGTCTTATGGCAAGCGTATAGGGGCATATTGGTGTAAGAAGGATTGCTTCCATATCGGGGCTCACTATTGCGCCCCCCGCAGACATAGAATAAGCTGTTGAACCTGTGGGAGTGGATATAATTAGTCCATCAGCGAAATAATATCCGAGCTCAATTCCAGAAATCTCTATTCTTATGAATATTCCCCTTGGACTTCCAGCTTTATCAATCACAGCCTCGTTGAGTGCGAGCGAACTTCCACCTGTATGTTCGCAGATAATCATCATTCTCTTCCGAATCTCAAACTCTCCCTGAACGATTTTTGGTATAGCGTTATCGAGCTCATCTGGAAGAAGTTCTGTGAGGAAGCCAAGTTTACCGATGTTTATTCCTAATATAGGAATTTCAAGATTTACCACTTTAGATACCGTTGAAAGAACAGTCCCATCACCACCTATCAAAAAAACCGCATCAGCTTTAGCCTCTCCAGTAGTAACCTTCTCCAAACTAAAGACTGATACATCATTATCCCATAGGATTGTCAGCAATTCTTTCTCGAGTTCATTGGCGCCCGGTTTTTTTCGGTTCACATTTATGGCTATTCTTTCAAGCCTCATACATATAAGATACTATGAATGAGGATTATCGCAACAAATAAAATCCTATTGCCAGGGAAGGAGCTCCTCTAATTTTGTTGTCGGTTCTATATATTGTCGCCTTTTTGTAGTTATTGAGGTATAGTTTATTGCTTTTTGAGGGCATAGGTTTATGCATCTGAAACACAATGTGCAAGATTTATCCCAGACCGGAAGCCCCTCGCTAAGGCGTATATTTTTTGTGGGACAGCATTTTTCGCATATTCCGCAGGAATTGCAATTATCATTAACCTTGAAAAAATTAGAAAAAGCACCGCATGTTTTCCCAAGTTTAAATAACTTATTTATTGCACACCAGATGAAAAAGTCAGGAGTTCTTATAAATCTTCTTTTTGTTGTCCCGAGCTTGATATTTTGAGCAAATTCTCGTGCCTCGATAACCGATTTCTCAATGATATTCTTGGCTTCGGTTTTATCCGGCGGGTTATACATGATGCTGAAATTCTCGGGCATAACAAAGCATTTTCCACCGATAAATTCCAGTCCCAGTCGTTCCAATTTTCGTT
>JBAMLU010000054.1:0-4740 GCA_039793385.1 bacterium
GATGAACAATTTTTTCAGACATACAGCAATAGCAGTAATATTGCTGATTTTTTCCTGTGGGAAAAAGAAATCTACCGAACCTCAACGACAAAATCCACCGCCACAAGAACAAAGATATTTAACCACAACGCTAAATGATAACGGCGAACCTGATTCATTATTCGAGACATATGAGGATGTCTATATCTCGCTCAGGGATTTACAGCCAAATAGATTATATGTAATCTATGTAAAGGATAGAAGTGGAAGAATCGTTGCCCGATACAAACTTAAAACGAATAATAACGGCGATCTTCCACCATCACCTGTTCTCTATGATCCAGAACCTGGGAACTACACCATAGATATAAGCGAGGCGGGAGTTCAAATACCAATAAGGGTAGAAGAACCGGCAACAGCATATGTAAAGCTGGTGGATCAAAACGGGAATTTCAGGAATAACTACACAGTTGGCGAACCTGTGAGAATTACTGGAAAGAATTTCCCGCCGTCAACACTGTGCCACATATATGTAGTAAAAGACGCTTTTAACTGGCAATTTGGAATGTACCTGTTCGATTATACAGAAAGCGTTGAAGAAATACGAACGGATTCTACCGGGAATATTCAGCAAAGTATAATCTGGCAAAGCGCTGTGAACGATGAGACTGTGGCTTATGATGTTGTGGTTGATGTTAATCGAAACGGGATATATGATGCGGGCGATGTTCTTAACGGAAATCTAAGTATGGGTTTCGTTGTTCAGGATCCTACAGATGCCAAAAGGAACATTGACGGGCACATAGTAGAACGGCTCTCGTCCGATATCAATTATGTTTACAGGGATATTTTTACAACAAACGAGAATGTCTATGTGTATCTCAATCCTCAAGCAAAGATGCGCAATTTAGGGGGCGATAGGGTAGTTACCTGGTATATAGTCCAGCATAAAGACGAGTGGGAAACTGGCGATAGCCTTGCTCCGAAGGATTCTGTAATTATTGATTGTGTCCAGCAAGGATGCACTAATATTGGCAGAAGGCTTTTGGCTAACGCCGGTCTCCTTCAACCAGGCGAATACGATATAATCATTGATGTCGATAATAATAGGGTATATGATAAAGGGAGAGATATTCTTGACGGTTATAGTGGAGAAGGCAATTGGGTGGGCTTTACGGTGATTGGTCAACCAGAAAGGAAAAAGTGGACTATACTTGTTTATGCGGATGGTGAAGGTGGGTTGTCAGGTACACGGTCACAATACGCAACTGAAATCGCCAATAATATAGATAATACGATGTATGCTGCGGTTCTGTTTGATGGTGATGATGACGCAGGCTATACTGATTGCAAGAGATATATATGCAACCCCGGACAAGTAATTGAGGACTTCGATTTCGGCGAACTGAATATGGGACATCCGCTAACGCTTCATGATTTCTTAACCTGGGGAATTGCAAAATTCCCTGCTGACCATTACCTTATTGTCCTGTCGAATCACGGGGGAAGCTGGTTCAAAGAGGACCACCCGGTACCGAACGAATTCTGGTATGATGGTGGGAAAGCGGTGTGCTATGATGGCGTTGATGGGCTTAATATGTATGAGCTTGAGGTGGTTTACAGGTATTTATACAGACTCGTGGGACGGAAGCTTGATATTGTTTGGTATCAGGCTTGCCTTATGGGAGGAGTTGAAATAGCTTCTGTTTCTAAGGACTATTTCAACTATATGGTGGCACACGAAACAGTTAGGTACGGAAGCGAGAACAACAATAAGTTTCCAAACATAGTCCGGGCGATGCGAGGCGGAATTAATCCTGAAACTCTCGCTAAAACAATCGTTACAGCTGAAACGAAACCAAACAGGTCGTTTTCCGTAGCATATGATCTTTCTGGCTACGATGAGCTCGAACGAGGAATTGCATCATTTGTATCAGCAGCTTTAAGCGTGGATATCGACTCGTTCAAAACCGGACTTTATCAGGCATTAGTATCATCAAGAGGGCTTTCAGCTGTACCAGGGAATGAGGACGACCCCGGTATGCCATATAATATGAACAGGGATATGTATGACTTTTTCGAACATGTTGCCAATAATGATTCAATGAACATACCTGCCTCAGTAAGAGACGCTGCAAGAGATATCCTTCCTCTTATAGATAATTTTGTTATAGAGAAGGAGGGTGCAAATGGGATGCCCCCGGGTCTTCACGGTCTCGCAATATGGCTTCCGAAAGAGGAATCACTTTTTGTCAACTATGTTGCGGAGTACAGCGGTTTCGATTTTGCAACACGAACAAGATGGTCTGAGTTTTTGTCTCACCTTTATGGTATAGCATACAGGATAGAGCTCACCTGGGGTAGCGAGCCCCGAGACCTCGATTCGCATCTGTTTGACTCGCAAGAACCACCAAATCATGTCTATTATGCCTGTAGAGATTGCATTAACGGAGCATATCTTGATGTTGATGATGTTACAGGGTATGGACCTGAGAATATCCATATTGCTTTTTTGACCCCAGGACCAAGAGGACACTATGAATACTGGGTTTATCTATATGCGGGACAAGATACTATAGGGGAGCTCAGCACCGTAAAGGTTTTTAGAGGCGGAAATCTCAATCCAGAGCGGGCATATTATAGATACTGGACTGATGAAATAAGATGGTGGCATGTGTTTGATATTGACGATAGGACAGGCGCAATAATTGATGTTGATGTGGCTGGTGGAACCCCAGTCCAATTACAAAGGTTTAGAATGCCACAAAAACCGATTAAACAAGCTGAAAAAACCCGTTCTTATCGCTAATATTTATAGCTCTTCTTTTCCCTCAAAACAAGGTTTTATCAAATCATCTTTATAGATTCTGAAGTAATTGGGTTTTCCCTGAACAGGATAAATCTTAATTTTAATATCGAACTTGGTAAAGCATTCGCATATTTCCACAAAGTGCTCTTTTACTCGCATAATGAGGGTGTCGGCGTCAAGCTCCGGTGAACATCCGATAGAATCGATACAACAGTTCATCGGGTAATTGAAAATTCGAACATAAAGGGTATCGTCGCTTAATTCCGAGTTAATCCTTACTTTTTCTGGCTTTCCAGTTGAAAGGGACTTGGCATAGGAATAAGATTTCTCTATTACAGTTAAATGGTTGGTGAACTTCATATTTTTTGTGGTTTTTTCTTTTTTACCGAAGGCGCAAAATAAAAGAGCGATCAACAATAATAATTTAGCTTTCATATTTTTCACCTTTCGTCTCGGTTAAAAGTGCCACAGCAAAGGCTGCAATTCCACGTCCCTCACCCTCAAACCCGAGCCCTTCAGTTGTCTTTGCCTTAACCGAAACCCTTTCACTATCTATTCCGACACATTCTGCGATTTTTTGTTTCATTTCGTTTATGTAAGGGGCAAGCCTCGGATTTTCACAAACAACGGTTGCATCAATATTCTCAATTCTAAATCCTTTCTCGAGCGCCATTTCTGCGACCCGTTTTAGAAGGATTAAGCTGGAGATATCCTTATACGCCGCCTCTGTTGGCGGGAAATGAGAGCCTATATCTCCTTGCGAAGATGCCCCGAGAATAGCATCACAAATAGCATGCAAAAGCACATCACCATCAGAATGCCCCAGCAATCCAAACTCATAGTTTATTTCAACCCCACCGAGCACAAGTTTTCTACCCTCAACCAACCTGTGAACATCATAACCAATCCCAATCCTCATATATATCTAACCTCCTAAAGTATCGAATAATTTTTCCGAAAATCTAAATAAACGGAGAAAGGAGAGGAATGAACAACATAATAAAAGAGATTCGAAACGGTCTTGCTTATAAAGCCTTAGCATATGCTATTTTAGGTGACTCTGAGCGAGCGGAGTCCATCAGGCGGAAGCTCAGAGGATGGAAAACCCTTAACGATTGCTTCCGCTAATTCAAGCTCCTCCGGATAGGTAATCTTAAAATTTATAAAGTTTCCGGGAATAATTTTTACTTTGCCACCGTATCGCTCGACAAGCTGGGAATCATCGGTAGGCAAGAACCCCGAAGGCATTGAGCGATATGCCTCATATATAACATTGAACCTAAAAACCTGAGGTGTCTGAGCAAGCCAGAGTTTTGTTCTATCGGCTGTTTCGATTATATAATCATCTTTCACAATTTTAACCGTATCCCTGACAGGAAGCCCCACAATCACTCCCGTATTCTCTTTTTGGCAAGCAACAACAGCCATATCTATAAGAGAAGCACTCACAAATGGGCGTGACGCATCATGAATCGCAACAACCGAGTTAGGCTCATTAATGCTTTCAAGCGCAGCAAGGACAGAGTTATACCTCTCCTTTCCACCTTTTACGATGGACAACCTTTTCCAGAGTGGCGGAATTTTTTTAGAAACATGCTCAATATAATCTTCAGGGAAAACCAGCACAATAGCATCAATAACCCTCGACCTCAAAAACGCGCTAAGGCTAAAAGCGAAAAGCGGAAAACCACACAATTCAACAAACGCTTTCGGTATCTGCTTACCAAGTCTTGAACCTTTCCCACCACCAACGATTATTCCATATACCATAAATATATAATTTAACGATAAAATTATATAATGCAAAAATTTTGTTAAAAAGGTATTGCATTTGACTTTTTTTTTCGTAAAATTTTTAATAAAAGAAGAAAGGAGGAAAAATGAAAAAGAGGATTAAATTCTTAGTTGCGGCTGCAATTATCTTTTCAGCCGCAGTGCCAAGGATACTCAAT